>NZ_VZPF01000100.1 GCF_008801695.1 Pantoea stewartii subsp. stewartii
GCCTTGTTGTAGTTGCACCAGTTGGTGATTTTGAATTTCTGCTTAGCCACGGAACTGCCTGCATTATCAGGATTATGCGTGATCTGATCCTGCAACTCAGCAAAAGTTCGATTTATTCAACAAAGCCCTACCGAAGTTGAACCCGTCCACCCGGCCAAAGCCGAAGAAGGTACTGATCCACCCACCGACAACGGCACCCACGATACCCAGAATAATAGTAATGATGAATCCACCACCATCTTTGCCTGGCATGATCCACTTCGCCAGGATACCAGCGATTAAACCAAAGATGATCCATGAAATAATACCCATCTGTTACTCCTTCCTTTTGGTTAGTCAATGGCGATCGCCTGATTAATCAAGCGGTTCACGCGCTTAGTATAGTCGCAATTTTTAAAAATGCTGCGCGTGAAGGTTATGATAGTGGTTATTGTGTTAAAGCTTTATTATTGTCAGCCGATAACGAACGGGTAGTAACAGGATAAATATAAATGATAAAGCGTTGCTCATCGGGAGCCAGCAAGTGAAAGAAGCCGATAAAGAACATTATCTCAAACGTGGCACGCTGGCGGTTCTGGGCGTCATGAAAGACCTGCTTCAGGCGCAAACACCTTTGCTGGTGAATTTCTCACGTGGGCAGTTTATCAGCCGTATGCTGGCGGCGGATGAAAACCGCATTGTTTTTGATCTGGGCAGTAATAATCTGGATAACGACTACGCACTGCAGTGCAACGATATTACCGTGTTTGCCGAAACCCAGGGCGCGAAGGTTGAATTTGCATTACCCGGGCTGGAGAAAACGGAATTCGACGGCCTGCCTGCATTTCAGGCAACGTTACCGGAGGTGCTGTGGCAAATTCAGCGGCGTGAATTCTTCCGCATCAGCGCACCGATGGACCCGCAGTTCTGGTGTCACTGCACATGGCCTGACGGCTCGGCTGCCCGACTGCGATTACAGGATTTATCGTTAGGCGGTATCGGCGTGCTGGTGGACGACGCGATGCCGGACGGCCTGAAAAGCGGCGACGATTTTAAAAATCTGCAGGTGGAACTGGGTGAATACGGCCAGTTCAACGTCAATGCGACGTTAATGCATATTGGTGAACGCAGCATGATTACCAGTAAAAATGAAACCAAAGTTACGCCGCGGCTGAGCTTCCGTTTTACGGCACTCGAACCCCATCAGGAACGGCAGTTGCAGCAGGTGATTTTTAGCCTGGAGCGGCTGGCGCGCGACAAAGCGCAACGCTTCCAGTAACCTCCGCTCTTTTCCCGCGCCGCACATCCGCGGCGCATCCAGGCTATGCTTTCCTTGCTTTCTCGTTTAACCGGAACCAGCAAGGAGACACTCCCCAATGGAAAACTGGCTCAGTTTGCGTCATTTTCAGTCCATTCTTTTTAATCAAACGCTGTGGATCAACAGCGCCATCGTCATCATTGCCACCCTCGTTATTTACTGGTTGCTGCGCAGCCTGATCAGTTTCGTGTCCAACCGCATTGCGCACTTCAGCGAAGACCGCCACGTCCGATTTACCGGCATCCTGGTGGAAATACTGCGCAGCACCAGCCACCTGCTGTTGCTGATTTTTTCGCTGCTGATTGCCCTGCGTTTCATCGATTTGCCCGACTCGTGGCGCTCGACGGTTTCTCACAGCTGGTTTCTGGCGCTGATTGTGCAACTGGCGTTGTGGATCGACTGCGGCATTCGCCTGTGGTTAAAAAGCCTGCTGCGCGATCCGCTTCACGTGCGCAATCCGGTGACCACCGTCATTCTGGGCATTCTGTTGCGGGTCGTGGTGTGGGTCATGATGCTGCTGGCGATTCTGTCGAATATGGGCATCGACATCACGGCGCTGGTAGCCAGCCTGGGCGTGGGCGGTATTGCCATCGCCCTGGCGATTCAGACCGTTCTGAGTGATGTGTTTGCTTCCCTGGCGATTGGCTTTGATAAGCCTATTGAGCACGGCGATTTTATCGTATTTGGCGATATTGCCGGCACTATTGAGCATATTGGCCTGAAAACCACGCGACTGCGTAGCCTGAGCGGTGAGCAGATCGTCTGTTCCAATACCATTTTGTTGCAGCAGACGATTCATAACTACAAGCGGATGCAGCAACGTCGTCTGGTGTTTACATTCGGTATCAGCTACGCCACGCCGTCTGAGCAGGTGCGAGAAATCAGCGAACTGGTGAAAACCATCATTCAGGGTATTGAAATGACGCGCTTTGACCGCGCCCATTTTCTGGCCTTCGATGACTCGAAGCTGACCTTTGAAGTGGTCTACTTTGTGCTGAGCGCCGACTACAACGTCTACATGGATATTCAGCAGGAGATTAACCTGCAACTGATGGCGGCGCTGGAAGAACGCAATATTCGCTTTGCCTTTCCGATCCGTCAGGTTGAATTCAGCGGCGGAAGTTTACCGCCGGTCGATCTTAAACCGGTGCCGGACGATGAAGAGACTGTCCCGCAACGCGTCAGTCGTTAACCTCGCTGTACTGAGGGCTGGCTGTTACAGTCTGGCCCTCATTTTCCGTTCATTGTGGCTGATAGCGACAGCGGGTCACCGCGTTTTTCCAGCCCCGATAGTTATCCTGCATGTGCTGCGCCAGATGGGTGCGCGGCATGATGATCGGCCCGCCCTGCAAGGCCAGCATATCGTCGCCCTGATGCCACCATCCCAGCCCTTTTCCTGCCAGCAGTGCCGCCCCCAGCGCAGAGGCTTCGGCGGTCGGCGCGCAGTGCAGCGGACGTTGCAATACGTCGGCCTGAAACTGCATCAGCCAGGGGTTTTGCGTGGCGCTGTCGTCAACGCACAAGGCCGGAAGCGCTGTGCCGCAGTCCTCTTCCATGGCAAAAAACACGTCAGCAATCTGCCAGCAGATGGATTCCAGCGCCACCCGCGCCAGTACGGCGGGCGTGGCCGCATCGGTCAGGCCACAGATCAGGCCTCTGGCCTTGAGATCCCACCACGGCGCCCCCAGCCCCGACAGCGCCGGAACAAAATAGCAGCCCTGATTATCATCACAGCCTTCAGCCAGTGCCGTAAGTTGCCGGGGATCGTGAATGCCCAGCATCGTCCCCAGCCAGGCGGCACCGGACCCGGTGTGCGTGATATTACCTTCAAAGGCAAAGCGCGCCTGGCCGTCGTGCCAGGCAACGGTGGTGCTGAGCCCGTTATCGGTCAGCAGCGGCGTGGCCATCGACATCATCAGCGATGATCCGGTGCCGTAAGTGGCTTTGACCACTTCCGCCGTGCCGCGTCGCTGAGCATAAAGCGCGGCATGAGAATCGCCGATGCGCGCCAGGATCGGTGTGCCGGGTGCGAGTCCCGGTATATCGCTCACGCGTATCATGCCTGCCACGCTCGCCGACGCGGTAATCTGTGGCAGCGCCGCACGCGGCAGGCTGAACAGTGACAGCAGTTCATCGTCCCAGTCATTGCGGTGCAGGCTGTAAAGCTGCGTGCGCGCGGCATTGGCATGATCGGTCACAAATGTCGTGCCCGCCGTCAGTTGCCAGGTCAGCCAGCTGTCCACGGTGCCGATGCACAGTTCCCCCGCCGCTGCCCGGGCGAAACCGTCCGGTATGGCTGCCAGCATACCGGTCAGTTTGGCGGCCGGGAACATCGGATCGACCGCCAGACCCGTCAGAGCACTGATGCGCGCGGCGCTGCCCGACTGCTGTAAATCCCGGCAAAACGATTCTGACCGACGATCCTGCCAGCTCACCAGCGGCGTTAACGGCACGCCATCGCGGCGCTGCCAGATCAGTACGGATTCGCGCTGGTTACTGATAGCCACCCCTGCCACGCTTGCTCCGTCGCACTGCGCCAGGCAGTCGATGATGGCCTGCCTGACGGCTGACCATATCGCCTGGGGATCCTGTTCTGCCAGGCCGGGTTGCGGATGTTGTAACGTTAAACCGTGACTGCCGCGCGCCACCATGCGTCCCTTTCGATCGACAGCGACCGCTTTGGCATTGGTGGTGCCTTCATCAATGGCCAGAATCACCGACTCCCGCATCGTCAGCCTCCTGCACAGAGGCGTAACGCCTGCGCGGCGATGCTGCTGGCATCAATGCCATGGTGCGCGCGCGTGGCGGCCCGATCGCCGGCTATGGCATATTCGCCGTTGGCAATCCCCAGCCGCAGAAGCTTAACCGGCAAGCCGTATTCCGCCAGCACCTCCGCCACCAGGCTGCCTACGCCGCCATTAATGTTATGCTCTTCCACCGTAATCACGGCGCGGAAGTGGCTGAGCAGATTGTGCAGCTGCTGCGTATTACAGGGGCGAATGGACGGAACCGAAATCACGGCAGCAGAAACGCCCTGCTTTTCCAGTTGCTCTGCGGCGGTCACGGCTTCATGTACCGTCGAGCCCATGGCAACAAGAGCAATATCGTGGCCTTCTCGCAGCCGGTCAATCTGACCGGGCCGGAAGCGGTAATTTTCGTCGTGCAACGACGGCAGCGCTTTGCCGTCCAGCCGGATATAAACCGGCCCCCTGTGGTCAAGCGCATAGTCGATAATTTGGCGGCACTCGACTGGACAGGCGGGCGCATAAATTTCGATATTGCCGAATCCACGCATAACGGCGATGTCATCGATGCTGTGATGGGTGCTGGCAAGCGGACCATAGCTGGCTCCGGCATTCAGTCCAAACAGCTTCACGTTAGTGTTGTTGTAGCAGACATCGATTTTGATCTGCTCATTGGCGCGCGAAATCAGAAAGGGCGCGGCGTTACAGGTCACGGCGATTTTGCCGCCCAGCGCCAGGCCAGCGGCTGTGCTGACCAGCGCCTGTTCAGCAATACCGACGTTAACCAGACGACCGGGAAAAGCGTCAATAAAGGGCGCAATCTTCGCGGTGGAGGTGGAATCCGCCACGACCGGCACCACATCGATGCCGCGATGTACGGCATCTGTTAACGCGTCGACCATGACGTTGGCCAGGTGTTGTGCATTACTCATCGTTTAATTCCTCCAGTGCCCGCGCAATCTCGTCCCCTTTCGGCACCCGATGGTGCCATTCGGCTTGTCCCTGAATAAACGAGATGCCAAAGCCCTTTTCGGTGTGCGCGATAATGACCTGTGGCTTACCGTTCACAGGCAGGTTTTCCAGCGTATTCACCACTGCGGCCATGTCATTGCCGTTGCATTCCCTGACCTCCAGACCAAAGGCGCGCCATTTTTCTGCCAGTGGATCGGTATTGAGAATGTCACGCGTTGCACCCGCCAGTTGCAGCTTGTTCTTGTCGTTTATGATGATGAGGTTATCCAGGCCATAGTGCGCGGCTACCAGCGCGGCTTCCCAGTTGCTGCCTTCTGCCAGCTCACCGTCGCCGGTCACCACAAACACACGGCGCGGGCTGTGGCTCTTTTTCGCCGCCAGCGCAATGCCCACCGCCACGGGCAATCCGTGACCCAGCGCACCGGTGTTGAGTTCAACGCCCGGAGTTTTCTGCCGTACAGGATGGCCCGGCAACGCAGAATCGGCATGTTGATAGGTAGGCAGCCAGTCCAGCGGGAAATAGCCGGCTTCCGCCAGTACGCAATAGTATCCTCCCACAGCATGACCTTTTGACTGGATATAGATATCACGTTGATCGTCTTCCGTTCGATCCGGTGCACAATTCAGAATGCGAAAATAGAGCGCGGTCAGAATCTCAACCTGTGACAGATCGGCACCGGTATGCCCGCCTGCCGGACTGCCCGCGTTAAGCTGGATGATGCGGCGGCGTACGGCCCGGGCCTTTTTTTCGAGCGCATCCACAGAAAGCGTAAATGGATTCATATTTCACCTTTGTATTTTAAGTCGAACTTGAATATATATTCAGAGAGGGTACAACTCTCCCTTCTTTCGCCGTGATGACAGCAATAACCTACCCTTTCATCGCCTGCTATTACGCGCAGAAACACAACAGCCTTAACAGTTATGAATATATATTCAATAATGATTGAATATTCATAAGTACTATGCACCCGACGAACGACGGCGTCTATGCACGAAGTGATAAAAAGCGAAAACGATCACAAATTGCCCTGGATTGTGCTTTTCACGTCAGTGGTTAACAATGGCGGGCAGAACACGAGAGGAAAAACAGATGGCGAAGCAGGACGAACAGCGGCTCATGGTGAAAATTGCCACGCTCTACTATGTCGAAGGCAGGAAGCAATCCGATATTGCGCAGTTACTTAAGCTGTCCCAGTCGTTTGTTTCACGCATCCTGACCCGCAGTGTGAAAGAAGGCGTGGTGAAAATTAGCGTGGTTCCCCCCGCCAACGTTTTTCCTGAACTGGAAAAAGCGATCGAGCAAACCTATCAGTTACCTCAGGCCATCGTAGTGGATGTGGCAGAACAGGCTTCTGTCAGCGAAATTAAACAGGCGATTGGATCGGCGGCGGCTCACTATCTGGAGACGCGACTGCGCCCCGATGAGCTGATCGGCATCTCTTCCTGGAGCGGCACCATTCGCTGTATGGTCGATGCGTTGCATCCGCTGAATGCCTCATGCAAAGGGGTGATTCAGCTCCTGGGCGGCGTGGGGGCGAACGGCAACGTGCAGGCGACTATCCTGACGCAAAACCTGGCCGCGCTGCTGAACTGTCCGGCCTGGCTGCTGCCTTCGCAGTCGATTGAACATTCGGTGAGCGACCGTCAGCGGCTGGCGGCCAATCCGGAGGTGGCCGAGGTGCTGAATAAGTTCGGCGAAGTAGACCTGGCGATTGTCGGCATCGGCGACCTAGAACCGTCCGCCCTGTTGCGCAACTCCGGTAACTATTACGATGCAACCATGTTGCGCACGCTGGCAGCGCGCGGTGCGGTCGGCGATATCTGTCTGCATTATTTTGACGAACAGGGCCAGCCCGTGCTGCAGGCCGACGAAGATCCGGTGATTGGTATGGAACTGGAACAGGTTAGACAGTGTTCGCAGGTGGTGGCGCTGGCGGGTGGCAAAGAGAAGGCCCAGGCGATTCGCGGAGCCCTGCGCGGCGGTTATGTCAATGTGCTGATCGTCGATTATCCGACGGCCCGGCTGCTGGTGGGTTAAGTGTTTTCTCCTCACCTTCTGTCAGGTGAGGAGAAAAAACGCGACTCAGCTGATAGCCCGGTAGGCCGTGGTGACTTTCCATAAGTAACGCGGTGCCTGAGCCGCCGGATGCTTGTTCTGCACGTGCTGGTAGAATTCGTCCGGCGTCATGGCGTTAATCATGGCAATCGCGCGGTCACGATCGCGCGAGAACGTGCGAAGCAATGCCCCGGCACCGTTAGCGTAAGAAACAATCGTGGCATAACGCAGCGTGAGTGGATCGCGGATGCCGGACAGCGCAGACTGCTGGAGGATTTTGATATAGGCGGTGCCGATCTCAATATTCCTGGCGGGATCGCGTAACTCAGCGGTGGTCGGTTGACCCCGGCGCCCCTGGGTGCGGTACACTTCACGTCCGGCCGTTGCCGCTTTGATTTGCATCAGCCCGACAGCATTCGAACGGCTGACCACGCCCGGATTTCCTCCGGATTCCACATTAATAATTGCGCTAATCAGTTTCTCATCCACCCCGTACTGGCTGGCCGCGCTTTCGGTAAAGAGTGACCATGTGCCCGAAATACGCGACGGCGGTGCCTGCGTCAGCGGTGTATTCTTCTCTTTAACATACGTATGCGGCGGTTCACTGGCACAGCCTGTCAGCAATAATGCTGAAATGACAAAGTAGCGAATTTTAAGCAATTTTTTATCTCGTCGCAGAAGTGGCGGAAGCTATCATACCTGGCAGGGTAAATTGCAAAATTACCGTTTATCCTAATTACAGTAGTCGGATGACTTATTGGCACTTTTTCGTCATTATCGTGACGTCTGTCACTGACTAATTTCAGGAATTTACTATGACGTCACGTTCAATCCGTCTTATCGCCCCTTCAGGTTATTGCCACAATCAGCCTGCAGCCCATCTGGGGGTTGAACGCCTGCGCGCAGCGGGGCACCAGGTTGAAAATACGGGGGCAATCGCACGGCGTTTTCAACGTTTTGCCGGTACGGATTCGGAACGCTTAGACGATATCAATGCGCTGGCCGATCTGGCGACCTTACCTGATATTGTGCTGGCAGTGCGCGGCGGCTACGGTGCCACGCGCCTGCTGCCCTCAATCAACTATGCCGCGTTACAGCGCCGCTTAGCGGACCAGCCGCTGGCACTGTGTGGCCACAGCGACTTCACCGTGATTCAACTGGCCTTACTGCAACACGCCGGAATAATCAGCTTCAGTGGGCCGATGCTGGCGGGCAACTTTGGCGCTGCGGTTTTATCCGAATTTACCCTGCAGCACTTTTGGCAGGCGCTGACATCACCTACAGTCAGTGTGAACTGGAAAAGTGACACGCCCGATAACGGTACCTGGCACGGTACGTTATGGGGAGGAAACCTGGCGATGATCAGCTCGCTTATCGGTACGCCGTGGATGCCGGCCATCACAGACGGCATTCTGGTGATTGAGGATGTGAATGAGCATCCGTTCCGGATTGAACGTATGCTGCTGCAGCTCCACCAGTGTGGGATTCTGGCGCAGCAACGGGCGATTATCACCGGCAGTTTCACCAGCACCGCCTTGTCCGACTACGATAACGGGTTTGACTTCGCCACGGTCTGGCAGTACCTCCGCGATCTGAGCGGTCTGCCCGTTATCAGCGATCTGGATTTCGGTCACGGCCCTGACACCGTGACCCTGCCGTTGGGTGCCAGGGCGACCTTAGCGGTACATCAGGGACAGGTCAGTTTACAGGCAAGCGGGCATCCCGTATTGCGCACATAACTGGAGTTGCAGGAGATCGACATTGAAGCCGCTGTATGACGATTTGTGGATCTCTACGCCGGAGTTTCCGGAAGACGATGCCGTCGATATCATGATGCATGGGTTTTTACTGCGCCATCCGCGCGGTAATTTACTGATTGGCCGGGTGGAAAATCCGCTCGATCATGAAGTGCTGGCCGATGAGAACGGCGTGATTCGCCATTATCTTACTCACTGGCATGAGTCTGCACCGGGCGCAGCGGTAATCCAGAAGCGTTTTAGCAGCGCGCTGTACTGTCACAGCCGCTCGCTCGGGCAAATCAGCCGCTTTGTGGAGCCGGACGATACTTTTACCCAGCAGGAAACTCATTTCGGTGATTTTCATCTGTTGCCCACGCCCGGCCATACGCCCGGCAGCTGCAGCTACCTCTACCATTCGCCGCAGGGGCCGACCTATTTATTTGTCGGGGATACGCTGACGCGTGATCATGACCGCTGGGTAACGGTGTTGGTAGCCGACAGCAATCCTGCCGAACTGGCGGCGTCGCTGGAGCTTTACCGTAGCCTGCGTCCCGATGTGGTGCTGATGAGCACCACGCGTGGTCATCTGTCCTGGCAAAAGGTTACACTGCCCTGCTGGCTGGCCGCGATTGATGAGGCTGAGCAGCACCCGCTGGATTTGCGGCAGCAGGCGCTGCCCTCAGCATAGCGTTTTCGTCAGATAGTGACGCTGATGATGCATAATGTACTCGCCCAGCGTCAGCCGGACACGGTAACCCAGCTTTTCGTAAAACGGCTTTGCCTGAAAGCTGCCGGTATCCACCTGTGCAAAACGGCAGCCGCGCTGGCGGGCTTCCTGCTCAGCCGCCAGGACCAACTGGCGACCGGTGCCTTGCCCACGCAGCGCCTGTGCGACCCAGAGTAAATCAATGCGTAGCCAGTTGCCGGTGGTCGTGCCAGTCAATCCGGCCAGTTTCCTGCCCTGCGCATCGCAGATGAACAGCCCAAGGGGTTTAATCAGGTCAGCATCGTAAAACTGACTGTTCCAGGCATTCAGGCCCAGCCGGATTTCATCCAGATCCTTACTGCTCACCGTGTCAGTCAGGGTAATCTGCATTTATCTTCCTTATCGCTGCGGGTCAGGAGTCGTTGCGCTGGCGATCATCGTAGCGCTCAAGGCTCAGCGCATCGACCTCACGCGTCGTGGTACGGCGGCACGGGATCAGATCGTCGCTGTCATGGTAGACAAAGAAGGTGTCGAGGTTGCTTTTGTTCACAATCAACTGATCGCCGTTGCGAAAACGTGTAATCGCGACCTTGTCGCCGTTATCCGTGCGGGTTTGCAGCTGGCCTGCGGCAATCTGGAAATGCTGTTTCGGCCAGTAGAGCGTGCTGAGCCCATATTACTCCCGCGAGACGGTCATAACGGGACGTCCGGGACACTGGATCTGAAACTCACTTTCGCTCCATGCGGATGCGCTGAAACCGGCGATCAGGCACAGGGCAAGACGGGCTGCTTTCATCTGATTCCTCCACTGAAAATAAGGGCGGCCACATGTCAGGTGGCGCTAAGACGCTGTAAGCAGGGGTAAAGCATCGCGCGGTGAGCGCGACCGCGCAATAAAAAACGGCACATCAGGCCGTAAGAGACGCGTGACTGGCTGCCGCCAGCGGGATGACACTCGCGCATGCGGATACCAGGCGCGACGAATGAAACTTACTCTGCCGCAACCTCCGCCGCGACCAGCATCAAGGCCAGACCGGCAGGTTCGTTGTCGAAACTGCTCATGACATCGCGGATTTCTGCCGCACAGGCAATCACCTGCTGCCTTTTCTCTGCGTCCAGCGCATCGATGGCATGGCGAATAATCATTAGACTGGCTTCTTCTTCTTTCATCTTTTATCCCTGAATTTGCTTAAGCGACGCGCAAAGATGGCAAGAATAACGTTTATTTGCACCGAAAGTCATCTTTTACATTCCCACTGCTTAACGATTGAACAAACAGCAAATCAACCCGGCGCGCGTAAACGCTATGATCATGTTATTTGTCGCGTTTCAGGCTAAAATCGATCATTCATTCTATGGACCGGGGCAGGAGCAGGCTATGTTGCGACCAGGATTTTTCATTTTTATGGCACTGCTCTCAGGCTGTTCCTCTTCGCCGAAAGGCGTGGAGTGTCCGGGCGACGTCAGCACAATTTACGGTCAGTCACTGGGGCAAACGCAGGGAACGGTATTCGATCTGGTCACCGCGTTCAGCGTCAGTCGGGATAGCGTAAACGTGCAGAGCGGGCCGCTTCAGTCGCTGGATCGCTTTCAGTATGTCCCCTCTGCGGTGACGTCTGAAGGTTACTACGCCCAACGCCTGTCCGATAAACAGTTTCGTCTGATCAACCCTTATCAGGACACCATGATTACCTGGACCTGTCCGTAAAGCGGGCAATCCTGACACTGCGTGATATAGTGTCAGGAAACGTCAAGCGACAGGTCAGGCTCATCATGGAAAAACGGCTGGATAACAACGGTTATATTGATTTCCCGTTCCCTGCTACCCGCAATGCAGATGGCTCCGTTAATCCCTGCGGTATTGACCTGACCCTGGAGACAGAACGGCTGAACGAGATCGCCGTGATTCGTCACTCCCCTAACCTGCAACGTTTACTGGAAGAGGTGAATCTGCAGGAAGGCCTGTTGATGACCCTGGCCTGCGACTGGCAGCAGCAGGAAAACGCGGTATGCGGATTCATTGATATCGCCTTTCGGCCCGAATTCCTTCACTGTTCTCACAAGGAGGCACTCCAGCTAGAAGCCGCCTTTTATGACTATCTGAAGGAACAAGAGCAGCAGCACACGCTGGCAACCGACACGCTGGTGAACTTTGCCCGTTGTGTACTTGACTGGGGCTGGTCACCGCTACAGCAACGCCAGCGCCATTATGAAAAAATCACGATTCAGTATTACTGCCAGCAGGCCGAGGATGCCGAGTGGTGCTTTGACCATCTGCGGCATTTTCTGGTGAGCTGGTATCCCAACACGCGATCCCATCCACTTCATCCCGTCAGGTGAAACAGCTGGTAATAATTTTCCTCGCCGGGCCCTTCGCGTGGTGGCGTTAACGCGCCCTGTCCGCTTCATGCCCGTCTCTCCGCGCCTTCCGCCAGTCCGATGGCCATCACCAGGCGGAGTTTTCATCTGGTCAATTCCTCCCTGACAGACGATTAATGCGTCTAAACGCAGCACAGTGGCGAAGGTTTGCTACGCTTTAAATGACTGTGATAACCAAGGAGATGAAGCATGTCAGGAAAAATTGAAGATGCCGTAAAAGAAGTCGCCGGTGCCGCAGAGCAACAATGGGGTGAAGTCACCGATTCGCCGCGTCACCGCGCCCGTGGTGCAGCCCGCCGCTACACCAATCAGGCATCCTATGCCGCACGCGATGCCGCCGATTGCATCAAAGATCAGATGCAGTCTAACCCGTTTGCGGGTCTGGCGGTCGCGGCCGGTGTGGGCGTCGTACTGGGCTTCCTGCTCGGTCGTAAGTAAGTTCAAAACGGGGGCGTTTGCTCCCGTTTTTCCTTTATGTCAGCTCCCGCGTGTGGTCGTCTTTATTGAGTGTCATCAGGGCCGGGATGGAAACCAGTGCCGTTGCCATCATATACCAGGCCGGAATATCCAGATTGCCCGTCTGCTTAATCAACCCTGTAATAATTAAACCCGCACAGCCGGAAAACACCGCATTGGATAACGCATAGGCGACACCCAGCCCGGTATAACGTACCGTTGTTGGAAACATTTCCGACAGCATCGCAGGCCCCGGCCCGGCGAGCAAACCAACCAGTCCCCCCGCTATCAGCACCACCAGCGCTTTTAGCAGCAAACTCACGCCATCCGCCTGCACTATTTTTAATAGCGGCATCGCCATAAGTAGCAGGAGTACGCTGGCGCTAACCATGACACGACGCCGACCAACGCGATCACTGACGATGCCCGCCGGGATAATTGTCAATGCGAAGCCCACATTAGCGATCACGGCAATCAGCAGCGCCTGATTCATACCGGTATGTAGCGCCGACTGCAAATAGCCGGGCATGATCACCAGACAGGTATAGCCTGCGGAGGACCACAGCATGACGCGCGCGATCGCCAGGAAAATAATTTTTATCGTCTGGCGCGGTGCAGCCCTGACGCGCTGCTGTTGCTGGCGTACAAAGTCCGGCGTTTCTGTGATTGCCAGACGCAACCATAGCGCAACCAGGCCAAACGCCACGGTCAGCGACTGCCAGGCACCATAGCGTCCACGTTGACCGCGCGGCGCAAATTCGGTCATCAGCGCCACCGCCCCGCCATATTCGCCGCCGGCAAATAGCCCTTGCAGGATACGCAGTGCCGTAAGCAGCACGGGCGCGAGAATGCCCGCCGTCGCATAGGTGGGAATTAACCCGATAGCGGTGGTCGCCAGCGTCATCAATATCAGGACGGTAATCAGGACAGGCTTGCGGCCCAGGCGGTCGCCCAGTCGGCCAAACACCAGGGCGCCAAGGGGGCGAAAAAAGAACGCAATGGCAAAGGACGCCCAGGTCAGGATCAGACCACTCAGCGCTGACTCGCCCTGAAGCTGAAAAAAATTGTGCGCAATAATTGTGGCGAGGAAACCGTAGATGGCAAATTCATACCATTCGATAAAGTTGCCTACCGCACCCGCGATCAGAGCGCGTTTTGGGTGTTTTACGGGTGAAAGAGGCGTTTCCATTCAGGGTTCCTCCGGGATTTATGCAAAATCAGTACGGCGTTCACAGTGAGAGTATAGAATTTCAGCCGATACGATTTTGTCTCCCGGACGAAAATAATCACATCACACCCTGGCGCCCTGCCCTGCGCGCAGTGCCGACAGCAATATACCGCTGGACATTGTACGTAAAGAGTGTAAGCGTCGCATTCAGACCGTATTGACGTTCAGGCAGAGGGAAGCTCGACCTTCCATGGCAGCAGATCGCGGACCCGGTTCACCGGCCAGTCCTGTATATGACCGATGACGTAACGCAACCACGTCTCGGGGTCAACGCCGTTAAGCCGGCAGGTGACGATCAGAGAGTAGAGGATCGCCGCACGTTCTCCGC
>NZ_VZPF01000101.1 GCF_008801695.1 Pantoea stewartii subsp. stewartii
AGAGCATCCTGAAAAAAATTCTGACATACTTTACGGGCAGGCATAGCGGTGATCCCATTGAATTTGTGGAAGAATCAGTAGATCACATCTTGCTATGTCTGTCTCATTTTTGTGGGGATTCGTCAGGGGCAAAGCCCGTGACGTAATGTGAATAAAAAAGGGGAAGGGCTCACGTCATTTCACCGGAATAAGCGCGACAGCCGTGGTTAAACCAGCCGGTAAACGCGGGTTTAACCACGCGGCGAATCAGGCTTTAAGTGAAGCGCCTCCACATATCACCAGCTCCTGACCTGTGATGGGAGCAGCGCGTTCACTGAGTAAATAACTCACCAGTGAAGCCACTTCTTCTGGCTGAATCAGGCGTCCCATTGGCGGCAGGATGGGGGCGGATGAGGCCCGTTCAGGTTTGGTCAGCATCGGCGTTTCGGTTGCGCCGGGAGCGACAACATTCACCGTAATCTGCCGAGGAGCCAGTTCCATTCCCCATGAGCGGACCATGCCAACCAGCGCCGCTTTGGTTGCCGCATACTGCGAGCGATTGGCGGCACCGCGCGAGGTACGACTGCCGATAACGACGATCCTGCTGCCTGGCTTAAGCGTTGGCGCAAAGTGATTGATCAGCACTTCGGCTGCGTGAACGTGCAACGACCACAAGCGTTTGCTGGCCGCTCCGTCCAGTTCGCCCAGCGGGGCGGCGACGATCATTCCTGCGGCGTGAATCAGCGCATCCGGCGTTTCAAGCCCGCTGATTGCCGACCTGAGTTGATCGGCATCAGTGAGATCAACGGCGATGCCGTTGAGGTTGGGTAAGGCTGCCTCGCCCTGCGTCCGGCTCAGCCCCGTAACTTTCCAGCCCTTTTGCAATAAATCCTGAGTAATCGCTTTGCCGATGCCAGAACTGTAGCCTGTAACGATAGCGTGACGCATCTCAACCTCCTGACATCGATTTCGGTACCTTAAAGACGGCTTTACGAACGGCTACTGGCGCGCCTGCGGCACACAGGGCCTGATGGGGTTCACCGGGCAAAAAGACCGCAAAGTCTCCCTTACGCAAAGTGATGCTAACCGGTAATGGTTCTGGCTGCGCGATATACAAATCGGGTTTGCGCTCTTCATCTCCGGCCTTGGCAATGGACTGGGCGCCAGCATAAATGACCTCTTCACCCTCCAGCATCACCTGAATGTCAGTCCAAAGATGGTGGTATTCCGTATGACGCAGCGTGGCGTCCTGGGTGGTGGCCTGTTGGATCGTGCAAAACCACGCTGCATTTTCCGGCTGCCATCTACCGATATCCCTTGCGGCCAGTGCTTCAAGAGAACAGTCGGGTAACCGGAGCAGAGCCAGTAAGGATTCGGGTAACCCTGCCAGCGGCAGGGCGTTCAGATTGCCGATAATCATCTGCTTACTCCTTCACCCAGTCGGGTGTGACGCGCGCATATTTAATCGCCTGGCGGAAATAGGTATACGCGATATGTAAGGTACCCTGTGCATCCTGTTTAATGCTCGGGTAGGAAAACTCACGGTTCAGTTTTTCCTGAGAATTGTTTGTCATACAGTAACCGTCACCTTCATCCAGGTTTTTCTGCCACGGCCAGGTTTTGCCGCCATCGGCGGAAATTGCGACAGTCATTGGGGCGCGTGGTGCCCCCCAGAAAGCGCTTCGTCCGGTTGCTTCTGGCTCCTTTCTGCCGTCACCGTCATCGATCTCATCATAGAGTGACGCGCGACGTTCCGTTGCCCCGGCTGCACTCATGCTATTAAACACCAGCGCCAGTTCGCCACTTTGCAGCGTCGTCACCTGAATTGACGAATTGTTGTTAGGTAACACCGTGGCTTCAGGCGCTGACCAGCTCTCACCACCATCGGTGGAGCGGCTGAGATAGATATTGTCTGCCCAACGGCTGCGGTAAAGGGCAACCAGCGAACCATCCTGCAGGGCAGTGATATTCATATGCACGCACCCCAGGCTTTCCGGCACAACCACATCCCGCCAGCTTTGACCCTGGTCGGATGAAATCTTCACCGCACTGATATCGTCGTTACCCACCCACTTTTCACCCGGCTGTGTGCGGCAGTAAAACACCGGGAGTAACCAGTTGCCGTTTTCCAGCACGGTGATGGGCTGACGAATAAAGGTGCCAGGTTTATCCAGTAACGTGTCAATGGGCCCCCAGGTTTTACCCAGATCGCCAGACTGGCGGTAGCGGACAATCGCCGTATCCTGATTACCGGACAGCTGTGCGGTCCACAACAGCCACAGCACGTTGTCGGGCGCGAGGAACAGAACGGGATTCTGCTCAGAACGGGTTGGATCGTCAGACAGTTTTACCGCCTCACTCCAGATATGGCTGCCTGCAGGTAAGCGCGAGCACCAGACAGAGATATCGGCTATGCCTTCCTGTGTGCCGCCAAACCAGACGCAGAGCAGGGAACCATCGTGCAGCGGTAAAATATTGGCGGCGTGGTTCTGTGGGCATGACGAAGGCAGCATTGCGGTCAGTACGCGGTCATCTTTTTCCCATGGCGTCAGGATGCCATCGCGCGTTACGGTTACAGTCATTTTATTCTCCTTTTCCTGCGGCAGCTCTGGCGTGTTCAGCCGCTGCGGTTCTGGCTTTGCTGGGGATCATATGGTCAATCGCCATGATCAATGCGGGCGTCAGTAGCGCGATATACATGTTATTAATACCGAACGGATCGCCTGCCAGATACCAGACTGAGGTCACGACACACGCACCAATCAGGCCGGCATTGGCACCGCGAGTACTTCTGTAGAACGGGGCATAGAAGGCAATGACCGCGACAACGGTAATAGACAGGCGAATCGCTCGGGTAAAAAAGGACAGTTTCAGAACTTCAGGGACAAACAGGACAAAGATCAGCGGCAGAAAGCCAATCAGCAGCGACAACCAGCGCGTGGTTTTAAATTCCTGCTCTGTCGTGGGTTTGAAATAAGGCACATAGAAATCCTTCACCACCAGCGACGCGATAGCCAGGGCAACGGTACTGACGCTGACAAATATAGAGGCAACCAGTGAGGTCGTTACCAGACCAGCCAGCCAGGGATTCATATCCTGCAGAAACACCGGCAATGCATACAGGCTGTCAATATTGGGGTGGAGATATTTGGCTGCCACACCGATAACGGCAATCGCCAACGCAATCGGCATACAGAACAGAAAGGCAATCCAGGTCGAGCGCTGCGCCGACTTCACACTTCTGGTCGACGAGATAGCCTGAATGACAAACTGGGTGCAGAAGATCGAGCCAATCGTCCCGATAAGCCAGGCGACAATGGTTGACGCGCCGATATTACCGTCCCAGGTCCAGTAATAAGCGGGCATTTCATTGATCATAGGCTTGAGGCCGCCCGTTTGTGACAATGCAAACCAAAGAATAGCCAGGATACCAAAATATTTCAGCGCGCTGTGTAGCATGGTGACCCAGGCGATTCCTTTTAAACCGCCGAAGGCAAAATAGAACGTACTGACTACAGCCGTAATAAAAGCGGCAACCGGCAATGTCACGTGTAATACAGTGGCGATTGCCGCCGCACCACTGACATAATTTCCCACATTGACCAAAAGCAGGGCATAAATCATGATCAGTGAAATAATATTTTTGGTGCTGTTACCGTACTTTTCAGCAATCGCACCCGAGATGGTAATTTTACCCGTATTATAAATGCGTTTTACCAGAATCATGCCAAAAAGGGGAAAGCCAATAGCGGCGCCAATGACTGACCAGGACGCGGCAATCCCACCTTCAAAGGCGGCCTGAGCCGTGCCGATAGTCGATTTTGCACCGATATATTCTGACATCAGCAGAATGCCTACAATAAAGGCTGGCATGGCTCTTGAGCCTTCCATAAAATCGCCCGAGTTTTTACTACGTAACCGGAATGTCAGCCAGGTGGTAAAAAGAATATATGCCAATACAATGCCGATAATTATCAGGGTGTCCTGAGCGTTGAATGTTTTCATTATAGCCTCAGATAGAGCAAGATAAATTCGGGGAGCACTTTATGCTCCCGGTATTTAAAATTTATAGATTCTTATTATCATTTCAGGTACAGGTTAATGATTCTGCGAATTTCCTCTTTCTGCGCAGCGTCAAAATGAATGGCATAACGGCTCTCGCCCACGTTATGGCCTAAAATTTGTAGCGCTTTTTTTACTGCTGCAGGTGAAAAGGCGACCTTATAAAGATCGGTGCGTAACCCTGTGACCTGTTCCTGCGCCTGACGTGATCCGTCAATATCGCCGGCATGAAAGCGTGACCAGATCGCATTTATCTGGTGCGGTGCAACGTTAGCCAGGCCTGATATACAGGCAGAGCACCCTTCAACAAAGCCTTGATGGATAAGTGAATCGGGGCCGTTAAGCACGTCAAAGTTATCGCATTCTTTTACCGCGTCCAGATAGTCGCGCAGGCTTTCATAACTTCCGGCACTGTCTTTTACACCAATGATATTGGGATGGGCAGCAAGGGTGCGGGCGGTTTCTGGTTCAATCGTATTGCCTGTTCTGGCCGGAATGTTGTACAGAAAAACCGGTACGGAAAGGCCATCCGCAATTGCCGTGTAATGGTTAATCAGTTCGCGTTGATTTAACGGCACAAAATAGGGCGTGATTACTGAAACCGCATCCACGCCCAGCTTTTCAATTTGTTTACCCAGGCGAAGGGTGTCCCGGGTCGATATCTCACCAATATGGGCAACAACCTTTGCCCGCCCCGACACTTCGTTAACACAGGTTTCTGTAACAGTAAGCTTTTCTTTTTCGTTGAGAACAAAGAACTCACCATTTGTGCCGCCGCAAAAAATACCGTTACCGGCATTGAGTTGCCGGGTAACCTGGCGTTTCAGTTCATCAAGATAAAGATCACCTTCCTGAGTAAAAGGCGTCACAATCGCTGTAAGTACACCTTCTATTTTTTTCATCTTTACCCACTCCTTTCGGCGGTTAAATTTTAGGGAACAGGGTCCGGTAAATATCAGCCACATCCTGATGATTTACAGCGCAGGGTGAATTGTTCATTAAACGCTTCACATTGAGTGCAGATTCGCTCAGCGCATCAATATCACCTGACGGCACGCCTAATGTTTCCAGGTTATCCGGCAGATTGAGCCGTTTAACTAATTTGGCGAGATAGTCGACCAGCGCGTGCGATTTTTCTTCCGGGGTCAATGTGATATCGGCGCCCGGAATCAGGTCCCAGACAGTGGCAAATTTGTCGATGGCAAACGGGCGCACCACTTTCATACAGGGTGCCAGCAGAATGGCATTGGCGACGCCGTGAGGCAGGTGATAAGTGCCTCCCAGAGGATACGAAAGCGCATGAACAAGATGGGTGCCGGCGTGCGCGATTGCCGCGCCGCCATAATAAGAAGCCCATAGCATTTCCAGCTTCGCGTTCAGGTTATGCGGTTCAGTGACGGATGTTTCCAGATTCCGGAACAGCTTATGCAGGCCCATCAGCGCAACGTTGTCACCCACAGGGTTCGAAATGGTGGCGGTATAACATTCCAGTAAATGGCACAGTGCATCAATGCCCGTTGATGAGGCGATATGCGCAGGCATGCTGGTGGTCAGTTCTGGAATTAATGCGACATAGTCCGGCAGCATCACAGGGGAAATGATGCCTGATTTGGTGTTTTTTTCAGGGATAGCCAGAATAGCATTGGGCGTTGCTTCCGAACCCGTTCCCGCCGTCGAGGGAATAAGCAGTGAGGGTAAACGGGCTGTAATTTTCACGCCATCAAGCAGCGCCTTAAGGGAGGGTGACGCAACGTGACATAACACAGAAAGCAGCTTCGCCACATCCAGTACGCTTCCACCGCCAATGCCCACCACTAAATCAAACGTTTTACCTGCTGTACGCGACAGCACTGCTTCAACATCGGTATGCGTGGGTTCTGCCGGAACATCATCGATCAGTTTAACGTGACGGCCATCCTGACTGAGCAATGTCATGATTTGCGTGGTCGCGGGCAAATTTACAATGTTCTTGTCTGTCAAAACCAGCAGGTGTTGTTTGTCCGCGACAACCGGCGTCAGTGCCTTTATCGCGTCGGAACCGCTCAATATTGTGCTGTTAATTAATGCCACGTCTGTCTCCCCATAAATGACTGAAATTCTTCATTCCGCTTAACTTCGCTCACTCACTGGCTAAATTTATAAATAAAATGGCGCTTTATTAAATTGATCTTGCTCACATATAATCGAATGTGATTGAATATAATCATCCAGGTGAGGGGTAAAAACTGATGAGGTGCGTTGTGGCTCTGATCTTCAGGCGCTTTTGACGACATGGGGCGACAAAACAAGAGGGCCATATCTCTGACCGTTGACCGGATGAGTGAAAACGCTCAACGACGGCAATGCGGGTTTGCACGCTGGGCTGATTTTAGCGACAAGGCGTCAGGGATGGCTAAATGGGCTGCTGCAACCGTCTCGGCCCGGACGCAACGCGGCACAGAAGGGCGGCGGAGTATGTTCCTGGTGGGCATGCATCCGGTTGTGACTGACGTCAGGCGGGATTAACGAAAGCCGGTGTTTGGGTAATGAATCTCCCCCTTTAAAAATTTTGAGCGTCGTTGAGGAGAAAATAAGTGACGAATGTTGTGGCGATTACGATGGGCGACCCGGCTGGGATCGGTCCTGAAATTATTATTAAGGCCTTAACCGAGGGCGCGTTAGCGGGTTCGCCCGTCGTGGTTATCGGTTGTGTACAAACGTTCCGCCGCATACTGGCAATGAACATAACGCCGCAGGCGGAATTAAACGTCATTAATAACGTGTCCGAAGCCACCTTTATGCCCGGCGTTATTCATATTATCGATGAGAAAGTGGCACATCCGGAGGCACTACAGTGTGGGGTTGTGCAGCCTGAAGCGGGCGATGTGGCTTATCGATGCATCAAACGTGCAACAGAAATGGCGATGCGCGGTGATGTGAAAGCGATTGCGACGGCTCCGCTGAATAAAGAAGCGCTGCATATGGCCGGCCATCATTATCCAGGCCATACGGAATTACTGGCAAAATTAACTGACACCAAAGATTATTCGATGGTGCTCTACACCGATAAACTCAAAGTGATCCATGTCAGCACGCATATTTCTCTGCGGACATTCCTGGATACGCTCAGCCAGGCGCGCGTTGAAACGGTAATCAGAATTGCCGATACGTTTTTGCGCCGGGTCGGTTATAGCCAGCCGCGTATTGCGGTTGCGGGCGTTAACCCACACGCGGGTGAAAATGGGTTGTTCGGAGATGAGGAAATTCGCGTGCTGACACCGGCGATTGACGCGATGAAGGCGCAGGGCATAAACGTCTATGGCCCGTGCCCGCCGGACACCGTATTTATGCAATGCAATGAGGGCATGTATGACATCGTTGTGGCTATGTATCATGATCAAGGCCATATTCCGCTCAAGTTGTTGGGCTTCTACGACGGCGTAAACATTACCGCAGGCTTACCGTTCCTGCGCACCTCAGCCGATCATGGCACGGCCTTTAACATTGCCTGGACCGGTAAAGCGAATCCCGAAAGTATGGCTATCTCGATTGATATGGCGCTGCAAATTACGCAAGCATAGTGTTGTCCGGGAAGGGAGGCTCAGGGTGACATGATTGCGTTGCCCTGCATACGGCTTCTGGGCGGCTGTGCAAACCTTCGCGATAAAACAGGCACCTGAACCGATATAACCTTAATACAGCGACGCGTCGGGAAACGGGTGTCTGTCATCGCATGCGGATGCAATATCAATACAGCACCGTATCGGACTGGTTTAAATGCTCCGGCTCCACAGAGGCATAACTGACAGCCTTACCACGTACACGTCGAATGACGCCAGATGGGGGAATAAAAAGCGTTCAGCGTTAATGTCCCGCCAGTCAAATACGGCGTTGAGTTTCTGCCTGATTTCCGTTTTGTCCGTAGCGAAATAACTCATCCTCAAACCCGAGTGCTCTTAAACCCATTGGTGCGATTAAGTCTTTTTATACATGACGCCTGATGAGGTCGGCCCTTTTTAAAAGCATTCTTTCGGATTTTTTTAAATTTTGGTTATTCACCCGCATCGCAAAACAGCGTGCTAATACGCATCAGCCTGTTTGAAGGTTAATTCTTCTGTAGTGCCAGTAATATTTATAGTTATAAAGAAGTTATGATTTTTATTTTCTTTGTTAATTAATACAATTTTGCCAAAAGACAGAATTGCTATTCATCACATTTTTTAATTATAACTGGTATGGTAGTGGAACAATTCTGCCGCTGACGATAGGCTTCCCGCACCAATTCTGTTTTAAAAACTTTCCTTTTGCCGTGGTGTTCTCAGGCGCTTGATCCAAACGGCGCCGCACAGGAAAACATCAAGGCGATCTCCAGGTGCTGCCGTTATTTAACGTCAGTGTCCACGCAGCTAATAAAAAATAAGGTGAGAAAGAAATGCAAACTACCCTACTGAATGCGAAGGCGACGGTTCCAAAATGGAACAGGAATAAGCTCGTCCCGCGTATTGTCCATCTTGGATTCGGTGCTTTTCATCGGGCTCATCAGGCGGTCTATGCCGATGTTCTTGCAGCAGAACATAACAGCGACTGGGGCTACGTCGAAGTTAATCTCATCGGCGGGGAACAACAGATTGCCGATCTGAAACGTCAGGGATTATTGTACAGCGTGGCAGAAATGTCGGCTCATGGCTGGGAAGGGCGCGTAATTGGTGTGGTGAAGCAGGCGCTTCACGCTCAGGTCGATGGAACCGAAGCCGTACTTCACGCCCTGTGTCAGCCCGAAATTGCCATCGTTTCCTTAACGATTACCGAGAAAGGCTATTGTCATTCACCGGCAACGGGCGAGCTGATGCGCGACCATCCTCAGATTGTCGCTGATCTGGCTCAGCCTCACCAGCCGCTTTCTGCGCCAGGGATCATCGTTGAAGCACTGGCGCGTCGCAAGGCTGCTGGTCTGCCTGCGTTTACTGTGTTGTCCTGCGACAATATTCCAGAAAACGGAAAAGTGATCGGTCAGGTCGTGCGTGCTTTTGCCCGACAACGTGACAACGACCTGGCAGACTGGATTGAACAGCAGGTGACGTTCCCTTCAACCATGGTGGACCGTATCGTACCGGCGATGAATCCGCAGAGTCTTGACGCGATCGCGGCGCTTATTCAGGTGGCCGATCCCGTCGCGGTAGCCTGTGAGCCCTTTCGCCAGTGGGTGATTGAGGATAATTTCGTCGCAGGGCGGCCGGCATGGGAAAAAGCCGGTGCAGAGTTAGTCAAAGACGTGCTGCCTTACGAAGAGATGAAACTGCGTATGTTGAACGGCAGCCATTCATTTCTGGCTTATCTGGGCAACCTTGCGGGTTATGAGCATATTTATGACTGTATGCAGGACCCACACTTTCGCCTTGCCGCACGACGCTTAATGTTGACAGAACAGGCACCGACGCTAACCGTTAAGAACGTTGATTTGATCGATTATGCCGATCGGCTGATTGCACGCTATGAAAATCCCGCGCTACAGCATCGTACCTGGCAAATTGCGATGGATGGCAGCCAGAAGTTACCGCAACGTTGGTTACATTCCGTTTGCTGGCACCTCAAGCGCGGCAGCCGTTTTGATCTGCTTGGATTAGGTATTGCCGCATGGATGCGCTATGTCAGCGGTAAGGATGACCAGGGAAAAGAGATTGAGGTCTGCGATCCTTTATTGGCGTCTATACGAACCGCCGTTGACGGCAGCATAGAAGGGGAGGCGAGGGTAAAAGCGCTGTTAGGACTGGAAGCTATATTCGGCCACACGCTGCCCGATAATCCCTGTTTTGTGCAGCAGGTGGTTAAGTCCTATCTCCATCTACTGGACAAAGGGGCAAAACAGACTGTCGCTGACCTGATGGCTGACGTGTCAGCAGACTGATGACCAGGCAAACCACATAAAGTGGTTTGCCTGGTGCATTACAAATTGTCGTTTAAATTGGCTGTGCTCTTGCTGCCTGTTCGTGTATCAGGGTGCAGCACCTCTGAAAACCAGTTCACAACCAGGCGGATGACGTCAGGTTGATACCAGACCTCATCACCATGTTCTGCACCTTTCACCACGACGTACTCAACCTTATCACCTGCCTTTTTCAGCGCATCAAAGAGTTGCGCACTTTGATGCGGTGAAACGAGTGAATCTTTGTCACCGTGCATAATCAGGAAAGGCGGTTTGGGGTTCGCAAGATGGCCCATGGGACTTGCCTGACGGGCTTTATCAGGATCATCCATGACAGACGCGCCTGCAAAATCGTGGAAGGCCGGTCCATGAATCAAAAGGGCTTCAGTGACGGCCGGTGAGGCATGGACCTGTTGATTCTCTTCAGAGAAGCCTTCACCAATATTGCGTAAATCTGAAATACCGTAAATCGTGGCGGCGGCCTGGAGGACGTCAGATAATGTTTCTGTGAAATCACCCTGATCGAAAGCGGTCTGACCATTTGTCATGCCCAGCATTTGTGCCAGCCAGCCTCCTGCCGAATCGCCTAAAACACCAATACGATGAGGATCGATACCGTACGTTTCTGCGTGCTGTCTCAGATAGCGTACGGCCGCTTTCCCGTCAACAACCGGCGCAGGGAAGGTATCCGGTACAACACGATATTCAGCTGCGGCCACAACAAAACCGGCTTCTGCCAGCGCCATGCGCATCTGAATAAATTTCTCATGGTCGGCACTGGTAAACCCCCCGCCCGGAAAATAAACAATTGCGGGTTTGACTGCATCGGTGCGGGGCACCAGTAATGACATGTGAAGCGGTCTGACCGATCGTAGCGTTGTAATCTGCGAATAAACCACGCCAGTGATCGCATCAATCTGGTTGCGCACAGGGTGGACTTCAATCACCTTTGCGCCTTCACGGTATCCGGTCAGTTCAGTATTTTTCGTTGCCATCGCGTTACTCATCGTCATGATTACGGCCAGTCCCCCAATAAAAAAAGTGTGGCATACATTCATAATTATTCCCTGAGACGTTGAAAGAAAGTATGAATTGTTAAGGGTTTTTAAAAGGTTGCAGGGGCGTTCAGCCTTTGCCAGCAGACGGTAGCGTATAAGGCATAGCGCGGTGTTGAGCAAGGTTATGAAAGCGAAGGTTTTATGGGGGGTGGTTACGTGTGTTCCGCGAAAGTGGATGTTTGACCAGAAAATTTAATGGATTCTCAGGCGCCATCGTGGGCATTACGCTGCGCCCACCGGGTCCGGTATCTGACGGACCAGACGCAGGTAATGTCTGGTCCTGAGTGGTTAACGAATCACGATCGTCAGCAGGATGAGGATGGCCGCTATGGCAACAACCTGAATAAAAATCTGGTTAAGCGTGAACTTGCGCATTGCCTTCCCTCACTGCGTCAGTATTTGCCAAATACCTGCCGACATCACGATAAAGCCGACAAAAAGAAAGATCAGGGTTATCGCGGTTTCGGATGAACGATTCATAGTATTCCTCCCTGGTTAATGATGAGCGCCTGACCCTACTGTGCAGAAAGCAACAAATCGGGGCAGGACAGGTCTGTTTCGTAGCTTCAGGCAGAGCAGGGGCTCACCGGTTTCCGGTAAAGGCGTAAAGCCGCCTCACTCAAAAAGGGGTTAGCGCGTCACAGGAACAGCGTGAGGTCTGCCAGTACGTCAGTGGTGTGGTTCCGTTGTGCAAGGCAGGGGTGCCGCATTGCCGTTCCGCGTTTAAAAACGCTTTACGGATGCCTTACAGCAAGGATGCCGTCCATCCGGGAGGCGGGAATAGCGCATTTTTGAACATAAACATGACGGTGGTCCTTATGGTCTGATTCATGATTAACCGGACAAAAGGCCAGTCATCGCGACGGGAAGCCTGCTGTCGCCCCAGGGCGAGCAAAACCATCACGAAAGCGTTTTACTCACCGGAGGGTAAAAAGAAGGTTATCCCGTCACAGGGCGTCCGAATGAATCTGCACGTAGTGTAATCAGGTTACACAATGCGTCAAAGCACGAACCGCCAATGTGTGAGGATTGGTTTAGGTTAACTCGCGGGGTGCTTCGTCCATGACTGAGACGATTCACAACAATTCAGGGCCGCTGGCCATGCGTAACTGCGACGGCGTCGATCCGGTCACCTGCTTAAACCGGTTACTGAAATGGCTCAGTGAGTTAAAACCATTCTCCAGTGCAATCTCGGTTAACGACAATGATGTCGATACGATCATCTGACGCGCGTTTTCCATCCGGCGCTTCATCACGTACTGGTGAGGTGCAACGCCGAGTGACTGACGAAACATCCGGGCAAAATGATATTCACTCAGACTGGCCTGGCTGGCGAGAACGTTCAGAGTAAGGGGCAGAGCCAGGTGCGCATCAATAAACGCCAGGGTATTGCGCAACACATAGGGAGCAAGTCCGCCCGTGACAGAGGGAAGCCGCCACTGGACACACGAATAGTGTTGAATCAGATGGGTTAACAACAACGTGCTGGCGGTGCTCAGCATCAGCTGATTGGCTGGCTGCTGCCAGTCGCAGCTAAGTAAAAACTGGCGATACAACGCCGTAATCGTGTCATCACTGGCAAAAATCTTTTCATCGAGGGATAACGAGGCCGGGCTGCGATCCCAAATCTTTTCACCGACCTCTCGCAGGTGCTCATCTGTGCAGTAGAGATGCACGAAGGAGAGATCGCTGCGTACATCCCAGGTCGATTCACTGTGCTGCGGCATCAGGCAAAATTTATTCGGTCCGCCGCCGTTGCGCCATCCGTTTGCCGTTTTGTGGTAACTCTCATAACCATTAGCAATATACAGGCTGAGCGTATGATGATTGCTGTTAACGGTAACGCGGTCTTGTTTGTTGTGCCAGGCGGCCAGTCGGATGCCCGAATTAAGCATCACCGATTCCCGCAGCACGGCCTTTTTTTGACGCAGTGTTTCAAAGGTGTCGTAAACGCGAGACATGGCATGCTTCCGCTTGATAAACAGAGGTCCAGTCTAAATAACTGATCCTAATACCGCTACACTTTAGCCAGCCCATGTTTTCCCCCGGGGAATGGGCTGACGGTATTCATAAAGTGATGGACCTTTTTCAACAGTTGCCACATTGAACTGCACTGGTGATTTCGGGTTATTGTCTCATGAAGCGCCTGCCACAACCGTTCGACAT
>NZ_VZPF01000102.1 GCF_008801695.1 Pantoea stewartii subsp. stewartii
AGGGGCATGTAAATCGCCTGAAAATGCTGAAGCGGCAGATGTACGGCCGGGCTGGGTTCGAGCTACTGCGGCGGCGAGTGATGAGCCCTTTGGCGTAAATAGATCCACCCAAGTTGCGGAAGACCCAGTTTCACCGTTGGTAACAGCACTGGCTACCCACGACGATTACTCAGGACTGATTGAGCAGTTTCTTTCCGTCAGGCCGCAGTTCCCCTGCTGGTGAAATATGCCGGTATAATGTCTGCCGCGTGATATCCAGCTCTTTGCACAAATCACCAACCCGGGTCTCTGGTTTTCCCATTGCCGCCATCGCCAGGCGTAATTTGGCCGTCGTCATCTTGAAAGGCCTGCCGCCTTTTCTTCCCCTCGCTCTTGCTGAAGCCAGCCCTGCCCGGGTACGTTCCGATATCAGCTCCCGCTCAAACTCAGCCAGTGCCGCAAAAATACCAAAAACCAGTTTGCCTGCAGCGGTAGTGGTATCAATGGCAGCCCCGTGACCCGTCAGAACCTTGAGTCCTACCCCTCGCCCCGTCAGATCGTGCACCATGTTGATCAGGTGATGTAAATCACGTCCCAGACGATCCAGCTTCCAGACAACCAGCGTGTCGCCTTCCCGTAATGCTTTCAGGCAGTTCATCAGGCCTGGGCGATCTTCAATTTTGCCGGAAGCATAGTCTTCATAAAGGTGCGCTGGACTGACCCCGGCGGCAAGCAATCCATCACGCTGGAGATCCGTTGTCTGCGAACCATCAATTTTTGAAACGCGCATATAACCAATTAACATTTCATACTCACCACATATACTGTCGTTTTATGGAGGCTGACAATTAATAACGAAACCGTTAACCTAGTAATGGAAGCTGCGTTGTATATTTTATTTCCTCCATGGAAAAGCTGGATGTTACATCACTCAATCCACTTACTGTTCTGACCATTTTTTTGTAAAAATCATCGTAACCCTTCATATCTGAAACCGCTACATGAAGAAGATAATCATATTCTCCCGTGGTACGGTAAAAAGTCATTACTTCTGGCATGCTATTGACCTGCGCAACGAAATGTTGGTACCAGTCATGGCTGTGGTTTTGTGTTTTTATCATCACAAAGGCTGTAAGCGACAGGTTAAGCTTATCCTTGCTCAACAGGGCGACCCGACCAGTGATGATCCCCTCATCTTCAAGTCGTTTTATGCGCTTCCAGCAAGGATTCGGCGTTAAATCGACAGCCGCAGCCAGATCCTGCAAACACAGGGTACAGTCGCGCTGTAACAGCCTGAGTAGCTCTTTATCTTTTTTGTCCAGCATAATCTCACCCTTCTGAAAGAGAAATATTTTCTCTAAAAGTATGAAAAAACAGTAAAGAAAACAATATTTTTCTCCCGCTAAAAAGTTAAATTAATTTCTTTTACCGGGAACATCTCTTATGCGCAGAGTGACAATATTGATATTATTCCTGCTGGTTGCAATGACCTGGGGAACCACATGGCTGGCTATGCGGATAGCCGCTGAAACTATCCCTCCGGTGTTTGCAACCGGAATGAGATTTATGTTCGCGGCACCATTCTTAATGAGCATTGCATGGTTAAGAAAAACACCACTTTTATTTCCACCCGGACAACGATTATTTCAGTTTGGAATCTGTATTTTTTATTTCGCCATTCCTTTTTCATTAATGATTTATGGTGAAACCTATGTCAGCTCCGGACTTGCCTCCATTATATTTGCGAATATGCCTGTGGCTGTTTTGATAGCTTCTGTGATCTTTTTGAATGAAAAAACGAACTCAATGCAGATTGCGGGATTAACTGTCGCAATAGTTGCACTGGCGGGCATTCTTCTCGAAGAAACGAAAACAAGTACGGAGAGCCACTGGCAGGGGATCCTTGCGCTTGTTTCAGCCGTAATCATCCATGCAATAATATATACCCAATGCAAGAAAAGAAGCTGTACAGTCTCTGTTATAACGTTTAACGCGCTACCGTGTTTTCTGGCAGGATTGATACTTTCTGCGGCAGGATGGTTCTTCGAAAAGCCACAGTTATCAGCCTTCTCTGCGCACTCAATACTGGCTACCCTGTATCTCGGGGCTTTTGCCGGAGTTTTTGGAATATTGTGCTACTTTGCACTTCAGCAAAAGGCCAGTGCCTTTCAGGCTTCACTTGTTTTCCTTATTTTTCCTCTCATTGCGGTAAGCCTGGAGAGCTATATATATGGATATGCAATTTCAACTCAATCAATGCTGTTTATAATTCCGTTAGTTACCGGGATATTTCTTACTCTTTTCTCGCGGAGAGTGCCTGTAACCAACAGACATCTGGATAGCTTACCACCAACGAATAATGGTATTTCTGAGAATACCGAGACCTACTGAGAACTTAAAGAAAAGATTTTTAGTTTTCAGTTAATGTAGCCAGGAAAAATGAAATGCAGGTCACTGCACATAGTCTTCTTAAAGAAGTTTTGCATTGGCCCCGGCGGTAAGCAATCCACCACCCTGTAGCTGCATTGTCTGCGCCCCACAATTTTGATAATCGTATTTAACAAATTAATTATTCGCACCTGTCACATATACGGTCGATTATGTGACAGTGTGCTCCAGAACACTTTGAATATTAAAACCAGTCACTTAATCCGTCATTTAATCTGATGCTCGTAAAGGGTCCATCAGGAACATAATGTGACAAAAATTCCGGGGGAATGCCATTTTCAGCAAACATAGCTCGTACACGCGCCAGAGATTCCGGATCACGCTGTCCATAGGAAGCCAGAGCAAACAGTGAACGGGCTGTTTCAGGGTTGTGACGGGCATCGACAACTGCTTCATTGATTGCCTCAATAGCCTCTTTCCAGTGGTCAGCAGGCTCAATATTTTTATGAACCACCGAAATACCGGTTGTGAAGCCAGTTTGTGGTTCTGGCATAAATAAGTTCGCCTGATCCCCGTGTGAGTGCAGCACATCTGATTCGAGCAGATTAATGGCGGTAGCCGCCGCCTCCAGCATTTGTAGTTGTACAGCCGGAGACAGAATTTCATAAGGACGCCACAGTCCCTGTCCCGCCCGCAGCGGGTAGCCGCAACGTTCCCATACATAGCGGACAGACCAAGCATAAGAGCCACACTGCGCAAGTGGAGTGTTCAATTCATCAAGAAGTCCACGCAATAAGCGAAACCAGATACCAGCGTGAATACGTCGTCTGGGTAATTCGACATAGCCTGTAGTAAGCGCCTGCCAGGTGCGCCGATCCATTGCCGCTATCGGGTCACTTGTCTTGCGTGGAGCTATATATGTATTCTCCCAGCTAAAAAATCGTCCTTGTTTAACTTTATATGATTCCAGCCAACAGCCATGCAGTGGGCAACTCAGCATCAACGGCACCTTCCAGACAAGTAGTGTAATTTGTCTGGCCGGGTCTTTCAGGCAGAGCGGACACGCCCGATAAATCGGCAGGATGGGTTGCCAGGCTCGCCAGTTCGTAATGGTTATTATCCGGTGGTGGTGCTTCGGTAATAATACTGAGAACTGAAATACATAGGTAGCCAGAGCATCAGGGAGATCGGGGGCAAGACCATCCAGAAGCCACGGTACCCAGCCAGCGAAACTCATGCTGCGGAGTCGATCCAGCCCGATACCACTACGTTGCGAAATAGCCCTTAATAACGACAGTGGTGGTGCCTCATCCAGATCGACCACCTGGTCGTGCCCAAGGTCATGTTCCAGCAAATCACGGACCTCCATGCGATAACAACCAGCGATGCGATGAAGCCATGAGGACAGAGCTTCTCCTTCTGCCGGTGCCGGATGTAATGCCAGTGTTAGGCCGGCCTCATATCAGCTCCCGCTCAAATTGCCTCCGCCGCTCGCCGGGACCGGAGTAGTCCGTCATACTAAGCGTACGTTGATTGATCGCTTCCTCTCCGCTCTCCACGGCGGCAACAGCCGCCGCCATCAGTAAGTGTGAAAGTTCACCTATAGTACCCTCACTACGGGCCAGCAGGTAACGGGCCATATCCTGTGTGGCAATCGGTGATGGCCGCCGCAAGGGAAGCGAAGTAGCAAAACTGGCCAGCAACGAACAGCAATCCTCACTGGCCTCCCATAACGGCAGTACAACAGGCTCGAACCTGTTTTCCAGCTGGTCGTCTGAACGGATAGCCAGGTAGGCATCACGCGTGCCGACACCAACCAGTGGTATGCGAAGTTCGTTACCGAGAAAACGCAAAAGATTGAGAAACTCCCGTCGGTTCACACTGTTACCGGCCAGAATATTGTGCAGCTCATCAATCACCAGAACTCGCACTCCGATCTTACGCAGTAATGTCAGCGCCTGTTGCTCTATTTCTGGCAGTCGTGGGCGCGGACGTAAAGGTGCTCCCATTGCGGCAAGCAGTGCAACATAGAAACGGAGCACCAACGGTTCTGATGGCATCTGTACAACCAGTACGGGAATGTACTCCTGATCAGCATCAGAACTGGCTGGGTGAGTACGTCTGAATTTCTCAATGATCATCGACTTCCCGTTGTTGGTCGGTCCGACCAGTAACAGGTTGGGCATTCGCTGTTTTCCAGGCCACGCATACAAGGTTTCCAGTCGGTTCAACGCGTTGACTGCTCGTGGATAACCAATCCAGCGGTCAGCACGGATGCGTTGTATGTGCTCGTCTGCCGGAAGTCTGGCCAGCTTTTGTGCCACCGGCAACAGGTGGCACAGGTCAGTAGTGGAATATTCGTCCACAGCTACCACTCCTCAATCTGGTCGAACGGTTTGACAGGGGAGATACTTTCCACCATCGGGTCGGTACTGTCCGTTACCGGCGGAAGCAACTTATCCGGTGGCGCTGACGACCTGAGATGCAGGCGACGATCAGCCTCCCGTCGTGCTTTACGTGTTGCCTTTTGTGCAGTGGTCACTATCTCACGCATCTGCAGGATCATGCGAAACAGAGCCGTTTCGTCTACCTGCCGCCGCCCTTGTTGTCGTAGTTTCGCCAGAGCCTGCCGTTGCTCCCAGAGGGTGACAGCCGGATGAGACAGGGTTCGATAGGGGATTTCCAGATAGTGTTGTCCCTCCGGCTCCAGAACCCAGATACGGCTGATGTCACGGGGATCACGTCGGATCAGGAACGCGGACAAGTGGTGCCGATGTGAAATCCATGGTTTAAGTGCATCGGAATAGTAGTGAATATGGTCGATGACGAAACCGGTGCGGGTGAGTGTACGTCGTACGATGGGAAGAAAATCAACGAGGAAGGCCGTAGCGCTGGTAACGACAGCTGGAGCACCATCGTGGGCGACAGCTTCAGCCCATCGGGCACCCGGGGGCTGGAGCAGACCGTTGTGTACAGAACCGTGGTAAGTACCGACGGCCAGAGTGAGCCATCGCTCCAGATCGCGCAACGTAAGGGCTGCCATGTTTTCAGAATTGTAGTCCCCACGCTGACCAGGATTAGAAAAGGTCGTTCCTGGCAGGTCATCGTGGATCATCTGCATCGCCGTACCGATAATCCGTTCAACAATACCCCGTAGTGTGGCTGTCCGGGCGGGCGATAATCCAGCCGGATCCCATGCTGTTCACAGCCCCGGCGCAAAGCCTCGCTTTTGAACTCGGTCGCGTTATCCAGATAAAGCAGTCGGGGTTTGCCGCTCATCGGCCAGTCCATCTCCACCCTCAGTATTTCCAGCCAGGGGCGTTTGTCGCAGACGACATGCGCAAGACACAGACCAACTGAAACGGCGGACGGGGCTTCCAGTGTGACCACCATACCGGATACGCAGCGCGTGAATACGTCTATAGCGATGGTCAGGTACGGCCGTCCGATCGGCTGGCGGTCCCGCTCATCCACAACGATCAGGTCAACGACGGTGTGGTCTATCTGTACCTGCTCCAGGGGGGCCGTTATAGTAGGAGGTACGCCACCCACTCCCTGCAGGTCACGAGCGCCATCCGGACCTTCCCGACTACGAATGGTTTTCTCCGCATCAATACGGGCGATTCGGAGAGCAATGGTGTTACGTGCCGGTACAGGCAAATTTTGTACTTTGCATTCGTGCACGACCTCGCGGTGGAATGCTGCCAGACTGCGCTTCTGTCTGGTCAGGAATTGCTTTTGCAGTAGTTCGCGAATGATGCGCTCGACAGGCTCCGACAATCGTCCCTTACCTCTACCACCCCCGGAACGGTCCGGGGCAAGGTCAGTCACGAGACCAGAACCTTCCCGCGCGCGTCGGATCAAGACATATACCTGCCGTCGGGAAATCCCCAGCGCAAGGGCTGCCGCGTCAGCGGCCCTGTGTCCAACGACTTCAAGCGCAGCCAGTGGACCGATAATCTCCGTCCTTTGGCGGGCTTGCTCCCATGTTTCGTCGGGAAGGGTGGCCACTCCCCGCTCAATAATTTGCGATGTTTCTGACGCCATGTCCAAACCTCGCTTTGGTGCACACGAGTATTGAGCATAACCGAGAGTGGTGAAGATGACTTCCGATATTTTCCTGTCAGGAGTCGCCTGCACACTTGGCCTTATAGTCAGTCAGATGGTGCAGTCGTCTTCTTAAAATGACAAACCCTAACCAGACCGGTATCACTAAAGGACTCTAACAGTACCATGTCCATGTTTGTTCGTGCCTACCTTCGGGCTTCAACCAGTGAGCAGGATGCTCAACGTGCCCGCGATATGCTTGATCGCTTTGCTCATGAGCATAATGTCATCATCTGTAACTATTATGCTGAGAATGAATCAGGCGCACGCCTGGAGCGGCCCGAACTTTTCCGTTTGCTCAATGACAGCCGCCCTGGTGATGTATTGCTTATTGAGGACGTCGATCGTCTTTCACGCTTAAAAGGGGATGAGTGGGAGAAACTTAAAGCGATCATCCGCCAGCGTGGCGTGTGGGTTGTGGCCGTTAATGTTCCAACTACCTGGCAGCACCTTTCCCCCAGAGCCAATGAATTTGATAGCCAAATGTTTGCGGCCATCAATGATATGTTGCTCGATATGCTGGCCGCCATTGCACGGCGCGATTACGAGCAACGGCGGGAACGTCAGCAACAGGGCATAACCAAAGCGAAGGCGGCAGGAAAATACCGTGGGCGGCAGGTCAATAAGCCACGTTACGATGCCATTAACCGGTTATTGTTGAGCGGTAGCTCCTGGACTCAGGTTCAGAAAACGATAGGTTGCAGCCGAAGCACCATCAGCAGTGCCATCAAATATGCCGCCAGCCAGATTCAGGCTAAAACCCTGGTAGAAACTCCTGTGGCCGCCCCTACCCCACGTTCTATGACCTTGTTTGTGTCGATTGAAAATGGCAGTAAATTTACCCGTGGGAAGAAAAAAACCAGAGAGTTGATTGACTGGTTCATCGAAGCTGAATTCGACGGTCAAATTTTAGGGGGGAATGAATACCGAATACCTCTGACTGCTAAAAACAACGAGCAGTTGAAAGAACAGGTAGATTATTTATTCAGTGAAATTAATATGATAGCTGATGATCGTAACTGTATGGTCATTGACTGTCTGCTGACCAATGACCAAACTCACTAGGGATGGGATGATTGTGCCGGTTGCTGGCAGTGCGATTCAGAGTAACTGTAGCAGCTCGCAATCGAAAACAGTCGGACTCGCAATCAGCGCAAATTTTGGCTCACAATAACTGCAACTGAAATCGGGCGTGGACTCACAATAACTGCAAATGGACTCGCATTTATCGCCGCTGGCTCGCAATCAAAATTTCTGGACTCACGCTAAGTGAAAATGAAAATTTGCCCTTTTACCCATGTTGGCCGTCCAGTTCGGGTCTACCCAAAACGGACAGAGCGATGAGACACTAATGCCGCCTCATAAGGGTTTAAACCAGATTTACGAGACGAGTAGCATTCGACATCTAGAGCCAATTGAGGCGTTTTTCTCATTTGCAGTTATTGTGAGCCAGCCAAAATGGATTGCGAGTCCGTCTGGCTGATTGCGAGCCGATTATCACTTAATGTGAGCCGGAAGCATTTTTCATTTGCACTTAATCCGAGCCGAAAAACGGGATTATTGCGAGTCGGTAAAGTTTCGATTGCGAGCCGCTACAAGTAACGCCCGGCACCAGATGTTGGGGCTAATTTGTGCCCTGCACATTTTGAACGGTAGCACGCCTGCGGCGTGAGCTCGTCTGCTGTGCAGCCGAAGTCCTTTCCACCCTCATCGCCGTATTTTATACTGTCTTTCATGTTCATACCGCGACCTGCAAAGCTCCTGTTCCAGCACGATGATGGCTGGGAGCTCTTCCTTGAGTAGAAAACTCTTGAGCGGAGTGCGGTGAAAATCGCACATTCCGTTCTTAGTAGAGCACAGTCAGATAACTGGCTGTGCTCTACTACAATCTGACAGACACCTATATCAATAACCAGTAACTGTCAGTTCGGATCTGAGCCAGTACAAATTTATTTATTACTTAACACATGTAACATATAAGGAAGATACCGCATCCCCGCCCAAGTCATTAACGCGCCCAGTGCTGATGTCTACGTTGGTGTGAAAACCATCCGCACCCGGGACCTGGGTCGAAGAGCGATAAATTACCTTTTTAGGCCATCCGTATACTGCATTCACGTCTCCGAGGTTATTGTACAAAGCCAATAAGTTCTCCTTGGTGGGTAAAGTGCAATGTGCAGTAGCTCCATCGAAATAATAAGTACTCCATATTTCATTAGCCTCTGATTTCTTAACCGCATTACCTGGTTGTTCACTTACCAGATCAGGGCGAACAAATGTTACACCATCTGTTGTTATAGTGTCAGGCATATGACCCCACATATTGGCTTTATCGGTATCCGGACTGGTAATAACAGTGTATATAACACTGGTTTCTTTCTGGATGCCATCAACGGATACTTTTATCGTTGTCTGAACGCCTATTCCATCAGGATCTGTGAGTGTGACAGCCAATTTGCCATTTTCATCCGTACTCCCCTTAAATTCATCAATTTTTTTCCCATCAAACAGTAAGTCTCCGCTGTCTGTTCTTGCTTTTCCCTGGCGATCAGTTACAGAGTCAATGCTAAATGATAAAGAAGAATTAGGAACATAATTGACTGTTAAAGTAATATTATCTCCCACCTTTACCTTGCCCTCACTTAAAGACAGGGTCAACGTACCTGCCGTAATGGCATACGCCTCCGACTCTGCCTTGCTGCTCCAGTCAGTCAGCTGCACGGTGGCCTTCAGACTGTCACCTGCCGCACCGGCGGTGTAGGTCCCGGTGTAGGTCCCGTCTCCGTTGTCCTTCCAGCTGCTGCCGGCTTTCAGGGTCGCGTTCGCCACCTTCACCGCGTCCGTCGTCAGTGATGCCGTGGCACCGGTGACCGCATCGCCGGCCGCGTCTTTCAGCGTGACTTTCACCGTCATGTCCGCGCCGGACACATAGCTGGTTTTGTCGGTGCTGATAGATGACTGTGCCTGTACCGGGGCACCGGCAGTAATGGCATACGCCTCCGACTCTGCCTTGCTGCTCCAGTCAGTCAGCTGCACGGTGGCCTTCAGACTGTCACCTGCCGCACCGGCGGTGTAGGTCCCGGTGTAGGTCCCGTCTCCGTTGTCCTTCCAGCTGCTGCCGGCTTTCAGGGTCGCGTTCGCCACCTTCACCGCGTCCGTCGTCAGTGATGCCGTGGCACCGGTGACCGCATCGCCGGCCGCGTCTTTCAGCGTGACTTTCACCGTCATGTCCGCGCCGGACACATAGCTGGTTTTGTCGGTGCTGATAGATGACTGTGCCTGTACCGGGGCACCGGCAGTAATGGCATACGCCTCCGACTCTGCCTTGCTGCTCCAGTCAGTCAGCTGCACGGTGGCCTTCAGACTGTCACCTGCCGCACCGGCGGTGTAGGTCCCGGTGTAGGTCCCGTCTCCGTTGTCCTTCCAGCTGCTGCCGGCTTTCAGGGTCGCGTTCGCCACCTTCACCGCGTCCGTCGTCAGTGATGCCGTGGCACCGGTGACCGCATCGCCGGCCGCGTCTTTCAGCGTGACTTTCACCGTCATGTCCGCGCCGGACACATAGCTGGTTTTGTCGGTGCTGATAGATGACTGTGCCTGTACCGGCGTGGTGCTGCTGATGGTCACCCGGGCCGGGGAGAGCGTGACGCCGCTGACCGACGGTGTCAGGGTCACCGTCTCATTGTCCGTGCCCGCCGTCACCGTGACGGTGTACACGCCCGCTGATTTTCTGGTCAGGGCGGATACCGCGGCGCTTTTCAGCGTGCTGTTTTTCAGGCTGATATCCTTCACATCCATATCCACCGCCTGGTTATTCTCATCACGCAGCGTCAGGGTCAGCACCTGCGTGCTCTTCCCGTCCGCCGGCAATGCGCTGCTCGCCGGCGTGAATGTGCTGTGTTGTTTATTAACCTCAGGGGCCTGCACCGTCACCTGGGTGTCACTCCGCTCAGAGCGGTTACCTTTCGTGTCCACCGCCACGCCGCTGACAGTGTAGGTATTCACCGCCTGCGTCGTGGCCTGGTACGCCGGAAGCACCACCGCATAATCACTTCCGCTCTGTACGATTTTACCCCCGGCTGCGCTCAGGGCCGCAGCATCCCAGTCGATACGCTCAAGGCCGTATTTACTGGTGACTGATACATCCAGGGATTTCTGCTCCCCAGCGTAGCCTGTAACAAGGTCTGCCGTCTTCAGGCGGATAAGCTCTTTCTTGCGGTACTCCAGAACAATGTTGTTATTACGCTCCACCAGGTCATACCGGCTGCCGGTAAGGCTGCGCATGGCCGCCACAGCCGCCGGGTCCACCTGAGCACGCCACGGCACACCTAACTGGTAATTCATGTCCACCGTCAGCCGGGAGTCGCTTTTCCCCGACTGCCCCTGACGCTGCTCTGCGCCCAGGGTAATCAGCGGTACCGGGGTATAGTTAATCCCGGCCGTGATGGCGTGCGGGTTCTTCTGGCGGTTGTCCACCCCGAAGAGAGCCACTTCACTCCCGTAGTACTGCTCGTACGTCAGTTTACCGCCTAACTGAGGCAGTGAAGGCACCCAGGCCTGACCCCGGATATCCCACCCGTTGGCCGGACGCTCCTGATAGTCAGCCAGGTCCGGGGAGTCCTTCCAGCCCGTCAGGTGCACATAACCATTGAAACCCAGCTTCACGAAGTCACGCCAGTATTCAAGACCGACACCGGCCCGGGCATGGTCCCGGGACAGGTCGTAGTCAATAAAAGTGTTGGCACCGAACATCCATGCATCATAAAAATGCCGGATACCGGTTCCCAGATTGGCCTGGGTCCGGCTGTCGGTCCGGTGCAGGCTGCCCTGCGTGAATACCAGGTTATCGCCCTGGTCATACAGCGGCATCAGCAGGTCGAACTGCGAGTTCTTCAGGGAAAAGTTTTTGTCCGCGTCCAGCTGCACGCGGGCAGTACCGAAGTGGCCCAGCCACTGCTGAAGGGCCCCGCCGGCCTTTCCGGTGGCCATACCCCGGGCCATGGAGGCGGCCGCGTCACTTTTTGCGCTGCCAGCCAGGAAGCTTCCGGCCCGTGAGGCGTAGCCAGCCACCTTCTGCGCCTGCTCATCGCTCGCCTGTGCAGAAGCAGATGAGTCGTCAGAGGAGGGGGGGGGCGTGGATGTGCCTGACGCTGTTTTTTTATCTTTTGCCGTCATCAGCGGCACGTCCACCTCATCCCCGGGCCGCAGGCCGTTCAGGCCGTGTGCGAAGGTGCGGAATTCATTAATTTCACGCAGCTGGCCGAGGGTCAGGTGGAATTTTTTTGCAACGGAGGCGGCGGTCTCACCGGCCCCCAGGGTGTAGACCTGCGTGCGCTGTGCGGACAGCGGCGCGGGCTGCTGCAGGAAATGCTGTTCGCCGGCTCCGGCCATCACCGGGGTGAAGGCCACCGCCAGGGGAAAGGCTGCCTGTACGGCGATGTTGAGCCAGGCCAGACGGCGCAGGCCGGGTGAGAAAGCGGTATCCACGGGCGGAAGTGATGGGTGTGAGTGTTTCATTTATCAGTACTCCAGAAGCAGACAATAAATTAACCCAAATTAATCTCCGCAGCCGTGCGGGCACAGCAACAGACCGGCCACGGCAAATACCCGTCAGAAACGGGAGATGATTAATTCAGAAAAACAACGGGATTATAGCGGTAGGTGGAAGATCGACAAAAACGATCAATAAACCAAAATCAATAATAAAAAATGATCAATTGGGGTGTATTGATCGTTTTTGCCGATCGCTTATGCTTACAAAGAAATAGAAAAAACCTTACTATTCAGTAAGTAATATACATTACTACAGGAAGTCAAGAAGAACAGAAATAGGTAATTACTCGCCATGAATAAATATTTTTAACAAAATTGGTGCATTTGTTTTACTCCATTGATTTACTTAACGTTTAACATAAAACTAATAATCAGGGGATATTTTGTGGCTGTAATATTCCCCGCCCCGCTAAACTGCTCTTCACCGTCGATGATGGATGGAGCAGATTGGGGTTCTACGCCGGAACCCCAGATTTTTCTGCTCGCCAAAATTATCCCCGGTTGAGTAGCTTTATGCCGTCAGCTCGCAGCGGTGAGCTGTGCGTGGTCTGAGGACCAGGCGAAGGGCGCGATAGACCGGCGTGACTGAAATACCATACATGCGGTTGCAGAAAGCTTTTTCCAGTTGCTGAAACGCGAATGGATAAAGAAAAAGATCTACGAAACGCGGGAAGAAGCCCGCAGCGATATTTTTGATTACATCGAAATGTTTTATAACAGTAAGCGTCGGCATGGTTCGAGCAATCAGATGTCACCGACAGAATATGAAAAACAGTATTATCAACGGCTCGGAAGTGTCTAAATAACTGCTCGGAATAGTAGATCCCTTAGAGGGAACTCAGTCCGGTTTATGCGATCTGATCAATCGCTGAATATCCCAAATCACCAGCCGGACTGAGCAATGTCGATCATAGCACCAATACCCAGAACCGAACGACGCCTGATGCAGAAAACTATCCATAAAACAAAGGACAAAAACCACGCCCGGCGGCTCACCGCCATGCTGATGCTGCATCGTGGTGACACCGTCAGTCATGTTGCCAGAACACTCTGCTGTGCCCGCTCATCGATTGGT
>NZ_VZPF01000103.1 GCF_008801695.1 Pantoea stewartii subsp. stewartii
CTGATCGTCACCTGCCGGCTTAACGGCGTTGACCCCGAGACGTGGTTGCGTTACGTCATCGGTCATATACAGGACTGGCCGGTGAACCGGGTCCGCGATCTGCTGCCATGGAAGGTCGAGCTTCCCTCTGCCTGAACGTCAATACGGTCTGAATGCGACGCTTACGGATTACTTAAAAGGTTATGATATCTAAATAAAGCGGGGATTTTCCCCGCTTTTTCTTTGTTCCTTCCCCTCGAATTAATTCCCCCCCGTCAAATGTCAGAAATGCAATTTCCAGGTAGGTAGTGAACCGGATTGTGCCCGATGATAGATCTAGCTTGCTTCTTTACCTGTAGTCACCACACCTGACGCAGGATTTAAAAATCCTGCAAGTTGCTTTATAAACAATGAGTTAGTGTGTTGGTTTTCTGTTGCGCTATTAATTCAGCGGTCGGCATTCCGGCTATCCAGTCTGAGATTAACCGGCAGGTAAAAGATGGTGAACTTATCCGGCTGGAAGCCGGGCTGATGCTGCCAAAATCCACCTTTGAAACAGAAAAGGCCATTCTGCGCCATATCGCGGAAGGGAAAGGCAGCGTCACGCCGCTGATGGCGTCGGTGCCTGAACAGTATCTTACGGGACTGACGGCAGGGCAGCAGGCCGCCACGCGCATGGTTCTGGAAAGCGCCGACCGCTTTACGGCGGTGCAGGGCTATGCCGGTGTGGGTAAAACCACACAGTTTAAAGCCATGCTGGCCGCTATGGAGACGTTGCCGGAAGACCTGCGGCCGGAGGTGGTGGGGCTGGCACCCACGCACCGTGCCGTTGAGGAAATGAAAAGCGTGGGCGTCCGGGCGCAGACGCTGGAATCCTTTATCTGGGAGGACAGACAGGCCCGGATGAACGGTGAAAAGCCGGACTACGGCAATACGCTGTTCCTGATTGATGAGGCGTCAATGATTGGCAACCGTGCGATGAGTGAGGCTTACCAGGCCATTGCCACCGGCAGCGGGCGGGCCATTACCAGCGGTGATGATGCGCAGTTGCGGGCCATCGAGCCGGGACAGCCGTTCCGGCTGATGCAGCAACGCAGCGCCGTTGATACCGCCATTATGAAGGAGATTGTGCGCCAGACGCCGGAACTTCGGGAGGTGGTATATGCCATGATTGAAGGTCAACATGCGCTCGCACTGGAGAAGGCTGAAAACGTATCGCCGGATGTGGTGCCGAGGGAAGCCGGGGCATTTATTCCGGCATCATCCGTTGAGCAGGTCAGCCCGGATAAAGAACAGGCGAAGGCGTTACGTGATGCCGGGATGCCAGCCAGTGTGACGGAGGCGATAGCGGCTGACTTTGCGGGACGTGCAGCCGAAGCCCGCGACAATACGCTGACGGTGGCGCATCTCAATACGGACAGGCAGGAAATAAACCGCCTGATACATGACAATCTGTACAGGGCAGGCATAACGAAAAACGAACAGGAGATTACTGTCCTCGACCCGGTTCGCGTCCGTCACAATGAGCTTCGGAGCCTGACGGGATGGGCGGCTATGACGGGAAAAGTTGCCCTGATTAACCGGGAATACTGGACAGTCGGCAGCACTGACCGGCAAAACGGGCTGGTGACGCTTACCGGGCATGACGGGCGGGAGAAAATCCTGTCACCGTTCGAGAACAGCACCGAGGATGCACAGATTTATCAGCCGAGGATTATCAGCGTCAGTGAGGGCGACAGAATGCGGTTTACCCGTTCTGATGCCGAGCGCGGTTATACCGGAAACAGCTTCTGGAACGTGGAACAGATCGACGGACAAAGCATGACCCTTCGCAGCCAGGATGGTCAGCTTACCCGTCGTCTTGACCTCAATGATCCGGCAGATATGCATACCGACCTGGGATATGCCGTCACGGCCTACGGTGCTCAGGGGGCCAGTTCCCGGTTTGTCATTACGCTTGAAGGGACTGAAGGAGGGCGAAAGCGGATGGCAACAAAGGAAAGTGGCTACGTTACGTTGTCCCGTACAAAAGAGCATGTGCAGGTTTACACTGATGACAGAGCCGGATGGCTGGCTGAACTCAGTAAAAACAAGGGGGATCGTACCGCCCATGATTATCTGATGGCGGGTGAGGATCGGGGCAGCAGGACGGCAGAGGGGATTCTGTCCTGGGCCTCCCCCCTTGCCGATGTTGCAGCAGGCCGGGCGTTGCTGAAAAACTATGGGCTGGCTGAAGGCGAATCACAGGGCCTGTTTGTGCCGGGCGTCAGGCGGCATCCGGAGCCGGGGCTGGCATTCGCGCTGTGGGACAGTAACGGCAACCGCTCAGGCGTGGTTATTCTGACGATAAATGCAGATGAGCGTAACGGCGTGTCCTTACCCGGTGATTTCAGGGTCATTGGCAGCAGTGATGCGAGGTTTGCGGGGATACAGCAGAGCCGGAACGGGGAAAACCGCATCGCGGAGAGCCTGCCTGAAGGGTTGCAGCTTGCGCAACAGTATCCCGACAGCGGCGTGATCGTCAGGATGGAGGGCGACGGTTTACCGCTCAATATCAGCCGTATCACCGGCGCTGATCAGGTAGTCGATGACAATCTGACCGCGCAGTTGGCCCGCAATGTGACAGAGAAACCGGAAGACCCCCTTCCCTTCATTCCTGAGCCGAAGGAGAACGCTGAACAGGAGGCAGAACGACTTGCCCGTGAAGCCCTGGAAAAACAGGGTAAAGGTGAGAAGGATATTCGTCCGGAAGATGTACTCGCCGCCATCGGCGAGTCGGAGGATGATATCCATACCGGGCTGCTGGCCGGTAAGCTGAAAGAGGATGAATATCCGCTTACCGGGCGGGATATTGCGGCGGCGCTGGGCGAGAAATCGCCGGAGAAAGAGCCGGAAGCAGAGAGTCAGCCCGATCAGTCGCTTCATCTGAAGCAAATCGAGCGGGACATCGTGAAAGAAAAATCTTTCGAGGACTGACGCCGGTTGCTATGCCTTTTCCGGCAGCAGCCGGATAACGGAAAAGCCTTCCTCATCAGGCCGCTGTTCGCTTTTTAAATGGCATTGCTCAAGTAACGGAAATACGCCTGAAATATCACCGGTGAAGCGGATCTCCAGTGGTTTAATCAGTTCGCCACTGTCACTGAATGCAGGATGGAGTTCTGCTTTCGGGGTATACACCGCGCTGGCCGTTGCTGATTCCCTGTGATAACTACGCCATTCCTGCTGTGACAGCAGAAAGTCCAGCCAGCCCATTGTTTTCAGCGTTTCAATAAAATACGTGAAGCGGAATAACACGCTTTGTTTCGCCAGTTCGCCCGTACTGGAACGCCAGATGTACTCCACCTTGCGGTGCAGCCTGGCACCAAAACCGTAGCGCTTCCCCTGGTCAAGAAGCCAGAGAATGTCCTGTGCGACCGAGCGGGGGAACAGCTTGCGTTTTTGCGCGGCAGCCAGCCACTGCATGATGAAAATGTGTATCTGTAAATCTGTGCGAATTTTGCCCTGTTTCTGCGACAGCTTTACTGCAACCAGCAGGCACCATGCCAGGTGCGCCAGTTCTTCAGTCGGGCGTTTCTGATAAAAGACAGTCAACCAGTACCACTCCATTTTTTTCGTCGCGCGGAAGGATAGCATATTGCCTCCCCGGTCGGGAGCAGGGCTACCGCCTTCGCTGCGCTCAGTTGGTCAACCCCGGAAACGGGTAAAAGCAAGTTTTACCCGCCCCCGGTGTTTCTGTTAAAAATCCAAAGGAATCATGATGATGCTATTTTCATGCGGAAGACTGGTCAGGGCCAGCTTTCTTTGTCTTCCCCTGCTGTCTTCTCTGCCCTTCCCCGCCGACGCGGGGATATCGACGGCTCCGGATATTCAGGTGGGTTTTTCTCCTGAAGGGACTGGCCGACTTCTGGTGCTGAACACCATCGGTTCCGCGCAGCAGAGTATCCGGATGATGGCCTATTCCTTCACCGATCCGGACGTAATGAAAGCGCTTATTGCCGCGCATCAACGGGGCGTGGATATAAAAATCGTTATCGACGAGAAAGGCAACCACAACAGAGCCAGCATGGCGGCAATGAATCTGATTGTGAATGCCGGTATTCCGTTGAGGACAAACAGCCGCTTCCCTATCCAGCATGATAAGATTTTAATTGTTGATAATCATACAGTTGAGTCAGGAAGCTATAACTTCAGCAGAGCGGGAGCGAGTAAAAATTCGGAGAACGTGGTGGTGATGCGCTTTATGCCCGCCATCGCCAGCCAGTACCTGTCTCACTGGCAGTCCCGCTGGGAAATGGGAACAGACTGGCAATCGACCTACTGATAACGGCGTACAGGTGGCCTCTCACTGACAGGGGTGATCCGTGCGCCAACACAGATCACCTTTTCGATAAAAGTTAAGTCGCTGATTTACCGATTCTGTAGTATTCTCTGCGGGACGATCCTTTTTTGATCTTTGAGGAGGCAGAGATGTCGCAAGCCGTAAATGCAGCAACTTCCTCATCGAAACGTGCTTACAGAAAAGGTAATCCATTATCTGTGTCTGAACGACAACAAGCACTAATGGAGCGCCGAAAAGAAACCCATAAAGAAATCAAAGTTTACGTTCCAACTGTTCTGAAAGAGCGTTTACAGAACTTGTGTGAGGCTGAAGGCGTTTCTCAGGCAGAAATGATCAGTCGGCTTATTGCCGATGCAGGTATCCCACAGAAGTAAACAATGTTATGGGTTAACGTTCTTGAGCGCAAAATGAATCGGTGCTAAATTGCTGTCCAGAATTAAGAAATTTTGGCGGGCCACGCCGTAAGGTGGCAGGGAAAAGGTTCGACGGTGGATTCACCAGAGCCTGAAAAACGAAAACCCCGATAATCTCATCACTTTGGCGGGCGAGAAGATTAATCGGGGTCAACTAAAACTGCATAGAAGCTGTTGCTCTATGCAGGGAGTATATGTGCATGCTCAGAAAACTGCAATACCTTCTGTGCTACCTGCTCCTTCCGTGCAACATAAGCGCAGGAAGGTGTGGCTGACGCTCAGGCCCTGTTCACTCACTATCGGCAGGTCAAAAACCCGAATCCGGAATTCACCCCGCGTGAGGGCAAAAAGACGCTGCCGTTCTGCCGCAAGCTGATGGCGAAAGCCGAAGGCTTCACGTCCCGTTTTGATTTCTCAATGCATGTAGCCTTTGCGCGTTCGCTGGGTGTGCGTCACCGTATGCCGCCGTTGTTGCGCCGCCGCGCCATCGATGCGCTGCTACAGGGGCTGTGTTTCCACTATGACCCGCTGGCTAACCGCGTCCAGCGCTCCATCACCAATCTGGCCATCGAGTGCGGGCTGGCCACCGAATCGAAAAACGGCAATTTGTCCATCACCCGCGCCACGCGGGCGCTGAAGTTTATGGCGGAGCTGGGGCTGATTACCTACCAGACCGAGTATGACCCGCAGATTGGGTGCAACATCCCGACCGATATCACCTTCACGCCAGCCCTGTTCTCGGCGCTGGATGTTTCTGACGTGGCCGTTGCGGCCGCGAGGCGCAGTCGCGTGGAGTGGGAAAACCAGCAGCGTGAAAAACAGCGTCTCCCCCGGCTGGACATGGACGAACTGATAGCCAAAGCCTGGCGGTTCGTGCGTGAGCGGTTCCGGAGCTACCAGTCCGAGCGCAAATCGCACGGGCTGAAGCGCGCCCGCGCCCGCCGTGACGCTGACCGTAACCGCCGCGATATTGAAACCATCGTGAAGCGGCAACTGACGCGTGAAATTGCCGAGGGCCGCTTTACCGGAAACCTGGACGCCGTGCGTCGGGAACAGGCAAGGCGTGTAAAAGAGCGTATGCTGATGTCCCGTGGCAACAACTATACGCGGCTGGCAACGGCCACCACCTGACCCCTTCTCCTTTTATTAATCCGGCTGACCCCGGAGGGTTCTGCACGTCTGTTACTCACCGTTGCTTATTATCTGAGCGAACGGGCATGGAGGCCATCCATTATCCCCTCTCTTTTCCTGCAAAACTGTGCTGAAATTTTGTTGCCGGTGCCATCTTTGCCCGCTGAATTCAGTTACCCACCATTAACTGCAAGGGAACTTTCCATAAGGTTACAACCGTTATGGTTTTAAACCGCCAGCCGGAGTGATTTCAAAGTGCGTGGTTCCCTTTAAAAACCTGCTCAGTACTTCTTTTAAATACCTTTAATCTTTTTCATATAAACAGATAACCTGTTCATCGCCTGCCCAGAGGACAGTCTCAGAGAGTGCCCGCCCTTGCAGCGGACTCACGTCCGCGCCGGTTCGACAAAAACAAAGTTACCACCCGTCGCTACGCGACAGGCACTGTAAGGCATCTGAATTTAGTTACAGCATTCAGAATCCGTTCCCGCAAACCCAGAATGTGCATATCTGTAACCTCATCACCCCACCCACCACTGAAAAGCGGCCCCGCCCCGGCCAGAGGCCGGAACAGAGTCGCTTTTAATAATGGATGTTGTAACTAGAACCAAGTCTCTTTGAGAAGTATCGCTGGAAGGTCTGGATTAACACGCCCGTAAGCGGCCCTCACGGCCCGCTAACGCGGAGATACGCCCCGACTGCGGCTACGCCTTGTCGTGACCACTCCGACAGCGCACAAAAGCTTCTGTATCGCTTTTAGCGGGTTTTAGTCTGGCAGGGCGAAGGGATGGATTGGTGTAACCTGTCAACAACGTAACCGGCTGCGCCGGGCTACGGCGCCATTCAGCGATAGTGCCATATTCAACACCCTCTGGCGCCTCCATGTCGCTTCGCGCCATTCAGGGGTAGTGACCGGGTAGCTGTGATAACTGCCAACTTTCAGGCAACTACCTGAAAGCCGTGAGGCTGAACTGGCGTAAGCAACAGGGGGTATGGGGAAGCCGGGCAGAGCTGGATGAGGCTGCGCACCGGTACACGCAGCGGCTGGCCGAGGGGATAATGGATAACGGTATTTTTATCGGTGGTGACGAGACCAATTCTTACCGTCTGTATGATTATGCGGAAAAACATTACGCATGGGCCATGCGCTGAGCGGATGCAGACGGTTCCTGATGCCACTTTGTTGTCGTTCCGGTTAAAATACTCTCAGTTTGACAGCAGGCGGGTTCCCGCCAGAATTTTGTGGACAGAATAAAGAAGGGAAAGAGCACTCAGTGACGCTGACAGAAAAATCGGGCCATCTGGCATGGTGTGCCCTGGTGGCGCTTGCGCTGGCCAGACAGAACGGAGATGTGCTGTCACCGGCACAGGAAAATCTCTTTCTCACCCGCTGGCTGGCGACCGCGCTGAAGCAACGACGTTTTTCGCGTGATGTGGCGCCCGATATCGAGTGGCTTCTGAAACAGGGACGCCAGCTGGGTGTCAGCGCGAAGCTGGCCAGTAAGCTGAATTACCTCTGGCGCTCCTGCACCGGCGAACTGTCTGAGCAAAACGACCTGTTCCGGCTGACCTATGCCCTGGAAACCGCGAAGGACATGAGCTGGAATTACCGTCTGTTGAGCGATCGTGAATGGTCCGGGCGGTATGCCTTAGCCCTGAATGCCGGCGTGAACGGCATTTATCTTTCACGGACCAACCTCGATGTAGCTTTTGACGATAATGGCAGACAGACAAATCCGCTGACAGCGCGTCTGACGGGGAACGTAGCGGGGGTGATGAAGCTGTTTAACCGCTGTGGCTGGCAGGCAAAGCCTGAATCTGGTTCCTCCCTGCCCTACCAGTATTCGCTGATGGCCAGACAGGGAGTCTCAGGAAAGGATTAGTGGCTGAGTTGTGCCAGCTCTTCCTCTGTCAGACCGGTTGCTTCCAGCACGGAAGCATGAGGCATCCCCATTTTCAGCAAACTGCGGGCAACTTCCAGCTTGCCTTCCAGCTTGCCTTCATTGCGACCTTCCTGCCTGCCTAGCTGAATACCCTGCTGGATGCCCTTCTCGATACCTTTCTTTTCGAGCTGTTGTGCGATGGTCATGAGAGCGTCTCCGTGTTGCGGCACACGCTGTGCCAGTTCGCGTACAAAGGCTTCGGCGTCGGATGTTTCGCCTGCCTGCACTATATAGTGTACCAGCGATATTACCTGTGATGAAGACAGATATCCGGCCAGCAGGATGGGCGCCAGCCGGTCAACCAGTTCTGCCAGGTCCCGCTGGTGAATATGCTTTTGCAGTAAAGTTAATGCGGCCATACTGCGATGGCCAGCGATTTCATCATCAGGAATGACCGTAACGTCAACCAGCGGGAAAGCGCTGCTGTAAAGTTTGCCAGCCAGCGCCGGATCGTCAAACTCATCAAGCCACCGTGTGGAGTACGGATACGGGCTGCGTTTACCCGTATAGAAGAGCACCGGTATCACCAGTGGCAGTTTTTTATGCCCTGCCTCCAGATGGCGCTGCATGGCGGCCACCGCATAGCGTATCAGGCGGAAAGCCATATGCTTGTCCGGCGTTGACTGGTGCTCGACCAGAACATGAATATATCCGTCACCAGCTGTGGTTCTCAGGCTGTACAGGACGTCGCTAAAATACTGGCGGAGATCATCCTCGACAAACGAGCCTGATTCCAGCTTCAGTGTGCTGAGATCACAGATATTGCGCAGCTCTGCGGGGAGGTGCAGATCCATAAAATCTCTGGCGACTTCGGGCTGAGTCAAAAACTGCCTGAATGTTGCATCATGTGGCGTGGGCGTCCTGTTCTTCTTTTTCATTGGCTGATAGCCTGTGTATATTACTTTTCTCTATACTACCACGGATAGCTGTAAGCGTCGCATTCAGACCGTATTGACGTTCAGGCAGAGGGAAGCTCGACCTTCCATGGCAGCAGATCGCGGACCCGGTTCACCGGCCAGTCCTGTATATGACCGATGACGTAACGCAACCACGTCTCGGGGTCAACGCCGTTAAGCCGGCAGGTGACGATCAGAGAGTAGAGGATCGCCGCACGTTCTCCGCGATATTGTTGTCGATCTCCGCCCAGCCATTGCTGCAGTACAGGTTTAACGCGTCCCACTGCTTCAGTAGATAGGCGAACGCCTTCGCCGTGTCCGAGTGGCGCGACAGTACCTTCAACGTCTAGGAATTTCAAACTTTTTGAGGGCGCCTGACACTGGGGCTCAGAGATGAAAAACTGACCTTCCTGTTTCGGGGAAAATATGAAGTGGCTGTTTATTGAGCTTTACGGTGGCTTTTTGCCCGGAATGACTGCCGTCGGGCGGCTCTTCCCTGCGTCAGCCCACAAACCGCATTCGCGCGATATCCCTGGCATTATCCACCAGAGTGGCCAGCGGCACCGCCGCCAGCGCACGACGGTATACCATCCTCCCCCCGCACAGGATGCACCTGAACGGATCCACATTCAGCAGACCCTGACTCAGGGCCGCGAAGGTGATTTGTTTCACCGCCGGGTTTTCTTCCTGTCCCAGTGCTTTTTTCACTAACGGCAGCAACTTTCCCACCACACGGTTCGCCAGAAAGCCAAAATACCGTATCATCCTGAAATGCTTCTCCGGGATGTGCTGTATCAGCCGTAATATCATTTCCCGCTGACTTAACTCCAGTGTCCCGTAATGCCCCGTTCTGTGATCCAGGAAGCGCAGGCTGATGCGACTTCCTCCGTCATAGTGCGCCAGCCGGGCACCCGCCACCGGCGGTTTCTTCAGATAACGGCCCAGGTACTTCGCCGTCTGACGCGCATTTTTCGTCGGTTTCGCAAAATACACGTGCCAGTAATCCTCTCCCTGCGCATTTTTTCCCAGACCGAGAATTAAACGCCTCCATTCATCGTAATCCCGGATGTGGGCCAGCGCCGGCGGCAGGCTCAGGGACTCCCATGCCGACAGCAGGAACTGACGCACGTTCCATATCCACCTTTCCCTGACCTTCGGCAACGCGAACGACATTTTTTTCCAGTCACCGTGCGTATTCAGCCCGCCCGTGGTCCACGACAGGTGCAGATGGCAGTTCCAGTTAAGCTGGCGACCGTACGTGTGCAGGGCACCGAAAATGCCGATGGTGAGTCCGCGTTTCTCTGCGGCGTACAGCAGATTGTCGGCCGCCAGAGCAAACAAATGACCCAGGAGCCAGCGGTTGACGGCAAACAGCGGCCACAGGGTATCGGGGAGCGTGAACGTACCGTGTTGGCAAGCCGTGTCGGGCAGGCGAGCCATCATCGTCGCTATCCAGATATCGGTGGCCTTTTTGCCACAGGTCGGGCATCCCCTCCCGTTACAGCTCTGGTGCACATAGCGGTGATGCGTACAGCAGCCGTTCTCACAGCAAAACTCCCGGCTGCCCATCAGCGGCGTGCCGCATGCCAGCATCTTTGTGACGACCTCAACCTCCACGTCCCGGAGCGGGTACGTCTCCATGATGTCAGCCCAGGCCCCGTTGCGCTGGAACAGCGTTTTCATTGGCCGCGGCTGAAAGCCGTTATCACCAGAGTGGGTCATCGGCCTTCATCGCGGCCTCAGTTTCATAGAGGTCGAAGCGGCGGCAATCGTGGCAAAATGCGACGTAGTGGTAAGGGGAGTCCGGAAATAAGCGGTAGAACGTTTCCCAGAAACAGCAGGTGCAGGAGGGGTTGTTACCACCAACAAACTCTTCCAGCACTGACTGATAGGTGTACTTATGTTTGCGGGCTACGTCTTTGAGAGCCTGCTTTACCATTTTTGTGTGAACGAGTTGATGCTCAGGGGAGTGTGACACGGGCTGACCTTTGGTTGATGTGATTCAGAATGACGCCATTCTAACCGATGACGATTTGCAGCCGCCAGGCTGCTTCGTTCATAATCGACAGTCTGAGGGCGCAGTACCCGGTAGACTCATTGTGCCGACTGTTCGGTGTTCACCGAAGCAGTTATCGCTACACACGTAAAAACAGCGCTGAGCCTAATGCTGACCGTGCCGTTAAACGCAGTCTGGTCAGCGAGGTCTGGAATGCCAGTGGGGGTTCCGCCGGTGCCAGAAGCATCGCGACGATGGTCACTACAAAGGGCGTAAAACTCGGCCGATGGCTGGCCGGGCGGCTGATGAAGGAACTGAGTATCAGCAGTTGTCAGATACCGGGGCATAAATACAAACGCGGTGGCAATGAGCATGTTGAAATCCCGAATCTTCTTGCCCGGCAGTTTACCGTTACAGAACCAGACCAGGTCTGGTTCTGTGATGTGACCTACATCTGGACGGGCAAACGGTGGGCTTATCTGGCCGTGGTGCTGGATCTGTTCGCCCGCAAGCCGGTGGGCTGGGCGCTGTCGTATTCACCAGACTCAGACCTCACCATAAAAGCCCTTCAGATGGCATGGGAGTTACGGGGACGGCCATCGGGCGTGATGTTCCACAGTGATCAGGGAAGCCATTATACCAGCCGTAAGTACCGGCAGATGTTGTGGCGCTACCGGCTTAGCCAGAGCATGAGTCGGCGGGGAAACTGCTGGGATAACAGCCCGATGGAGCGGTTCTTCCGAAGCCTGAAGAGTGAATGGATACCGACGACGGGCTACGAAAGCTTCGGGGAAGCACGGTCATCCATAATCCGGTATATCACGGGGTACTACAGTGCTCTCAGGCCTCACTGGTATATACCCGTGATCAATGAAGATGCTTGATTTCGAAGATAATCAGGATCATGCTGACAACTATGAATTTTGAGCTGACCGCAGACCAGAAAATCGCTCTTGAAGCATTACAACGAAAAAGTCGCGATCCCCATATCCGCGACAGGGTTCGTTGTGTGTTACTTTCTTCTGAGGGTTGGTCGACTGCTATGATCGCGCAGTCCCAGCGTATCCATGAAACGATTGTGCAGCGCCATCTGAATGACTGGCTTAACAATGAAAAGCTAAAACCCGAAAATGGCGGTTCCCAAAGTCATCTCAGCGAAGCACAGGCCGCAGAACTTATCGCTTATCTGACGGAAAATCTTCTGCCCACCACTCAGGCCATCATCGTTCTGGTTGAAGAATGGTGGGGTATCACTTACACCGTACCGGGCATGAATAAGTGGCTACACCGCAACGATTTTAGCTACAAAAAGCCAGCAGGCGTGCCGCATAAGTTCAGTGCAGAAGCGCAGCAGGCGTTCATGGCTGCATATAACCAGCTGAAGTGCGATGCGGGTGACGAGCCAATCCTGTTCATCGACGGCGTTCACCCGACACAGGGCACGAAACTGGCGTATGGCTGGATGCCAAAGGGGCGAAAAACTGTGGTGGAAACCAGCGGTAGCCGTACACGGCTGAACCTCATGGGGGCGCTGAATCTGAACGATATTGGCAATACCGTTATCCGTGAATACGACACAATTAACAGCGAAAATATCGCCCGCTTGCTCCCTGTGAAATCCCTGTCGCCCGCAAACGACCACGACGCCCCAACTTCCCCCGCGACTTCAAAATCGCCATGGTGGAGCAGTCGATGCAGCCCGGCGTCAGCGTGGCACAGCTTGCCCGTGAAAATAACATCAATGACAATCTCCTGTTCAACTGGCGGCGTCGTTATCAGCAGGAGCTGTCAGGGACTCCTGCCAGCACGCCAGCACTGATCCCCGTGGCGCTGACCGCTACCGAAAGACCGGCGAGCCCGCTGACACCCTCTGCGGAAGAGTCTCCCTGCTGTGAGCTGGTCCTGCCCGCCGGAACGCTTCGTATCAGCGGAAAGCTGACGCCAGAGCTGCTTCAGATGCTTATCCGGGAAATGCAGGGGAGTTCGCGGTGATATCACTTCCTGCAGGTTCCCGCATCTGGCTGGTTGCCGGCATCACCGA
>NZ_VZPF01000104.1 GCF_008801695.1 Pantoea stewartii subsp. stewartii
ACCAATCGATGAGCGGGCACAGCAGAGTGTTCTGGCAACATGACTGACGGTGTCACCACGATGCAGCATCAGCATGGCGGTGAGCCGCCGGGCGTGGTTTTTGTCCTTTGTTTTATGGATAGTTTTCTGCATCAGGCGTCGTTCGGTTCTGGGTATTGGTGCAATGATCGACATTGCTCAGTCCGGCTGGTGATTTGGGATATTCAGCGATTGATCAGATCGCATAAACCGGACTGAGTTCCCTCTAAGTGATCTACTATTCCGAGCAGTTATTTAGCGGTGCGGTGATGTCGTGCCAGAATCGGGTATGGACACTTGGAGGATCTCTGCAACAGCGTGAATGCAAACAGATAGGAAACTTTAGTGGACGTGATTTCACTAATTATGTTTGTCCTGTGGGATGGTATTCAGCTGGTTTACAGTTTGTTGGCCATCAACATAACGAATCTGCTTATGTTATAACTTGCTGCCATTGATTCTATTTATTTTATAAAGAAGAACAGGGTATGAGAATATCATTATTGCTAATTTCATTTATTACTGCTTTTAACGCATCAGCTACTGAAATAAAAGCAAAGGTAATCAAAGTTCTCGATGGCGACACAATCGATGTTATAGCTGATTATCTACCCGCTAACTTGCTTGTTACGCAAATTCCGCAGCGAGTACGACTCCTCAATATTGACGCACCTGAGAAAGGTCAGGCATTTGGTCGTTGGTCTGGTGAGCAGCTTAAAACACTAGTTGCCGGAAAGTTTGTTATTGTCAATTACGACAGCTCCGATCGGTACGGGCGTTTATTGGGGCGGGTTTCAGTGAATGGCATTGATATCAACCATCAGATGATATCTGTGGGTGCCGCTTGGGTATATGACCAGTACAACGCAGATACTGCACTACCGGCTTTACAAAAAGAAGCTCAGGAGCAGAGGCGCGGCCTGTGGGCTGAGAGTAACCCGATACCTCCGTGGGAGTGGCGACACAGGAAGAACTGACGCGCTGCGCTTGTCCAACCCCTCCACCCACAGAAATAAATTTCTGAAGGTGTCACGGTTACATTTTACAAGAAATCCAAATGCTTCTTTTTATGCGCGGAGCGCATAGAAGGCGGCACACCGTAGCTGATATGAAGCACAGAAAGCAAACCGCCGGGCCTTGCTTCCCTGAACGGGGATAATGCACCCACTACCACCGTATCTGACCAGAGCCACGGCAGCACGTCCACGCACGCTGCTGTGTGGTCACTGCCCCGCCCCCCTCCCTGCAAAGCCATAACGGGCTTACAGCGATGTTTACCGCTGAGTTAAGGCCGAAGCCCCGGTGAGCGGTCAGAATGGCGCTGTGCGACGTTCTGAGCGTGATTTCCGGGGTCTTAACGGCTGTGACCAGCGGGAGCAGACGTTTAGAGACTTAATTAATGAAAGGATAGCTGTATGAAACGTAATTTAATTTTTAGCGTATCTATTTTGAGCTGCTTTTTATATGCATCTTCAGCTTTAGCTGATGATCCCTGCAAAGTTACTCTCTGTCTTTGGGGGAAAATGAATGGCTCCAGTAGAGATGGCTGTTCTGATGCAGAGAAAACTTTTTTTAATATTATAAAGAAAAAGCATGGTTCATTTTTGCCAAATCATACCTTTGATGCCAGAAAAGATTTTTTAAACAATGAATGTCCTGCACCTTATGGCGTAAGTCAGTATGTCGATAAGGTTTTGCAGAAATATGGAAAAGTTAAGCTATAGGTGAAATTTTACCAGCCAGAAAAACAAACAGGAATAAAATAATGATGACTGAATCCGATAAAGAGCGTTTTAATAATCGTATATGCATAGGGCAGGTGCTTGTCAGTGCGGATGTTTATATTACTTCAGTTATGACTGAAAGCGCGGCTGAGGTAGAGATAACTGTCCCTGATGAAAATTATCAAAAGGTAATGGATTTATATGATCGCATATGCCAGTTTGCTTTGCTTCATGGTGAAGATTTTCAAGGGCTATTCCAGACTGACAGATATTACTATATGTCATGTTTCGTGCGTGATATTGAAGCATTTAAGAAAGAATTCAAAGATGAGGATGAATTAAAACCTTTATTCAGTCATGATAAGGGCGAAACGGCTGAGTTTCTTATCAGCTTCCCCGAAAAGGTTAATTATGATGATAAAGAGTCAGTTAAAAAAGCCTTTCTTGATATCACACAGAAACATGTCGATACACTGGATGAACTTACATGGAGTAATTTTGAGCACAGAGCTTTTACTGGCGGAACGGTAGGCTTTGATGATGAACGTGACAATATAAAAAAACTATCTCGTAAGGATTTTGTGGCTTCTAATCTCACGGATTCTTTCGAAGATGATTTCTATGTTAATCCTTTATTTGAAGGAGCACAAAACATCGGAGAGATTGATAATTATCCGGTATGTTTTAACTCACGGGGATTTTACTTCTACTGGAACAAACAAACAGAATACCTGCTTGAGAGTTGGTTGACGTTCCCTGCTTATCCGTATGGTTGGTAAAGGAGCAAATAATGAAAGTGAGTTCAATAAAAACGGTTTATGATTTTATGCGTTACTGCCGTATGCCGCTTTGGTTTCAGCGTTCAATCAGGGATATGAAAGTCGGTGATACTTTCATTATTGGGAAATATACACAACCGGTCTCTTACGAAGGTGATTCGTTTTGTGCACCTTCACGCTATTCGGCTTGTCTGGATGGCAGCGAGGCTTCCTTTGTTGCAGAGGCATGGATAGAAAAAGAGCGCGGCGTGTATTCATTTTACGCCACATGGACATTCCCGACAAAACCAGAACGTGCGCATGTTATGACATTTGGGGAATTCAGAATCCACAAAGGCGGCATTATAGAGTTCGATAATAAAAATGTTGAACCTGACGATAAGAACCATGCGGTAAGAAGTTTCGCGCTTGTATCTCGTTATCTCGCTCATATGCTCAAATGCATGTCAGATGAAGATAAAAATATTTATTTTAAAAATAACAGTTTTCCTTTATTCAATGGAGTATGGCTTGACAGTGATTGCATTGAACGTCGCGAGCGAGCAGTAAGACAGGTTGATGGGAAAATTAAACGAGTATGGATTAATTATGAAGATTACATGCCAACGCATCAACTTTCCGCAATTCTTGAAGCAGCCTTTTCTATGGGCGCATTTCAACTAGAGGATTGATACATGCAATATGCTTTATTTGATGCTGGAAATCGAAAGTTTCTACTTGATGCCGATGAGTTTAGTTTGTTGAGGGACTGGAAAGATAAGCCGGTTGAAGAACTAACGGATTTTTGCGAATCTGAGCATCCTTATTATTTATGTTACGGAGGATATCTTTTAAATCCTGAAATGTCAGATGAAAACATTGATGAAAAATTAAAGTCAATGGAGAATTTTTGGCTGGCTGCTATTGATGACTATGGTCAGTACTGTCATCAGATTGCATTTTATTCTATTTTCCCATTTCCTGTAATCTCTGTTGGGTACCAAAAAGTCGTTCCCTTCGCTGCGTTAATTAAATCTGATGATTGTATTGTTTCCAAAATTGCAGCGAATTCAGGTTTTGCAGTAACTGCATTTCTGCGAGTAGCTGGATGGGATGTCGCAACCAACATCCTCAACCGGGAAGGAGTTTTCTCTTTTAACGGAGTGGAAATGAGATTTAAGGACCCGGTAAATAAAGATAACTGGACACGATTAATTTCAGAAGAAAGAGCTATTTGTTGTGCTAATAAATTAATTCTTTGCAAAGGGTGAGTTTATGAAACGTTTATTTATCGCTGAGAAGCCTAATCTCGCGCAGGTTATCGCACAAGCGTTAGGTAATCCGCAGTATAAAGATGGATATATAGTTTGTGGTGATGATGTGGTTTCTTATTGTGTGGGGCATTTATTGAAAATTGCGCCGCCTGAACATTATAACCCTGAATATAAGCGATGGAGTAAAGATACCCTCCATATGAAATTGCGGCCAGTACAGCATCTTGTCATTGAACGTACGGCGGCACAGTTTGAGATCTTGGCAAAACTAATCTCTCAGGCTGATGAAATCGTTCACGCTGGCGACCCTGATGAAGAAGGGCAATTACTTGTTGATGAAGTGCTGCAATACTGCTGCTGCACCGCGCCTGTTAAGCGTGTGCTGATTAACGATCTAAACCCTGAAGTAGCCAGGCGAGCCTTATCAAATCTGCGTGATAATGCCGATTTTAAAGGCCTGTCAAACCGTGCTTTTGCCCGGAGCGTAGGTGATTTTATCTATGGTATTCCAGTTACACGTGCTTGTACTGTAGCCGCACGTGAGCGGGGACATACAGAGGTTATCTCCGTCGGGCGTGTTCAAACCCCAATTTTAGGAATGATGGTGCGGCGTTTCCTTGCCAACCAAAACCATAAAGAATCGTGGTATTGGCAGGTTAGGGCGCATTTAGGCGGTTTGAACGCTCCCATTGTTGCAGGGCTGGTAATACCTGAAGACGCGCCGGTTGACGATAAAGGGAAAATTAACAGCGAAGGGTATGCTAACGAACTGGCTTCAGCTTGCACCGGCAAAAATGCCACAGTCACAGCTGCAACTGTCGAACCTAAATCCAAAGCGCCGCCATTACCGTTTGCTTTGCTTGATCTCCAGGTAAAAATGAGTCGGCTGCATGATATTAGTTCCGAAGATACGCTGAAAATAACCCAGGCATTACGGGAAAAGCACGCGGCCATCACATACAACCGTTCTGATTGTCGCTACCTCAATGAAGAGCAATTTGCTGATGCACCTGGAACATTGCGTGCGATCTCAAATACGTTCCCGGAGCTGGCTCCTTTCTTTGCTAAAGCTGACAGCAGCCGTCAAAGCCGAGCTTTCAACGAAAGTAAAACAACGGCGCATACAGGGATTATCCCGACGCAAAAATCCATTGATGCCAGTCTTTTAACGACTAACGAAAAGAAGGTTTATCAGGCGATTGTTGAACAATATCTTGTGCAATTTCTTGAAGAGAAGGAGTTTAAATCAGCGTTGGCTGAGTTCGGTATTGGAGAGTACACATTCAGACTGAGGGCAACTCGCTGCACTAACGCTGGCTGGTCTGCGCTACTCAAAGAAAAAGGGGGTGAGCAGGATAATGGCGCTTTATTTGATGCGCTCTCAGTGCTTACAGTGGGCGATACCGCAGAATGCCAAAAGGTTGATGTTGTTTGTGATAAAACGACACCTCCCCCGCTTTATACGGAAGCTTCTCTGCTCGAAGATTTGCGCCGGGTTGCGCGGTACGTTGAAGATCCCAAGATTAAGCAACTACTTCTTGACCGTGATACTGATAAAGACGATCAGGAACAGGGCGGTATAGGGACTCCGGCAACGCGGGGCGCGATACTTGAACTGCTCCTTGAGCGTGGGTTCTATAGCATTATCAAAAAGCAAATAGTCCCTACAGAGCTGGGTATCTCCTTAATTCAGGCGCTGCCGCCTATCATGACCACTCCGGATATGACTGCATTGTGGCATGAGCAACAAAAGATGATCGAAGTGGGGGAACTGTCTGTTGATAGCTTCCTCGACGAGCTGGAAACGTTCGTCGCCTTCCAGGTGGATAACGTTGACCTTTCACGTCTTAAGGTAACGATCCATCCCTGCGACTGTGGAGGGCGCTATGTTCGTCGTAAAAACGAAAAAGGCACGTTTTGGGGATGTAATAACTACCCCGAGTGCAGAAATGCTGTTCCGGATCGTAATGGTCAACCAGATTTTACGGCCATGAACTTTGATGCGAATTGCCCGCGTTGCAAGGCCAAAATGAAATACCACCCTAAAGCCTGTAACTGTACGAATGAAGCTTGCAAATTCGTGCTGTGGGGAACGCAATTCGGTAAAACACTTACGATCACCCAAATTTCCGACCTGCTTTCAAAGGGAAAAACGCGCGAAATAAAGGGGTTCAAATCAACCAAGACTGGCAAAAAGTACGATGCAGCATTGCAATTACAATCTGATGGCAGCGTATCACTGATGTTTAATAACAAGAGGAAATAACTATGGCTTCACGCGGCGTAAATAAAGTAATTCTCGTTGGTAATTTGGGTGCAGATCCTGAAGTTCGGTATATGCCTAGCGGTGGTGCTGTCGCTAATATTACACTGGCAACCTCCGAATCTTGGCGTGATAAGGCCACGGGTGAAATGAAGGAGCAGACTGAGTGGCACCGTGTTGTACTTTTCGGCAAGCTGGCAGAAGTAGCCGGTGAGTATTTACGAAAAGGTTCACAGGTCTATATTGAAGGGCAGCTGCGCACGCGCAAATGGACAGACCAGGCCGGGACTGAGAAATATACAACCGAAGTCGTTGTGAACGTGGGCGGTACGATGCAAATGTTGGGTGGCCGTAGTGCTAATACCAATGGGAATAATGCTCAATCGGACCATCCACAGCAATCTCAGCAGACATCTTCAACGCCACAAAATCAGTCCAGTGAGCCGCCAGTAGATTTCGATGACGATATTCCTTTCCTGGGACACTGTTACGGGATTTGCCGCAAAGCTATCTACGCAATTTCATAGTTACAGTTTGCTATCATAATCCAGATGGCCAAGTTATCCGGATGACATGAAACGACAGTAAAGTGTCATCGCCGGTCGTAGCTAAAGCATTAAAAATGCTGGCATAAAAATAGTTGTCTGCCCCGCTAAACCGGGGCTTTTTTTTGTCCCAGCAACAGATTTTGGTCAGTAACCGTCAAAGTTATGCTATCGCCCCGTATCAGCCGCCTTGCGTCTGAACGCGCAGATACAGCGCCCCGACCCGTAGACGGGACGGCGTACCGTTCGCCAGGCTCACGCGCTAACTGCGTCCCGTTCCGGAGGGCTTTATCAGTAATGTGTGGTCTGCCAGCTTGTTATGGGCTTTGCAGGGAGGGGGGATGGTATGCAGTCAGGATTAGCGGGAGTTGTTTCCGGCGATTGGCAGGCGGTGTACTGGTCAGATAATGGCGCGATCGCCTTCCATGCCCTTGCGGGCATAAAAGAAAAAAATATTCTATTTATCAGTTGTTATTACACGTTATGACGTGTAATATAATCAATATGGAAAGCGCGGTGCTTTCCCTAAGGCCGAACGGCCAGGAGTTTTAAATGAATATTCAGGAAGCATTAAATGTATTTGGTTTGTCCGGTGAATTAACCAAAGAAGAAATTAAGAAAGCCTACAAAAAAGCCTCGCTGAAACATCACCCGGATCGAAACAAAGATAATCCGATTGCTGCGGAAATCATGAAAGCAATTAATGCAGCATTTGATTTTTTGATGGCTAATCTTGAAAAGGTTAATCAATACCAGTCAACTGATGATAATGCACGTTATGACTATGGCGAGGAGTTGGAACGAGTATTAACAGAATTAAATAATCTTCCAGACATTATTTTTGAGGTTATTGGTAATTGGGTTTGGATCTCTGGCGATACCAAGACGCATAAAGAAGCATTAAAATCGTTAGGGTGTAAATGGGCGTCGCAGAAAAAACAATGGTTTTATCGCCCGGAGGAACATAAATCCAGCCGCAATCGTAAAGAGCATTCAATGGATGAAATCCGCGAAATGTATGGCACTTACGGCCAGCGTAAGGCCGATGGACGTAAATCGGTAGAACGCCGCGCCTGATTGCCGTAGGGGGCATGTAAGCCCCCTTCTTTTGACGTTGCAGGGGGATGATATGGAAAAAACATTTTTTTCACGCTATGAAGCTGTTTTTAACCGGGTTTGTACGTTCCTGGGCGATGGCTGGAAGATAGACAGACGTACAGAAGATGCATACCGGATAAACCTGGTTAATCCAGCCTTTCGGCATTATTCCATCTTCGCACGTCTTGAAAAAGACCGGATTCATTTAACTGGCGGCGTCCGGTCTCGGTCTGCGCGTAGTTCTGGCGGTTACTCAGCTTGCACAGTATCCCCAATGCGCCACCCCTGGGGAATTGCTCAGGATATACGCCGTAAGATCTTACCTGATGCAGAAAAGCAAATCGCGTATTTCGAAGCTGACCGAGCCGGAGCACAAAAGATTCAGGATGATCGGCGGATTTTAATCAACCTGGTCGGGCAGCTGGTCGAGGTACAAAACTATGGTGGTTACTATGATGTGCTGTGTCATATCAAAACGCCTGGAGGGATTTCGGGTGATGTGTGTGAGATGTACGGTAAAGCGTATCGGCTTAAACTGGACGATCTCAGCAAAGACCAGCTAATCAAAGTGATTGGATTTTTATCAACACTGGGGCGCTGACAGTGCGCCGTGGGGGATGCCCCGCGGCCCACTGTTTGGGTGCTCTGCTTCAGGAGCATAGAAGCATGAAAGATTTGTTTTTTGCGAGGCGTCGGGGCGAAACGGCCCGGATTTCTCAGTCACTGGCGGTACAAAGTGACGGTATCAAGTATCGGCTTCAATATCTGGTGCTTGATCGGACGAAGCCGACGAAAGCAGAACGGGCATCCGGCGCGAAAGAAGAGCGTATCGAGGTACTTAATCAGGAGTTTTACCTTAACGTTGGCGAGTTTATCCGGGTAAGCGACTTTCCGTTACCAAAACTGACACGTGAATTTATTCGTTTTCTAAAGGAGTCTCAGGAACATGGGTCTGAAAGCTGATTACAGGGGTGAACTGGCACAGCGTGCGCGGGTGTTTCTGAACCGCACACAAAAAGAAATGGCTGCGTTGTTCGGTCTGTCTCTGCGCTCCTGGCAGGATAAAGAGCAGAATACTAATCGCGTATCAGTCAGTGAAACATATATGCTTTTGCTGTTGCTGAATGAGCATCCTGACTACCAGTTATTGCCACGCATTGATGATGCGAAGACTCCCGCTAAGGAGGCAGCAAAAATAGCTGTGGAGTTGGCGCAATGCCTGACTGAGCGTATACCGCTTCCTTCAAAAGTGGTTGAGCTGGAAAATGCTCTTGATGCGGCAATCCTGGCGTTTAGGGAGGATTTTGTAGCTGATATGGATAACGGGCAAGGTGACTTGTCTCCGGTGGCCGTATTATCTAAAGAACTGGAAAAGGCCAGAAATCGAATCACTTATCTGGAGTCCGATAACAGCAAATTGCGGGCTGAACTGGCTAAAAATACCTGTTAATCAGGCTCCCTTCGGCTCCCCGTCCACAGGCCGGGTCGTCTGCCACACTTCGCTAACCTGATGGCATTTGCCATCAGGCAAGCTACGCCGAACCCGTTCACGGGTTCGGGCTATCGCTAGTGTCAGATAGCAAAGACCAACCTGCAAATCAACGAGAACCGCGTCTGTAGGCTCAAGAGGCCGCAGGCGTCCCCTTTCCCCAACACCCGGACAAATCACGCCCTGTGCGTCGCTGAAGCGCCACACAGCCCGCTCAGCCGGGCGAACCGGACGCGTATTAACGCCAGTGCTGCCGGAACGGCCAAAAACCGGCTTAGCAGTGAGGGGGATTTATTACGGCTGAAGCCGTAATGCTGTTTAAGTCCTCGCGCCGTGGCGCTGCGGGGCTTCCGGCACTCCGTGCCTCCCATGCCCTGCGGGCATAAAAAAAGAGCCTTTTTGATGAATTTCATCTTGATAAAACACGTTATAACGTGTAATATTATTTACATGGAAGGCGCGGTGCTTTTCCTGAAGGCCGAACGGCCAGGAGCTACAAATGAAAATCCAAAAAATCGCAGACGTTAAAAAAGAAGCACATAAAGCTATCACTCAGTTCCAGACCGGAAAAATCACCAAACTCGACCTTTATGCTAAAGGTGTCGAATTGACTCTCAAATTTAATGATTTGATGGATAGCGCAGCATCTGATCCTACATATTATTTAGCTAAAGATACTGCTGAGCTACTCCACGTAATTAAGCATTTTTCCTGTTAAATATATAGGGGGAGTAATCCCCCTAATAAGCCTCTGGTTAATTTTAATTAATATCAAATCTGAGAGATAAAAGATGGAATTAACAGCAATTGCTTCTTTAAAACGTAATGTCAAGTTCTGGATTGAACGATGTGGCTGTAATGACAAACAAATCATTGCAAATATTAAAGGCTGGTATAACTTCGCTTATTCTCCAAGCGAACAAGAGAAAGCAAAAGAGGAAATTCTAAAAAGTTTTATGAAAGATTAATCTTGGGGTGGTATCAGGTTGCGCTAACAACCTGATACCGCATGACAAAGTAATTATTGGAGTAATCATTATGTCAATGAACAAAATTGTAAACATCGCAGATGCACTTGTAAAGGGCTGGGAGGTAAAGATCCCTGCGATGAAAGCCCACGAATGGGATGAGTTACGATGGTGGTTAGAGCACCTTAGAGGGTATGCGCACTAACTAAACTGGCGGGAGAAATCCCGCCTACTAGGGCTTTCATGGTCATTTCTGCAATAACACACGCTAAGTAGGGTAAAAGCAATGGGTCATTATACAATCAGAACCAGTGAGCAGGATGATGTGATCATTAAAGATGCTCAGGAATATTTAGGGGTTTCAACCGTCAGCAAGGCATTTTTAACTGCAATAGGAATGGTGAAAGAGCAGAACGAAATGATCCTTAAGCTACAGCGGGAGTTAACGCAGGAGCGCCAGCGTTCTCTGTGTATGTCTGCTGGTATCGCTGATTTTGAAGCTAGTATGGCTCGCCTGTTCACGCTGAAATGATGTACAATTGGCCGTAGTTAATAATTCAAGTTTACCCTCCCAAGCTTTGCCCCGAATGGGGCGTTAGTCATCCGTTAGGCTGCAAAAAATCTGTGATTTACTCCATCGTCCTCTTGTTTTGTGTGTATGTGTGTGTATAATGAATTTCAGGTTACGGAGGGCTTATGAAATCTGCTGACCTGTTGAAAGAACTGATAGCCGCAGGGTGTGAACTTCGACGGCACAACGGGGGCAGTCACCAGATTTGGTGGTCGCCCATAACAGGAAAGACCTTTCCTGTTCCGCATCCGAAAAAGGATTTACCTCTGGGTACTGTCAGGTCAATCAAAAAAATGGCGGGGATTTGATCCCCGCCGACTTTGGAGGTGAGTATGTTTTTTTCTGTTGGAGTTGAATCTCCTAAAGATGCTGATACAGCATTTGGTATAAGCGTACCGGCTTTTGATCGGTTTGATTACGGCTGCGTATCAGCGGCTGACGAGCAATCGGATATACCGGTGATGGCGCGAGAAGCGATTTTAAGTATCGTCGAGGAAATGTTGCTGAGTGGAGCACATTCCGTTGAAGATATTAAAGATGCTGGCTTTATGGTTTATGCGGCAAATGCTGAATACGCTCATTGCGATTCCTGGTTTATGATTGACGTGGATCTGACTGAGTTTGAAGGTAAACAGCAACGTGTAAATATTACATTGCCTGATGTGCTGATTAAGCGTATTGACGGCTTTATCCAAGGGAATCGTTCGGCCTATAAGGATCGGAGTCATTTTTTGGCTCAGGCAGCACGGCATGAGCTGGCAAAGTAATTAATATCCTGGAAAATTTATAAAACCACGCCTACAAGCGTGGTTTTTCGTGTCTAATAAACGCCAGCAAAAAAGCACCGCCGGTCGCAGTTGCAGCGCGTGAAATGCTGGCGAAACCCGCCCTCGATGCACGGCACCTGGTTCTTTATTGCTGGCACTCCGGTTAGGGCCGTGATGGTTGGCCGTAAGACTGGCGAGCAGTGCGCAGCCTGTCCGGATATGCGCGTAGCGCATGGAGGCGCGGAACGGCTCAGACATAGTGCGCAGGGGGCAAATCCGCGCCTGAACCCGGCGCAGCCGGTTACGATCTCTGAAAGTGAGCAGAATACCCCCCGCCCTGCAAAGCGGGTTTTACTATCGCTGGCACGCCTCCTGCTGGCGGTATGATTGCTTATTGGCTGGCATGAGGATTAAATCTACCAGATAGCGGGTTTAAAACCCGCTATCGACTCTATTTAAAAAAATAGAAGACCCCATTAAACCCAATAGATAAAACTAACGCACCTGATAATATAATTATTGCTACCCAACTTTTATAGTTAATGAAATTATTTGATTCAGTAATATCCTTTACTTTACTTTCAAACTTATCAAGATGCATTTGTGTTTTTTGTATGCTTTCTGAAATTTCATTAACAATTTCATTTTTAATCGCGGCGCGTAGTTCAAGCTTAGATTCATCCAGTTGATTCATGAGGATAGCTCTATGTTTAATCGTAAGCTCATCAAAACTCGACTCTGCTTCTTCTAAATAACTGCTCGGAATAGTAGATCACTTAGAGGGAACTCAGTCCGGTTTATGCGATCTGATCAATCGCTGAATATCCCAAATCACCAGCCGGACTGAGCAATGTCGATCATAGCACCAATACCCAGAACCGAACGACGCCTGATGCAGAAAACTATCCATAAAACAAAGGACAAAAACCACGCCCGGCGGCTCACCGCCATGCTGATGCTGCATCGTGGTGACACCGTCAGTCATGTTGCCAGAACACTCTGCTGTGCCCGCTCATCGATTGGT
>NZ_VZPF01000105.1 GCF_008801695.1 Pantoea stewartii subsp. stewartii
ATGGAGGCGAAGCGCCTCAAGGAGCCATGTCCGGTGTTTCACGCGATAGTGTCCATTAAAAAATGATGGACACTATTTTCCCGGAACCGGAGCCCGCTGCACAGACGGTTTAAATGTGACGCTTACACCTATCCACAGCGCCGGGTGGTGCTGCACGCCAGCATGCTGGTGGCGGCCGAATCCGCACGCTATACCGTGCACGGTACGCGCGGCAGTTACGTTAAATACGGTCTGGACCCGCAGGAAGATCGGCTGAAAGCGGGGGATTTCCCGCCGGGCGAGAACTGGGGTTACGACATGCGTGACGGTACGCTGACCCAGGTGGAGGGCGACGCGCTGAATGAAAAAACTGTCCTGACACAGCCGGGCAACTATCCCGCCTATTACGCTGCGATTCGTGATGCCATTACCGGGCGCGGGGCGAATCCGGTGACGGCGGAAGAAGCCATTCAGGTCATGGAACTGATTGAGCTGGGGCTCCAGTCGGCGGAAAAACGCCAGACGATGTCGCTAAAATAAGCGCTTTCAGCGCTAAAAAGGCCGCGAATAACGCGGCCTTTTTTATGCTTACTGCACTTTCGCCCGGATGGCGGCTTTTTCTGCCGCGCTTAAAAACGCGATAGTCAGGCCGTTGTCCTGTGCCTGACGCATTTGCGCCTGGCTCAGTCCCGCAGCCGGGGCGGCATGCAGGTACTCATGGGCCAGCTCAATGCCCTGTACGGCGGGATCGTCGGTGTTGATGGTCGCCAGCACGCCATGCTCCAGGAACGTCTTCAGCGGATGCTGCGCCAGCGAGGCGACGGTGCTGGTCTGGATATTGGAGGTCAGGCAGGATTCGATACCAATACCGTTTTCCGCCAGATAGTCCATCAGCGCGCGATCTTCAATAGCCTTCACACCATGACCGATGCGTTCAGCGCCCAGATCACGAATCGCCTGCCAGATACTTTCCGGGCCTGCGGCTTCACCGGCATGCACGGTAATATGAAAACCGGCATCGCGGGCGCGTCGGAAGTGGCTCAGAAAACGGTGGCCCGGCGCACCGAGTTCATCCCCGGCCAAATCCACGGCGGTAATATGGTCGCGATGGGCGAGGAAGCCGTTCAGTTCATTCAGACAGGCCTGTTCGCCAAAAGTCCGGCTCATGATGCCCGTTAAGCGCACGGTGATATCATGCTGCTGGCAGGCGGCCTTTACGCCATCAATCACCGCCTCAACCACACCGGCAATGGGCAGATGGTGGGTCATCGCCATGTAGCCGGGTGAAAAGCGCAGCTCGGCATAGTGAATCCCGGCGCGGGCGGCATCCTCGACGTTCTCACGCGCGATACGCTGACAGGCGTCAAGATCGCCCAGCACTTTCACGCCCCAGTCCAGCTTTTGCAGAAAGCTGACCAGATCCGGTTGCGTTTCGGTGACCTGAACATGCGGACGCAGGGTGTCCAGCGTATCCGCCGGTAAGGTCAGGTTAAACTGGCGGCCTAAATCAAGGATGGTTTGTGCACGGATGTTGCCATCAAGGTGGCGGTGAATGTCGGTAAGGGGAAGCGTTGAATCAATCATGGAGTGCACTCGTCTGGATATCTGTAAAGTGCAGAGCATTATAAAAATATCTTGCGCAACAACGCCAGTGATTTGCGCAACAAGTGTGAAAGGCAGGGGTTAACTGTTCACTTTATAAACGGGAACGCCGCGCAGGCCGCCTGATAAGAGCGAATCGGGAGAGAAAAGCGGGCGATGCAGTGACGTAAAAAAGGCGGCCAGGGCCGCCTTGATCGAAAAGGTTGACCTTATTGCGGCATGCCTTCGTTTGTCGGGACGCCAAGCATATAGCGTGACATGAACTGCTCCAGCGACATCTTATCGCCGTTCATGTTCACCTGACCGTTGGCATACTGCAGGCTGGTAACGATGTTGTTGTCCTGCGTTTGTGTCAGACGGAACATCTGGCCCATCGCTGCCAGCCCTTTAACCTGCTGATCGGCCAGTTTCTGCGCGTCGTCAGCCTGATAACCTTCAGCCAGGCCAATATGGCGCATGGTTTCCGTCGCCATCGGCATGTTGACAGACAGCTTCAGATCCAGCGTTTTCAGCACGCGATCAACGGATGCCGCCAGCGTCTGCGGTTCGCCTGTCACCGTGGACGGATCGTTAAAGTGGGCATTCAGGTTGAAAGTACTCTCGCCTTTATCGTTCTTCCAGCTCAGTGGTGCGATGCTGATGGACGGGGCCCCTTTCAGCAGGGTCGGCAAATTGTTCAGCAGGATCGCGCGCACACCGTTCTGGAAACGCACCGGATCGTCTTCCACGCCAGGCTGGTTCATCAGGGTGGTCAGCTGAGCGTTGTAGTTATCCGAGAACGCTTTAACGCTTTGCGCATCAAACTGTGACAGCTTCATTTTTAATGCGAACTGACCCAGGTTCTGCTTCTGCACCTCAACGCCGTCAATTTTGTAATTAATGTCGCCATTGATTTTGCCGGACTGATTATCAAAAGAGGAATCACCGACCATCTTGTTAAGAATAACCGCGTCCTGACCGCTGACTGCGGCGGCCACTTTATCCACGCTGATGGACTGATCGCCAATGCGTACGCCTTCGTTGGTGAGATGCGTATCCGCTTTCAGCTTCAGGCCGTTCAGCGTAAACATCACCGGCTGATCGACCTGATTTTTGGTGGTGATGGCAATGCTGTCGATGTCACTGTCCAGGCCCACTTTATCGCCTTTGTTGTCTGCGCTGATATTCAGCGTGCCGCCGCTTGTGGCTAAGCGTTGCGCTGTTTGCGCATTTTGATAATCGATGGGCAGAATTTTTATTGCGGTGTCGGTGCTGCCGCTGTAACCCACACGCGTTTCGGCGTTGATAAACGACTGGTTGTTGGTCAGTTCAAACAGCTTTTTGACCGCATCGGTATTGGTCAGCGTGGTATGCACGGACGCCATGCTGGGGATCAGGTTGGCTTTTTTCAGCTGTGCGAAGGGGAACGGGCCGTGGTCGATCTGCTCGTTCAGGATGATGCTCTGGCCGGGCTTGAGCAGAGGATTATCTTCGGTCTGAGAGCTGGCCTGGATAACCACATTCATTTTGCTGCTGAAAATGCCGCGTTGATAATCCTGATAGCTGACTTTCAGACGACTGTTGGGCGCCAGGGTGGTTAACTGAGCGTTAGCATTTTGAATCATTTGATCCATATTGCTTTCCAGCTTTTTGCCGGTAAACCACGCCGCGCCTGTCCAGACTACGCCCAGAGCGACTACCACACCAACGGCAACTTGAGTCTTTTTCATTGCTGAATCGTCCTTATCCTTGATTTCACCCGTGTCACAGACAGCGGGTGAAGAAGCGCCCGCAGGCATTTTAGCTAATAGTTTGAAATAATAGCAGTTAAGCGCAATGGCGTCAGCCGTCTCAGTTAAACGTGTTATACACGCGTGCCACCCGGCCTTGGCCGGTGAGTGACACTGGCGCATCGGTGGCGGCCACGAAACAGGACTCGCCGGGTTTTAGCATCAGTTGCTGCTGGCGATTGGTGACGGTGGCCTCACCTTCAATACAAAACAGCAGTGCCGCGCTTTCCTGATGCAGGGTAAGCGGCTGCGCATTCACCGTATGAATGGAGAAAGCAAAGTCGTCTACCGGAATGGGAAAATACTCGCCATCCTGCTGTATCTCCGGTTGTGTAAGAAGCTGGCTGGCCGGCTTTTCGTCAAATTTGAGGTTGGCCATCAGTTCCGGAATATCAATATATTTTGGCGTCAGGCCAGCGCGCAAAACGTTATCGGAGTTGGCCATGACCTCCAGCGCCACGCCATGCAGATAAGCATGCGGCGTTTCCGCAAACAGGAACATCGCCTGTCCGGGCTGCAGAGTAATCACATTGAGCAGCAGCGGCGAGAATAACCCGCTGTCATCCGGATAGTATTCCGCAATCTCATGAATGGTTTGCCAGGGTTCGCCTGTCTGCTGACTGACGACGTTTTTCAGTACGGTTAACGCCTGCGCTTTTTCGTCCTGTTGAAGCGACAGCAGGGTTGAAAACAGTTGCGCCAGGTTGTCGGGGCTGGGCTGGCGCAGGAAATGCGCGATCTCTGGATGCGCGTCCGCCACTGGGGTGAGCAGTGTCACCATCTCGTTGCGCTCGCGAAACCCATTGATGGCTTTAAACGGCGTTAAGGCGTAAACCAGCTCCGGTTTATGGTTGGCATCTTTATAGTTACGCTCAGGCGAACTGAGCGGTACAGAGGCGGCATTTTCACGCGCAAACCCCTCTTCGGCGGCGGATTTGCTGGGGTGCACCTGAATTGAGAGCGGCTGCTCGGCACACAGCACTTTAAATAAAAAGGGCAGTTCGCCAAAGCGTTTTGCCACGGCGTCGCCCAGCATCTGCGACGGATGGGCCGCGATGACATCGCGTAACGAGCGGGATTGCCCCTCAACGTCAACGGCGGACGGGCTTTTAGGATGCGCCCCCATCCACAGTTCCGCCATCGGTAAGTCTTCAGGATTGGCGATGCCATACAGGGAGGTTAATGCCGTCTTGCTCCCCCAGGCATAATATTGCACCGCATTACTCATCTTTTTCATTTCACTGCCTTTCTGGCATGGGAATATTGCGCTTATTAAAGCAGAAACTGGCATGGAAAATACATATCCAGCGCAAGAAGGATGCTAAGCTCGGATGATGTTAAAAATTTGTATGAGTTTATCTGCTTCATGCGTAGCGAACACCCGCGCGTGAACGAAGGGTTTATTTAAAACGGTGAAAGGAGAAAGTCATGGCAGCCAATCGCGTTGAAAAAGATTCAATGGGGCCAATTGATGTACCGGCTGATAAACTTTGGGGCGCACAGACACAGCGCTCCCTGGAGCATTTCCGTATCTCAACAGAGAAGATGCCGGTGGCGCTGGTGCACGCGCTGGCGATGACCAAACGCGCGGCCGCCAGCGTTAACCGGGATTTAGGCTTACTGCCTGCGGAGCGGGCGGAGGCGATTATTCAGGCCGCTGATGAAGTGCTGGCGGATAAACACAGCGATGAATTCCCACTGGCGATCTGGCAGACCGGCTCCGGCACCCAGACCAACATGAACATGAATGAAGTGTTGGCCAACCGTGCGAGTGAGCTGTTGGGCGGTGAGCGCGGCATGTCCCGCCTGGTGCATCCCAACGATGACGTTAATAAAAGCCAGAGTTCAAACGATGTCTTCCCGACGGCGATGCACGTTGCGGCGGTCATTGCGGTACGTGAGCACCTGATTCCCCAACTGAACGTCCTGAAGCAAACCCTGCGTGCCAAATCTGACGCCTTTAAAGACATCGTTAAAATTGGCCGTACCCATCTGCAGGACGCCACGCCGCTCACGCTCGGTCAGGAGATCTCCGGCTGGGTCGCCATGCTGGAGCACAACCTTAAACATATTGAGCAGAGCATTCCGCATCTGGCCGAGCTGGCGCTGGGCGGCACCGCGGTGGGAACCGGCCTGAATACCCATCCTGAATATGCCGTGCGTGTGGCGAAAGCCCTGGCGGAACTGACAGAGCAGCCGTTTGTGACCGCCCCTAATAAGTTTGAAGCCCTGGCCACCTGCGACGCGCTGGTGCATGCACACGGTGCGCTGAAAGGCCTGGCGGCTTCACTGATGAAGATTGCTAATGATGTCCGCTGGCTGTCATCCGGTCCGCGCTGTGGTATCGGCGAAATTGCTATCCCGGAAAACGAACCCGGCAGCTCCATCATGCCGGGCAAGGTTAACCCCACCCAGTGTGAAGCGATGACAATGTTGTGCTGTCAGGTCATGGGTAATGACGTGGCGATTAACATGGGGGGCGCATCAGGCAACTTCGAACTGAACGTTTATCGTCCGATGATTATCCATAACTTCCTGCAGTCCGTTCGTTTACTGGCGGATGGGATGGACAGTTTCAATCACCACTGCGCTGTCGGTATCGAACCGGTGCGTGAGCGTATTGATCAGTTGCTCAACGAGTCGCTGATGCTGGTCACCGCGCTGAATACGCACATCGGTTATGACAAGGCCGCTGAAATTGCCAAACAGGCCCATAAACAAGGCTTAACGCTGAAAGCTTCGGCGCTGAAGCTGGGCTATCTGACGGAAGCGGAGTTTGATGCCTGGGTGCGTCCGGAAGACATGGTGGGCAGCATGAAGTCGTAAGTGAGGTCTGTCAGGGCCTGCACAGCACTGATATCACACCGGGCAGTCCACCCAGAGATGCAGCCGTGGGATCAGCAAATGCAGGGGTTCTGCGGCGGGTTTATAGCGATGCGTAATTGCCTCCGCATCGTAATTCAGCAGCTCACCTAACTTTGGCACCTGGGTGCGATCCCGGCACAGCACAAGAATCGGTGACGGGCAGGCAAGCTGCGTTTGCTTTTTCTCTTCCGCACGCCAGATGCGCGCAACCGGCTGCACTTTCACCGGACGTTTAATCTTCAGGCGCGCGGATGCGGGCAGGGCGCGTACATCCGCCAGTTCCTGCTGCACTTTTTCCGCCCACTGCTCGCGTGTCCAGGGAGCCTGGGCACGGCCAGCCTTCAGACTCTTTTCCAGTTGGGCGATGATCTCGTCCCGTTTAACGTTCTTAATGACCTGCTTGTTTGCCCAGCCAAAGCGCACACTCTCTGGCGCGGGAAGGGCGGTGATGGTCCGGTAAGCATTCAGGGTAATTAAGCCACGCAAATGCTGATGCACAAATTCGAACCGGGCTTCGGAAGGCAGACCGGACTCCACGGTGATCATGTGCTCAAGACGGGCTTTCAGCTGGTTGATGCTGTTGATAAACGCGGTAAGCTGCTGCGCGTCCTGCTCGCTGCATTCGATGCAGAGCGCACCCGGCAGGCGCACGGCGGCTTTAGTGCTGAGCTTTTCTGACTGGTGCTGCATGAACAGACGGCAATAGTGGTTGAGCGCCCGCTCCCGCGCCTCTGTGCCCAGGTGCTGCTCCACGGCAATCTGAGTAATCGCATCGTGTTCATGCCCTTTTTCAATCGGGGGCAGACTGAAGACCCGGGCGATTAACAGCGGCTGCGCCTCAATCTGCTGCCGTAATGCTCCCAGGGCTTCTTCGAGATCCTTGACGCACTGCTGCATATCTGTGACTAAATCATAACGCACCGCAGTCTCTCCTGTAGTTACAACATGCTCAATGTGGCAGAAAGATCGCGCTGCTGCAAACGCCTTTATAGTTACAACATACTAAACAGGCTTTCTGAAATGGTGCGGTCTGTGGCATAAGCAGGGCGAAGATAGCACAGGGTGCGATGGGGCCCACCAGAAAAAAGCGAGTGACAGCTCCACGCGGGACAGGGTGCATTACCATCGTCACCAGCGTAGACAGAACCGGCGGGAAGCGGCTGGTCACCGACGGTGACAAAACCAAAAAAGGTTATTCGGTGCCTGGCGGGCGCTCTCGCCGCCTTCAGGCACCGGGGTTAAGCGGCGCAGGATTAGGGATGTCGGCTGAACAACTGATAAATCCGTTCCGGGAGCAGGCTGAATAAACATATTGATACGGCTTCGCAACATGACAGCAGCGTTTCGCCTTTTTTGCGCCAGAACAGGGTTACGATGATCACGGCTACGGCCGCCACACCGAGCGCGCCTGCCATATCCAGTGGGAAGTGAACCCCGAGAAAGATGCGTGACCAGGCAACCAGCAGTGAGACGAGCGTGAGAATGCCACCGGAGCCCCAGTTACCCCTGGCCCATAATGCCAGCGTGATACTGAAAAACAGCGTGCCGTGGTCGCTGGGAAATGACGTATCCGCAGCGTGATCGATCCACAGATGACCCAGCCGAATCATAAAAGGGCGCGGATGAAAATAGAATGCTGAACAGAGAAAATTCAGTGTCAGCCCTGTGATGGCCGTTACGATGGCAAACAGGGCGGTTTCGCGTTCTGCGCGCCCACCTGTAAACCAGTAAATCAGCAGCATAAGCGGCAGCAGAAAGATCAGATACTCTGCGCTGAATGTCGCAAAATCGATGAGCCAGCCGGGCGTGCCGGGAAGGGCATTAATGGTAAGGAACAGATCCTGATTATAGGTTTCCAGCAAAGTATTCATCAGCGCGTGGGCTCTGTGGTAAAGAGGACAAGGGCCATTTTCCCCGCGCAAGATTAATAAAACCTTAATCGTCATTCGCCGCGTTCATCTGTTCAGCCAGATGAATGAGCGGAAACACGTTCTCAAGAAAGAGGCCCGCCTTGCGGCCGCCATAAACACTACATCGGTAAGCGCAGGGTATCCTCAGGCGGGCATGATGTGTCAGCGGCAACGCGCATTTTCTCCCTGACAAACAGGGGATCTCGTTCAGTCAGTGCCTGACCGTTAACCCCACCCATGAATGAAGAACACACCATGTCGGTAACGTGACGTGGTGCCTGAAACATCACTTCGCTAAGACTTTCAACTGCGATCGGGCCGTGAAAAAACGACGATACGACAAATAGACGGCGATGATGGTCGATAAACTGGCTGTGCCAAGCAGCATAAACGTAACCATAATCTGGTACTTAATCGCCTTAAGTGGGTCAACACCCGCAAAGATCAGCCCGGACATCATGCCGGGTAAACTCACCAGACCAACAGTTTTGGCGGCATCAACGGTGGGGATCATCGCGGCGCGAATGCTTTCGGCAAGGATTCGCTGCGAGGCCAGTTTGACTGGCGCGCCAAGGCTCAGCATCTCCTGAATTTTTTGGGCATTGTCGCTGAAGCGCTGGTTCAGGTTGCTGTAACACAGCCCCACAGCAACCATGGCATTGCCGGCAATCATGCCGGAAACCGGAATGACCTGCATAGGCAGAAAGGCGATTGCACCGCTCATGACCAGAATGGTCAGCGTAATGGCGGTGCCACTCGCGATCGCAACGAACGAAATCACAAAGGCATTACCGATGTTACGGCTGCGCTTACGGGCATTAAGCGCCGCATTGACGCAGATAAACAGCACCATCAGCACGGTCAGCCCGCCGTTATTCACATCAAAGACCGACTTGAGGACATAGCCTACGATGGCCAGTTGAACGATCGCGCGGCTGACGCTCCACAGAATATCTTTGCTCATGCCAAGCTTTTCTTTCTGGCTGATAAGCAACGCCATCAGGACCAGAACCAGCGACAGCAGTAGCGAGTTGTCACTTATTGTTGTCTGATGCATTCATCTTCTCCCTGTCAGGTGACGTGAGGCGAAGCACATGCTCTGCCTGCTGTATGTCGTTAACATCGTGACTTATCCAGACGACGGCCATCGGGTGTTCTGCGACAAGCCGCCTGATCAGCGACTGTACCGTCAGGCTGTTTTCTTCATCAAGCGCGCTGGTCACTTCGTCAAGTAACAGCACGGCTGGCACAAACTGCAGATGGCGCAGCAGCCCAATGCGCTGCTTTTCGCCGCCAGAGAGGGGCTCAATCGCAGCATTCAGCATATCCGGCGAGAGATTAACACTCTCCAGCGCCGCCTTAAGTTTTGCCTGTGGCGGCGTCTGGCGGCGAAGTTGCCAGGGCAGGGCAAGGTTGTCATAAACCGTCTGACCGAAAAGCTGTGGCGTCTGAAAACAGTACGATACCTGCTGACGGTATTCCTCGGCCCTGAGCGTGGCGATATCGCGGCCCTGAAAGCGGATCTCTCCGGTCGTTGGCGTTAACAGAGAGGCAAGGATCTTCAGGAAGGTACTTTTGCCACTGCCGGAGGCACCGGTGAGCACGACAACGTCGCCCGGCGACAGCTGTAAAGAGACCGGCTGCAATAGCTGTCTGCCGCCGTGTGAAAAGGTGACATCCTGCGCATCGAGCAGGGGCAGAGAAGGGGCCATCGTTGCTTCCTGGATAGGGGTTAATAAGTCCGGTTCGTCGATATCTGAAAGGCGGTGCATTCAGCCTTTTACTCCTTGCGTGGCTTTCCAGCCCGGCCTGGCATCTTCCTGTTTATGCCGTGTCCTGTCAGGCCATGAGTCAGAATAGCCGAATTCACCACCGGTGCTAACGGAACGCACAAGCCGGTTCAGACGGGCAACGACATCACGCCGCGCGTCCCGCTTCGGCTCAGGCCTGAGCGGGACATGCCTTTTTCATTTTGGTTGCTGATTTTTTCACACCCTGCCGGGCGATTAACTGTGCGGCAGGGCAACAGCACATTTTGAATGTCCTTATCGCCTTAGCTGCGTGTGCTCTACCACCACAGGGAGAAGAAATCCCGCTGGGGCGCGTTGGTAACCGGACCGTTGGGGCGCGTTAAAAAGCGGTAAAGCCAACGGCGGCATTTTTCCTTTTAGCAGAACATGTTATAAAAACACTTTGTTTGCTAACGGATCCTCAACATGGACGTGATTAAAAAGCCGGGTGTCACGCAAATTGTCACGCTGGGCCTGGTTCAGATCCTCTCCTGGGGCGGTTCGTTTTATCTGATGGTGGTCATGGCCGCGCCTGTTGTAGCAGAAACCGGATGGTCGCAACAGTGGGTTTACGGCGCGTTATCGCTGGGCATTTTAGTGTCTGGGTTGCTCGCTCCGCGCTGTGGCCACCTTATTGCACGCACGGGCGGTCGCCTGATGCTGGCACTCAATGGCATCGTGATGGCGGCAGGGCTTACCCTTATGGGATTCAGCCATCACTTACCGGTGTTTTTACTGGCCTGGGTCATCATCGGCATCGGCATGGCGATGGGGCTGTATGATGCGCTGTTTGCGACGCTGGGCACCCGCTATGGTGGGCAGGCACGCAGCGCCATTACTGGCATAACCCTGATTTCCGGTTTTTGTACCAGCGTGGTCTGGCCTGCCACCGCGCTGCTTATTCACTGGCTGAACTGGCGGGGCGCGTGTTTCGCCATCGCCGCGCTGTTGCTGGTCAGCGTCTTACCGGCCTATTTTTATGCTTTGCCTAAAGGCCATCTTATCTCACCCGTCAAACGTAAAAGCGCACCCGGCACAGCGCCGGATTTGCCCGCAGTCTTGTTTTACCTGTTGTGCGCCATTTTCACGCTGGCCTCGGTGATTATGACGGCCATTTCGGTGCAGCTTATCACCCTGTTGCAGGCCAGTGGTTACAGCATGGCGGCGGCGCTGGCAATCAGTACGCTGCTGGGGCCGTGCCAGGTGGCATCCCGTCTCATTGATATGGCCTTTAAAGGGGGCCATCCCATCTGGACCACTTTTTTTTCGGTGGGGCTGGTGGCGCTGGGGTTGTTGTTGCTGGCGCTGTTTCCGCAACTGGCCCTGTTAAGTATGATCTTTTACGGTGCGGGAAACGGCTTACGCACCATTGTGCGCGGCACTTTGCCGCTGATGATGGTAAAACCTGAAGCGTACGCGGTACTGGCAGGCTGGATGGCGCGTCCGGCGTTAATGGGGCAGGCGATAACGCCGTTAGGCGTGGGCTATGTGTTTGCGACGTTGGGGCCCAAAGCCACGCTGTGGTTACTGTGCACACTGGCAGTAATTAACTTGCTGCTGGTGGTGGCACTGAAAAAGCGGCTTCCAGCGCCAGCGCCATCTGTGCGCTAATGCTGTCCGCTACCGCTAGGCAAATAAGCACCTTGTGCGGTCGCGGGCTTCCGGGTGGGGAATATGTGCCTTGTGGCGGGTGGGTTGCTTCTAAAAAGTGACAGTGTTTGTTATATTCATCCCTGTTTGTTGGTTCACTTAGGCGGCTATATAACAACAAGAATGCACCGCAATTCAGGATACAAAGATGCTTGATTATCGCTTCCCGACAGCTTTGCAAATGGTTCTGAGTGTGGCGGTGGCGGAGCAAATGGGAAAACGCTCTACCAGCGCGATTCTCGCTTACGGGCTTGAAGCAAACCCGAGCTTTATACGTAAGTTAATGGTCCCATTAACCCGTGATGGCATTATCGTATCCACGCTGGGTCGTACGGGTTCCATTCATTTGGGCAGACCCGCAGCTGAAATCACGCTGCGTGATATTTATGTCTCTGTGACAGATGATAAAAAACTCTGGGCGGCTCGCCCGGATGTGGCACCGCGTTGCCTGGTCAGCGCCAACCTGTGCTGGTATTTTAAATCGATTGCCGAGGAAGCCGAGCAGGCATCACTGGCGGTACTCGCGAAGCGCACCGTCGCCGACGCGTTAAATGAGCTGAAAACCCACGACACCAGCAACTGCACCGCCGTGCCTGAGCCTGAGGTGACGGAACCGGATACCGACTGCAAAAAAAGCCGCTGATGCGGCTTTTTTGTAAGCGTCGCATTCAGACCGTATTGACGTTCAGGCAGAGGGAAGCTCGACCTTCCATGGCAGCAGATCGCGGACCCGGTTCACCGGCCAGTCCTGTATATGACCGATGACGTAACGCAACCACGTCTCGGGGTCAACGCCGTTAAGCCGGCAGGTGACGATCAGAGAGTAGAGGATCGCCGCACGTTCTCCGC
>NZ_VZPF01000106.1 GCF_008801695.1 Pantoea stewartii subsp. stewartii
ATGTCGAACGGTTGTGGCAGGCGCTTCATGAGACAATAACCCGAAATCACCAGTGCAGTTCAATGTGGCAACTGTTGAAAAAGGTCCATCACTTTATGAATACCGTCAGCCCATTCCCCGGGGGAAAACATGGGCTGGCTAAAGTGTAGCGGTATTAGGATCAGTTATTTAGTGGGATCGGCCAGCGTCACCAAATCGGCCATAAACGGCGTTTGCAGATGCGCACTTTCCAGCATCATGCCGGTATGCCAGTCAAAGCCCGGATTCTGATCCAGAAAGAGGCCATTCAGCCCTTCAACAGGTTCACTCAGACAGGCCAGGCTGAGATTGAAAGGACCGATGCCAATTCCGATAAAGTCATAAATGTTGTCGTTCATCGTACCGTTCTCACTGGTTAGCGGCTTGCAAAGTCAGGTCACGTGCCTGCTCCCGGCCGTAATGGACAATCAGGGCAATGACGTCTTCCATGTCGGCCACCGTAGTGGTGGGATTCAGCAGGGTAAATTTGAGGTACTGGTGACCATCGACTTTCGTACCGGCGATCACCGCGTTACCCGAGCGGAACAGCGCCTTGCGGATACCGGCATTGATGGCATCCAGCTGTGCGGCCCGCATGTCAGGCCGGGGTACGAAACGGAAGATTTGTGTGGTCAGTTCAGGCGCATGCAGCACCTCAATGGACGGATGGGCTTTCAGCAACTGATGGGTTGCCTCGGTCAACGTCAGGATGGTATCGAATGCTTCCCCCAGCGCCGCCGGGCCCATGATGCGCAACGTCAGCCACATTTTCAGCGCGTCAAACCGGCGCGTCGTCTGAATACTTTTGTTGACCAGGTTTGGCGTCCCTTCCTGCTGGGCGCTGAGCGGATTGAGGTAATCGGCATGGTGCGTCACATGGCTGAGGTGCTGTTTATCGCGCACGAAAAACGCCCCGCAGCTGACGGTCTGGAAGAATGACTTGTGGTAATCCACCGTCACCGAGTCCGCTTTTTCGATACCACTGAGGCGCTGCCGCTGCGTTTCAGATACCAGCAGGCCACAGCCGTAAGCCGCATCGACGTGCATCCAGATGCCGTACTGCTGACACAGATCCGCGATAGCGTTCAGCGGATCGATACTGCCAAAATCGGTGGTGCCACTGGTGGCCACGACGGCGATGGGAATCAGGCCCTGCGCATGGCAGTGCTCAATTTCGCGCTCAAGCTGTACGCTGTCCATGCGGTAGTGTTCGTCGTAATCCACGGAAATCACCGCATCGTAGCCCAGGCCAAGAATCGCCATCGACTTCTGAATACTGAAATGACTCAGTCGGGAGCTCAGCACGCGCCATTTCGCGGCCTCCGCCGGCAACCCCTTATGCTTGATCAAGTGACCCGGATGGTGCGTGGCGCACCAGCTGTCCCGCGCCAGCAGCATCGCCATCAGGTTGGACTGCGTACCGCCACTGGTAAAGATGCCGTCTGCGCTCGCAGGCAGGCCGATACGGCCCAGCGTCCAGTCAATGACCTTCTGCTCAATCAGCGTGCCGCCCGCGCTTTGATCCCAGGTATCGACGGAGCTGTTAACCGCCGCCATGATCTGCTCTGCCAGCAGCGAGGGCAGCACAACCGGGCAGTTAAGATGGGCGACATATTTGGGGTGGTGGAACCAGACGGCATCGCGCAGGTAAAGTGACCGCAGCTCTTCCAGCGCGGCTTCGTTGCTGCCCAGAGGCTGATCAAGGTCGACGGCGCTGAACGCCGGGGCCAGCTCATGGGGCAGGATTCCGCTGAACGGCTTCTCCACGCGCTGCACCGTGCTGCTGATCAGCGCCAGCGCCGCGTGCGTTTGCTGCTGCCACGCCGTAATCTGCGCCTCGTTAAAGATGACGTCCTGAGCCGCAGGAATATCTTCAGACAGATGTCGGCGCGGGACCGACAGAGTTTGCTTACGTAACACCATATCCTGTTCCTTCGTTTAAGACGTAAGTCGCCTGGCCACCCCGGTAAAAGGGCAGCAGATCGTGCCAGACCGCACGAGTCAGTTCAGATTGACTAACCCTTCAGCAGGACCGCTATCCCATGTGATCAATAAGGTTAAGAACTTATGACCGCTAAAAGGTTAAAAATTACATTTAGTGTGGTTTATAAGGCTTTAGTTAGCATCTTATAACGATAATATGGTTATTAATAATAATCATTATCATTCAGCTAATGGAATGGTAATACATCTCATAAATGAGGCTAATGAACAAAAATGTGATACTTGTCACAAAAAAACTATCTGAGCCGTTCAGCTTTGGCAAAGTAAAGGTGCAGGAAAGGTCAGATGATACGGGTCAGGCTCAACATCATGAACGCCCAGGCAGCCGCTCTGCCAAAGTTTGCGGGATGACAGCAAGGCGGGTTAAGATAAAAATCATGTTCAGGAAGCCTCCAACGCCTTAACTCTGTTGTAATTTGTCCTGGCCCGGGTAAAAACGCTGCGGTTTAAGACTCTCCCTCCTGTACGATAATACGGTGACAGGCTCAGACGCATAACGTCCTCCTCAAGGAATACAGGTTCAGAGATGACAATGGAAACCCGCCGCGACGAACGTCTGCGCAAACTCGCTTTGGCACTGAAGCGCACCGATAAACTTCACCTGAAGGATGCCGCCCGGTTGCTGGACGTCTCAGAGATGACGATTCGTCGGGATCTGAGCGAACCGACATCCAGCGTCGTCCTGCTCGGTGGCTATATCGTCAGCGATCCCAGAAGCCAGCCCGGTCACTATTTTGTCTCCGATCAGCACGGGCAAAACGCCACCCGCAAACAGCAGCTGGCGCAGGCGGCGGCAGGTCTGATCGGGGAGAACGATACCGTCTTTTTCGACTGCGGGACGACCTTGCCCTATGTGGTAGATGCCATTCCGGATGCCCTGCCCTTCACCGCCATCTGCTGTGCCATGAATACTTTTCTGGCATTAAAAGAAAAGCCCGCCTGCCATGTCATCCTGAGCGGCGGTGAATTCCATGCGGATAACGCCTTATTCACGCCGGTGGGCGGACAGTGCATTCTGGATGACCTGTGCCCTGACTTGGCCTTTATTTCTGCGGCAGGCGTCAGCCACGATCAGGGTGCGACCTGCTATAACCTCAATGAACTGCCCATGAAGCACCACGCGATGCGGCGCGCCCGCCAGCGAGTTCTGGTGGCGGACAGCAGCAAATACGGGAAAGTGTTACCGGCCCGCATTGGCGCGCTTTCACGCTTCGACCTGCTGGTCAGCGACAGCGCGCCAGATGCCACGCTGAGTCAGTGGTTAGCGCAACAGTCTATTCCCGTGCGCCTGCCCTGACTTCAGCCTGTCCACCGGCGTTCTGATGCGCGTAGCCCCGTGCCGGGTCGGTCTGACAACGGACATAAATCAAACAGTTATTATGAACCCGCGGCCGCCATCGAATAATCCCGTCCCCTCGGCTGTGATTAGGCGGCGAAAAAGGCTAAACTTCGACATCATCCAAACGACAAACAGACCCAGAGGCTCAATACAACGTGGCTCAATTCGTCTATAGCATGCATCGCGTTGGCAAAGTGGTACCGCCAAAGCGTCATATTCTGAAAAACATCTCCCTCAGCTTCTTCCCCGGTGCGAAAATTGGCGTACTCGGCCTGAACGGTGCCGGTAAATCGACGCTGCTGCGCATCATGGCAGGCATCGATAAAGACATCGAAGGGGAAGCCCGTCCACAGCCCGGTATCAAAATTGGTTACCTGCCGCAGGAACCGCAGCTCAACCTTGAGCACACCGTGCGTGAATCCGTTGAAGAAGCGCTGTCGGAAGTGGTTGGCGCGCTGAAACGCCTTGATGAGGTTTATGCGCTTTACGCCGAAGAAGATGCGGATTTTGACAAGCTGGCAGCTGAGCAGGGACGTCTGGAAGAGATCATTCAGGCACACGACGGCCATAACCTGAACACACAGCTGGAACGTGCAGCCGATGCGCTGCGCCTGCCAGACTGGGACGCCAAAATCGCGAACCTGTCCGGTGGTGAACGCCGCCGTGTTGCGCTGTGCCGCCTGCTGCTGGAAAAGCCAGACATGCTGCTGCTGGACGAACCGACGAACCACCTGGACGCCGAATCGGTCGCCTGGCTGGAGCGCTTCCTGCATGACTTCGAAGGCACCGTGGTCGCGATTACCCACGACCGTTACTTCCTGGATAACGTTGCCGGCTGGATCCTGGAACTCGACCGTGGTGAGGGGATTCCGTGGGAAGGTAACTACTCTTCATGGCTGGAGCAGAAAGATGCCCGTCTGGCACAGGAAGCTTCGACTGAAGCGGCCCGTCGTAAATCTATCGAGAAAGAGCTGGAGTGGGTACGTAAAGGGCCAAAAGGCCAGCAGTCTAAAGGCAAAGCCCGTCTGGCACGCTTTGAAGAGCTGAACAATACCGACTACCAGAAACGTAACGAAACCAACGAACTGTTTATTCCGCCGGGTGCCCGGCTGGGTGATAAGGTGCTGGAAGTCAGCCACCTGCGTAAATCCTACGGTGACCGCGTGCTGATTGACGATCTGTCGTTCTCGGTACCGAAAGGTGCCATCGTCGGCATCATCGGTCCGAACGGGGCCGGTAAATCCACGCTGTTCCGCATGATGTCCGGTCAGGAACAACCGGATTCCGGTGAGATCGTGCTGGGTGAAACCGTGAAGCTGGCCTCTGTCGATCAGTTCCGTGACAGCATGGATAACGCCAAAACCGTGTGGGAAGAAGTCTCCGGCGGCCAGGACATCATGCGTATCGGCAACACGGAAATGCCAAGCCGCGCCTATGTCGGGCGCTTTAACTTTAAAGGCGTCGATCAGGGCAAACGCGTCGGTGAGTTATCCGGTGGTGAGCGGGGCCGCCTGCATCTGGCAAAACTGCTGCAGGTTGGCGGCAACATGCTGCTGCTCGATGAACCGACCAACGACCTGGACATTGAAACCCTGCGCGCGCTGGAAAACGCCCTGCTTGAATTCCCTGGCTGTGCCATGGTGATCTCGCATGACCGTTGGTTCCTTGACCGCATCGCGACGCACATTCTGGACTACCAGGATGAAGGGAAGATCGAGTTCTTCGAAGGTAACTTTACCGAATACGAAGAGTACAAGAAACGCACGCTGGGCGCGGATGCGCTGGAGCCGAAGCGCATCAAGTACAAGCGTATTGCCAAATGATTCAGGGGCGGCAGCAATGCCGCCCTTTTCTTTTCCTCAGCGGTAAAAGTCGCGAAACACCGGCGACTGCAACGCAAATTCAATAAACCTCATCAGCGCGGGCGAATTCAGTTTACGACTGGGATAGACCAGCCACAGCTCGTTTCCCTCAACCGTCCATTAGGGTAACACCTGCACCAGGCGCGCATCGCGCATCTCCCCGTCCGTTAAGAAACGCGGCAGTAGCGTAATGCCGGCATGCCCCAGCGCCGATTCGCGGGCATAGAGCAAATTGTCGGTCAGATGCGCGGGCGGCAGCAGCCAGCGATGATACTGACTGTCGCGTTTAAGCACCCACTCGTTCCAGGCGCGGTGCGCGATACAGCGATGTTCAGCCAACTGCTGCGGATGAGTAACCGGCGGATGCTGATCGAGATAAGTCTGCGAGGCCACCAGCAATCGCTCGCAGTAGCCGACACGCCGCCCAATCAGAGACGATTCCTGTGGCTGGCCGGTGCGTAAGGCAAGATCAAAGCCATCCTGTACCAGGTCGCGAATCTCGTCTGAAACGGAAATGTCCAGCGTGACATCAGGATAACGCCGTAAAAACGCGGCGTTACAGCGCGCCAGTAAGGTTGCCCCAATGCCTGCCGGGCTGGTGATGCGCAGGCGACCGCTGGGATTTTCCCGCAGGTTGGCAATCGCCTGTTCGGCACGTTCGCTGGCCTGCATCATCTCCTGACAGTGCAACAGATAACGCTCCCCGGCAAAGGTCAGGTTAAGCTGGCGCGTCGTTCGGTTTAACAGCCGGATGCCCAGCCGCTGCTCAAGCTGGCTGATACGTTGAATGACGCTGGATTTGGGCAAACCTGCCCGCTCTGCCGCAGCGGTAAAGCTGCCGCACTCCGCCACCAGCGCAAACAGCGCCATATCCTGCCACTCACGAAACGCCATTGTTCACCTCAGACGAACACTCTAATAACTATTGTCCATCTTATCAGCCTGGCGGTGGGGTTCTACACTTGAAGAAACACTACAGGAGAATAAATTATGTCTGTCCGCGCGATTGCTGTTGATCCCGAAAACCCAAAAAACTTCACCGAAATTTTCCCGGAAACGCCTGTACCCGGCGAGTATGACCTGCGTGTCCAGGTAAAAGCCGCCTCGGTCAACCCGGTTGATACCAAGGTGCATAAAGGCGCGATCAAAAATGGTTTGCAGGTGCCGCGTATCCTGGGCTGGGATGCCAGCGGCGTGGTGCTGGAAACCGGCAGCAAAGTCACGGGCTTCAAGCCCGGGGATGAAGTGTACTATGCAGGCGATATTACCCGCCCGGGCAGTAACAGCACCGAACAGTTAGTCGATTCCCGTATCACTGGCCATAAGCCGAAAACGCTCGACTGGGCGGCCTCTGCGGCGATTCCTTTAACGGCGCTTACCGCCTGGGAAGGTTTGTTCGAGCGACTGGATATGGCAGCCGCGCGTGACGATCAAACGCTGTTGATCGTTGGCGGCGCAGGCGGTGTAGGCTCTCTGGCGATTCCGCTGGCGAAAATGCGCAGCAAGGCGAAAGTGATTGCCACCGCGTCACGGGAAGACTCTGCCCAGTGGTGCCGCGATCGCGGGGCCGACCTGGTGATCAACTATAAAGACATGCCCGCTGAGCTGGAAAAGCACGGCATTAAGCAGGTCGACTACATTTTCTGCCTTAACGACACTGACGGCCACTGGGAAACCATGAGCCAGCTCATCGCGCCCCAGGGTCATATCTGCACCATCGTCGAGAACGAACATCCGCTGTCAATGGATCAACTGAAGCTCAAGAGCGCCTCGCTGCACTTTGAGTTTATGTACACTCGCAGCATGTTCACCACTCCGGATATGGCGCAACAGGGTGAGATTCTGAATAGCGTTGCCCGCCTGTTAGATGACGGAAAGCTGCAAACCACCCTGAGTGAAACCCTGCACGGGTTAAGTGTGGAAACCCTGGAAGCGGCCCACCAGCGTGTACTGGAAGGCCATATGCGCGGCAAAGTGGTCATGGTTTACTGATCACCTGCGGATGCCGGTCCGTGCGGCATCCGCTCGCCCCGTTTCACGGGGCTTCCTCGGAGGGAGCCACAGGCGCGGTAAAAGCCTGCGGGTTCCCCTCATCGTCCAGCGCCGTGTAATCAACAAGGATCTGGCTCGCCGCGGAAGGCGACGCGTTTCCCATCAGGGGATACTCTTTGCTGGAAAAAGGCGCGAGCGTTTTATCCCCGTCCAGATAAACGGTGTAGCCTTTTCCGCCTGCCCGCACGGTCATTTTGCCCGGCGTGAAAAAGTAGCCACTACGGTTGGTGGCACGAATGAAAACCTGCCCCTGCATTTTCCTGACCTGAAAGGTGACGGCGTTCACCCGTGCCGTAAACGGTATCGCCTTCTTAAACGGTCTGTTGATCACTTTAAGTTGGGTATTCAGCGCCATGCTGATCTTATCGCTGCCCGGCTGTATCGTTCCTTTTTTTACGGCGCTGATTTCGTACAGATTGAGCCAGTAAAGGGATTCCCGATCCTGTGGCAGCGTTGCGGCCAGCTCAGTGCGTAAAACGGTAATCTGTTTTTTTTCATCTTTGTTCAGCGTAAAAACGCCGGGAAGCGCGACAAAAGGAAAGGCTTTACTGCCCGGCGATTTTTCCGGTGCGCCGCTGTCGACCCAGGTCTGGATCAGCACGGGTGCGTCGCCGCTGTTAACCAGCAGTAACGGGGTTTGCACCTCGCCGGGATGGAAGATCAGTCGGCTTTGCTGCGGAATTACCGCGGCCTGAGCGTTAATCACGATACACATCCATAACCAAAGAAACGTTTTCATCTTATTGCAGCCGAATGAGGATAGATGCGGTTGCATCAACATGGCCCGCCGTCACCGTTTTACCCGGGAGCTTTGCTAGACGGGCGTTGAAAGTACGCTGATACAGTTTCTCGTCATTCTGCTGACTGCCGCTGATCACCTGCGCGTCCTCCAGCACCGGTCGCCAGCCCGCACTCCCGCTGAAGCTGCTCCAGCTTAAAAAGGAGACGGGCTGGCCACCTGACGTTTCCAGTTGAATGCCCACGCCTTTCGCCAGCGACGGTAAACTGTCGTAATGATCGGACACCAGGTAGCGCGAAAGACCGTCTCCCGTCGTCAGTCCCAACTGCTGCGCCTGCAGCCACGCGGCGTAGCTCGGTTGAAACCCCAGAGACAGCTGACCCGACTGAACGCCAGAGAGGTTTTCGGTTCCGTTCGCACAGGCCAGCGTAATGCTGAGCGGCGCCGTCACCGCCTGGCCCTCATTGAGCGCATTGATGCTGATGCCGGGGAAAAGGACGTTTGCGGTATAATTCTCCATCCGGCAGCCCTGGGTCATATTTTGCGTCAGAGTGGCGACCGGCGCGGTATTCATCCCAAAGGCCATGTAACGTCCGGTTCCCCAGGTTTCAAAATGGTTCCAGCTGTCCTGACCCGCTTCGGGCACATTCATCCCCGGCCCCATAAACACCACATAGCCATTGGGCTGGTTGCAACTGTAGGAGCCAGTGTAATTATCGGCCGCCGCCCAGAGGCAGCCCCACGACGCGTAACCCGGCGTGCGGTTGTTTCTGTCGGTACGAATGAGCTCCGCGCTGATGGGGCTGAAGTCGCGTCCCCGGATCAGGATTTTATTTCCCTGTATTTCATACTGGGTGAGCGGTACTTTTTGCCAGATACGGGTAAAGGGCCTGCCACTGCGCACGTGAACCAGTTTTAACGCGGTATAGGGAAAGTAGGTCTGGAAATAACTGTCCCCCATGTCCCAGGCGCCGCCAACGTTACTGTCGCCATTGGTGGCGAAGACCTCATACAGCTGATCTTTATCGGCAAGATCACACTGGTACAACACACGGTCGGGATTGCTGTTATTGACAGCCGGTACGACCCGAAACACCGAGCGGGCCAGCACCGTGCCGGCCGGCTGATAACGCAGATTCATTAATGCGATATTGCCGAAGTTAAGTGGCGCACCGCAGGCATCACAGCCCTGATCGACCGGGTTTACCCGGGTGCAGGTCGCGTAAGCCGGGAGCCATGCGGTCAAAAAAAAGAATGTCATTACCGCTAAAACGCGTTTCATCATTAACACCTTAGAATCTAAAAACGACAGACGGCATCCGCGTAGGTCATCACCGAGTCAGGTTCAGGTTGAGGAATGTGGTAATCCATCACACAGGACGATTGCGCATCGTCACCCCAGACGGCTTTCAGTCGGCCCTGGGTTTTCGCCACACGTAACCAGGCATTGCCGCCCTGGCCAAACGTGCCCACGCGCTTGCCCGTCTCATCCAGCAGATCCGCGCCCACAGGCACCATAGCATCGCGATTCGTGCGGGTTTTCAGCATCAGGGGATAACCGCGTAAGGTTCTGAACGACACCTTCACCATCGCACCGGCATAAGGCGCGACACTTTTTTCGCTGTCCTGAATTTCCACATGACCGTCGCTGCCGCTGGCACCCAGCGTAATGGTGTTGTAGTGATACGGGTTGAGCGAAGGGACCAGCGCATAGCCAAAGCGATCGATTTCACTGCCCTGGCTGTTCAGGATCCGTGCGCCCCTGGCCCCTTTCGCCTCGACGAGGGCGAAGGTATCGCCCAGATAATGGCCTAACGTCACACCACCGCTGTGGATCACCGCCGCCCCCATGGCGTTAACGGACATCTGATTAAACCGTGAAGAGGTCGAGGCAGTACCGGTCACGCTGGCCTCAGAAAAGGTTTTGCCCAGGCTGCCGCTTACTGTCGTGTCACGCTGCTGCTGATCGCGATTCACATTCAGGCTGTAGCTGGTGCCGCTCTCACCACTCAGCCCGCTGAGCGACGCTGTGTAATTACTGCCGTTCTGGCTTCCACGGGATCCCCCCAGAGCCAGGTAAGGTGAAGTGGCGTCCGTGCCCAGCGGCACAGAGACACTGACCTGTAACTGGGTATCTTTATAAAACGTCTCGTCTGCGTACTGAGCCATGACAGCTCTGCGCGGATCGGTGGCATAGGCTCTGCGCGAATACTGGCGGGACAGGGAAATATTCAGTGCGATGTTTTTGGGCAGCACCGTGCCATAACCGACCTGAAACTGTGTCGTCCGTGAGCGACCGTCATAGTAATTTTGCTTCGAGCCGGAGAGATAGATGTTGCCCCACTGCCCCAGCGTCTGATTCAGGGTCATCTGCAGGCGGGTACGCTGCATATATTCGCTGGTAATACTGTTGCGGCCCGGCGTTTCCGCATTATTCAGTGCAATCACGTCGTTGAGATCGCGGTAACCCTGGGTGGAATACTGGTAGCCCGCAAACGTCAGAGTGGTATTCGTGGGCTGAAAGGTCCGGCTGTAACTCAGTGCGTAACGCCATCCCTGGGTCGACTCACCGCCGTTCAGAACCGCGCTGGAATACGCGCTGTTAAATCCCACGGCCCCTATGTCTGAAGCCCAGACGCCGCCAGCCAGCACGGCATGATAGCGTTCACCCAGCCTGACGCCACCGTTCAGCGTAATGGCATTGCTCAGGCCGTGCCTGACGGTTAACTCAGTAAAGGTGTTGGCTTTGCTGTAATCCCTGACTTTACCGGCGGCAAAGTTGTAGTCTGTCCGGCCTGGACGCAGCGACTGCGGTAAGACCGCATACGGCACACTAAAACGATGCAGGCTGCCGTCAGACTCCTGAACCTCCACGCTGAGATCGCCGCCATAGCTCACCGGGCTCAGGTCATTGATCGTAAACGGCCCTGGCGGCACGGTTGTCTGATATATCCGTTGCTTGCCCTGCCAGACCGTCACGCGGGCATTGCTGTTTGCCACGCCGCGCACCAGCGGTGCATAACCCCGAACAGAATCCGGCAGCATACGGTCATCAGAGTCCAGACTGACCCCGTTGAAACTGACCGCCGTAAACAGATCGCCGTTACTGAAAAGCTCGCCTATGCCCGCCTCACTTCGTAATGACGGCAGCGCACGTTGTACCCAGGCCTTGGCGCTTTGCCAGCGATTGCCGACCTCGTCATGCGTAAAGTTTCCCTGTTGACGAAAACGCCACATGCCGACATTGATGCCACTGTTAATACCCAGATACGTGGATTCGAAACGCTGCGCATTTTTATAATCGGAATAGAACTGGTTCAGATTGTAATTCACGAACCCCATGGTCGTGCCCGCCGTCAGGTTTTCGGGCGCGATATAGCCGACGGGCCGCTGAACCCGCATCGCCTGTGGGACGGTAACGTCTACACGCAGGCTGCCCGTATTCACGTTAACTGACGCGCCCGTCAAAAGCGCATCGGGCCTGGCACAGTCTTTCGCCTTGAGCGCAGTGAGATAGTGGGCTTTGACGCCGAAGGCCTGATAAAAGGACAACGGCAGGCATACCGAAAGCGCTCTGCCCGCACGAACGATATCAACCGACGTGGACTGTTGAAATTTACCGTTGAGATAAAGATTGACATCATAGCGGCCGGGCTGGAACCAGGCGTCCTGCACATTGTCAGGCATCGCAATCTGTCCAGGCAGCATTTCGCGCACTAAAGCAGGATCAAACAGATAGTCATCCTGACCTTCAGCCGCCTGACCGCCCCGGAGGAAAAGCAGACTCAAAGCGAACAATAAGAATAATGAGACTATATTCATTTCTGCTACTTTTCGTTCACGTTTATTCTTTCGTCGGCACCAAAATCATTAATAAGAACGGCGTTAAGCGTATATCCCTGAAGGGATGACTGGCCTTTTAACGTAATACGCTGCTCACTAAACGGTGCCAGCGTCACGGCTTCATGCCAGGGAACACGGTTATTTCCTTTGACCAACGCAAAAGATCGAATATTGGCGTAAAAGGGCGAGGCATTGCGGAAGACGATGTCATGTCCCTGAATATGGTATGAGAGCGCATTCTTCAGGTTATCCATGGAAAAATTCAGTCCATTTGGGCGAACGATAACCTTTACTCTGTTCTTAATAATCAAATAGAGTTTATTCGTAAGCGTCGCATCTAGACCGTATTGACGTTCAGGCAGAGGTAAGGTCTACCTTCCATGGCAGCAGATCGCGGACCCGGTTCACCGACCAGTCCTGGATATAACCGAGGACGTAACGCAGCCACGCCTCGGGTTCAACGCCGTTAAGCCGGCAGGTGCCGATAAGGGAGTACAGCACCGCAGCCCGCTCACCGCCGCTGTCTGAACCAGCGAACAGCCAGTTTTTCCGG
>NZ_VZPF01000107.1 GCF_008801695.1 Pantoea stewartii subsp. stewartii
GCGGAGAACGTGCGGCGATCCTCTACTCTCTGATCGTCACCTGCCGGCTTAACGGCGTTGACCCCGAGACGTGGTTGCGTTACGTCATCGGTCATATACAGGACTGGCCGGTGAACCGGGTCCGCGATCTGCTGCCATGGAAGGTCGAGCTTCCCTCTGCCTGAACGTCAATACGGTCTGAATGCGACGCTTACCATCACACTCACGTCACACCGCATGATAAGATACGGCTCTGGTCCTCATTCCGGATGCCGGGCCTTGTACGTATCCTTCTGATCTGCCTGAAATCATAACCATGCTGCTGCTTATTGATAATTACGATTCTTTCACCTGGAACCTGTACCAGTATTTTTGCCAACTGGGCGCGAACGTTCAGGTGGTAAGAAATGATGCCATCACTCTGGATGAAATGACGGCGTTGCCGTTAACCCACCTGGTGATTTCACCCGGCCCCTGTACGCCCGATCAGAGCGGGATCTCATTACAGGCCATTCGCCACTTCGCCGGCCGCCTGCCGGTGCTGGGCGTTTGTCTGGGGCATCAGGCCATCGCCCAGGTGTTCGGTGCGCAGGTTGTGCGTGCGCGCGAAGTCATGCACGGTAAGACGTCTGCTGTTCAGCATAACGGCTGTGGTGTATTTCGCGGTCTGAATCAACCGCTGACCGTAACGCGTTATCACTCGCTGATTGTGAAAGCCGATACGCTGCCTGATGAATTTGACGTCACCGCATGGAGTTTACGTGACGGTCAGCCCGACGAAATTATGGGCATCCGCCATAAAACGCTGGCACTGGAAGGCGTGCAGTTTCATCCTGAAAGTATCCTCAGCGAACAGGGACATCAACTGCTCGCTAATTTCCTGCAACAGTAAAGTTGTGTTTGCCTTTAAGTGATTTTTTATGCATATTTCATGATTATTATTTCATCACGAATCAACTCATCAGTTTGCGAGGTTGTCAATGGCAGCGGAAAACATTGCGGTAACACGGGAAACGTTCGATCAGGTTATTTTGCCTGTTTATGCACCTGCGCAGTTTGTACCGGTAAAAGGCAAAGGAAGCCGGGTGTGGGATCAGCAGGGTAAAGAGTATATCGACTTCTCGGGTGGGATTGCCGTCACCGCGCTGGGCCATTGTCACCCGGCGCTGATTGAAACCCTGAAGAAACAGGGCGAAACCCTGTGGCACACCAGCAATGTGTTCACCAATGAACCGGCTTTGCGCCTGGCCAGCAAACTGATTAACGCCACCTTCGCGGACAGAGTGTTTTTTGCCAACTCCGGCGCAGAAGCCAACGAGGCCGCGTTTAAGCTGGCGCGTTATTATGCCTGTAAACGTCATAGCCCGTTTAAAAGCAAAATTATTGCCTTCCATAATGCCTTTCATGGCCGGACGCTGTTTACGGTCACGGTAGGCGGCCAGCCAAAATATTCCGACGGTTTTGGCCCAAAACCCGCTGACATTGTGCATGTGCCATTTAACGATTTGGCGGCAGTGAAAGCCGTTATCGACGACCACACCTGTGCGATTGTCGTTGAGACCATTCAGGGTGAAGGTGGCGTCATGCCGGCCACGCCAGAATTTATGCAGGGGCTGCGTGAGCTCTGCGATAAACATCAGGCGTTGCTGGTGCTGGATGAAGTTCAGAGCGGTATGGGGCGCAGCGGTAAGCTGTTTGCTTATGAGCACTACGGCGTCACGCCAGACATTCTGACTTCGGCGAAAGCGCTGGGCGGTGGTTTTCCTGTCAGCGCGATGCTGACCACCGAAGAGGTGGCGTCAACGATGGCTCCTGGCGTGCATGGCACCACCTATGGTGGCAATCCGCTGGCCTGTGCGATTGCTGAAACCGCGCTGGATCTGATCAATACGCCAGACGTGCTGAACGGCGTGGAATCCCGTCGCCAGCAGTTTGTCGAGGCACTCAAGGCGATTGATGCCCGTTACGATCTGTTTAGCGATATTCGCGGCAAAGGCTTACTGATCGGCGCGGCCCTGAAGCCGCAACATGCCGGAAAATCACGCGATATCCTCAATGCCGCCGCGGCTGAAGGCGTTATGGTGCTGGTGGCTGGTACGGATGTGATGCGTTTTGCCCCTTCACTGATTATTGAACCCGCCGATATTGAAGAAGGCATGGCGCGCTTTGCCAAAGCGGTCGGGAAAGTCCTGGCTGCCTGAGTTATTTTCGACCCAGACTGCGAATCAGCCAGCGACCATGATGCGGTCGCTGGTTCCACGCCAGCGATGAGATCGTGTGCATCACCTTAAGATGATCCAGAATGCGCCTGATGTGCTGCTCCAGTACTGTGACCGGTCCCTCGTTTATGTCTTCAATCCCCTGTAACAGATCGGTTTGCGAACTTTCGCCGTCATATTCAAGCCGCTGCTGGCAACGCTGCAGCGCAATTTCACACCATTGCAGATAGTGCTCCGCCAGCGTAGGCGGCAGCATGTTATGTTCGCGTGCCAGAATCGTCATGGCGTTGATGTGCTCAACGATAAACTGGCTGTGCGTGACCCATAAACGCATATCCTGTAAATAGCGTGCGTTAAACCCCGGCTCCTGCATCGCCTGATTTAGTGAGTTAAAGACTGCATTGTGGGCCTGATTAACGTTAACGCGCTGATAGGCGAGTACCTCGGGAGACTGTTCCGGACCAAGCAACATGCGTAACGCGTCCTGGAAAGCCTCAAGCACATCATGTGCGTTCTGTCGTAGCAGGGCACTTTGCCATTGCGGCCAAAGCCATAACGTTCCGCCAAACGCAATCAGGCAGCCCATCAGGGTATCCAGCAGGCGCGGCAGTAAGAATTGTGCGCCGTTAAGTGACAGAAGTTGCAGGGTATATACCGCGGTGACCGTGAACCCCACCATCGACCAGCCGTAAAACTGGCGGGTAAAGCGATAGCTGATAAAGGTAATCACCAGCATGATGCTCAACACCAGCGGTTCAGCGACATCCAGCCGCAGCGAGGCTGCCGCAATCACCAGCCCGGCAAAGGTGCCCAGCGCACGGTGCTGAATACGCACCCGTGTACGTAAGTAATTAAAAGATAAGACAAAAGAGTAATTGCGGCATATCGTTTGCACTTCATTGTCACTTACCCACAAGCTATACAGCAGTTGTGGAAGGTCTACGCCGGAACCGCCGAAAAATCCGTCATTCAGACAGGGGGGATGGTTTGGATTTCGAAAATTATTGTACGTTTAGGCTGTTTTTTGTACTGGTGTTTATTGCAGACGTGCAGAATCCCCGCCAGCTAAGGCGGTAGTTTGTGGAGGTCAGGCAAAGGTTGGTGAGTAGTATTCCTGTTTGCGCTGGCGAGCAGCGTCACGCCTCGCTTTCATCCTGGCTAATCCGGCTGCGGCCTTGCGCGTCCAGTTTTCAACCCTGATTGCGATTAACCGCACATCCCCGGATGATATGATTTCATTCGGGTCGGCCTTAAGTAGCCTGGCGCGTTCCCGGTAGACCTGTTTCAGCGGAACGCCGAGAATGGCAAAGAAATCCTCTGTTACCTCAATGTGCTTACAGGCACAACGGGCGTCATAAGGATTGAAGGCTGCTTTCTCTGTGATAATCGCATCCAGCCAGACCAGGCGATCGCATCCGTTACTCGCACGGGAGACAGATTTATTTCCGGCATCACTGCGAGTAGACAAACCTGCGCGATCAGAAAGCGTCTCCAGGTTATGCCGGGTTTGCCAGTCTCTTAAATCCAGATCGTCAAAGATGGCCAGCATCAGCTCGCAGAGTGTTTCAATGCCGTACTTGTTTGCTTCATTGACCCAATATTTGTTGTACCGGATGCGGCGCCGAAGTTCGTTTTTGATTCTGATACGCCCGGCTTCGGTCGCCAGCGACTTAATCCACCGATTGAGGAACCGGCGACGCCTGCGCGAGGCAACGTTATAGCAGGGGCTTTGCTTTGCGACGCCCGTAGGTGATACGGACGATTTGAGAGAGAGACTCTTATCAGTCACACCCGCCCGCACTTATTGCCGGGCAGAGGTCTTGTATTGAGAAATGCATTTGCTATAATCCTTCAAAGGCACGCCGCCTGCTTTGTGACCCCCTGATTATCCTCCGTTCCGGCAAGTTCGAGAGGGATTTTCAGGGGGTTTTTGCATTCAGGGTTCCAGCCTTTCGCTTTTCCCCTTCCCCGGACGCTATTCAGGGAACGTCCCACCCAGTAAATTCATAAACATGTGTAATATACTACCGCTTCGCGCAAGGGCGCAAATAGTTTAGGTTGCGTATTTCGCGCCTCCCTTCCCCCTGGCCCCGTAGCCAAATATGCAGTGCCCCCTGTTATAGACGAACATTCACCAGCAGCAGAAATCAGAAGAAGAGCCATTACTACCCACGACGAATCAATTTATCCTCACAAACATTGATGTAGATCAATTTTCTGGAGATATAATTTAAACAATGAGAGCACTTTCTGACTCGTGTGGGGATACTGATATGACACAACTTCTCGTTCCCCCGGTAAACATCCCACAACAGGCAATCATTTTTTTCAAGCACAGCAACGAGCCGTGGGGGGTAAAAGACAGGCAAAGCCGCTTTGTCTACGCAAACAAAGCATACTTTGATTTCCTTAAAATTCATGAGGATATATCCAGCCGCATAACTGAATACAGCTATGTTGATATCCCTGTATTTGCATCAATGGCTGAACGGCTCATTGCTCATGACCAGCAAGTAATGCAAACGGAAAGGCGAATGGAGGCAATCGGTACATTACTGATCGAAGGATATTACCGCTCTTTTATTTTTGAGCGATTTCCCCTCTATGATGAAAGCGAAACAGTCACTGGCACGGTGTTTCACATGAAACCTTTTGAAAGAATATCAATGAATTACTTTCTCGAAAAACCATTTTATGGCGAAGCAACATTCAGCCCGCCGACCAGCATTTTTAGCAAGCGGGAATGGGACGTACTTTTCCTGCTCTTTCGGGGTGCACAGAAGACACAGGTTGCTGAATTTCTGGGGATTGTTGAGGTTTCCGTCAGGAATATACTTTCAAGATTGTTTCTCAAAACCGGAACTTCATCCCGTGAAAAACTGCTGGAGAAGGGGATCGACAATGGCTGGCATCTTTATGTACCTCCTCGTTTTGTATCAATAGGTTACGACATTCTCTTCAAAGCTAACATATAGCCCTACCACAAATTAAGAACAAAAAATAGGTGCAAACTGCACCGATTCATTCTGCACCTATCTTCACACTTCCCCCACTTTTAAAATACCCATCAAGTAGTAACGCTCTTTAAAAACACAGAAGCGGCAATCGCAAAGGCCATGCGTAAGGAGGGTAGACTTTATGGCTGCGTATGAAAGACGTGCCGCGCCTAAAAATAAGGTAACCTTTCATTCTCATTTGTTATTTTTTACAAACCTATTAGATATTTCATTAATATCTTTAATGACCTGCTTAGCAAGTTCAAACTTGGATCTCATAGAATCGATTTGACGTACTACATCTATGTCTGAATTTTTGTTTGGATCATTTCGATTCTGATAAATATTCAGAATAAGTGCAGCTACATCATCTTCTTCAGTATAAAAATATGGGACGGGATAATTTAACGCTTTAGCAATCCTTACAACCAAGCTGTAAGGAGGTTGAGAGCGTCCAACTTCATAGCTCGAAATCAGGGAGCTAGGATTTTTACCCTCAACACCTACAATAGCTGATAACTCAGCCTGTGTTAGACCTCTGATTTCGCGAGCTTCTTTTAATCTTCTAGGTACCATTTTCTATGTATTCCACAGATTCAACTGTTGAAAAGATTACAAGGCAACCACCCCCTCGCCACTCCACAATAAATGGATTATTGAATAAATGGATTTGCGGGTATATGATTCAACCACACCAACACCAGGTGTTTTGCTCTTTAAGAAACCAGAAGCGGTCATTGCCGGATGCCTATACATAAGGAGGAACCCGGACACTGGCATAAGGAGCCTGACCTCAAACAGGTAACGTGAGAGCGACGTACCGCGCCTGGAGACAGGTAACAAACTCAAATCCGCATGGATTTTCACTTCATCGTTAAGCCGACTGCCTCCCTTTGCAGCCCTCTTTGCATCTGCGCGTTCGCGCACAGTCGGCTTACTTATGAAATCAGGCTGCATGCACCTTGCCAAATCTAATCATGGACATCTTAAACACATTTCAAGATACAAGGAGAAATCACCATGACCATGCGTAAGGTTCGTGAAAAGCAATGCAGAAAACGGATGGCAACGATCTCGCGTCTTTCCAGAAAGCGCGTGGATCGTGTTGGCTCTGCCATTAAAGCAAACTGGACACTGAGGGAAGAACCTGATTTTGTCCGGGCACTGCGGGAAGAAAGACAATGTATTCGCGCTGAAATAACGACAATCACAATTCGTGCATTGGGTCTGAGAGATACCGATGCATCACTGATGATTACTGAACGCCGTAAACGCATCGAGGCAATTGATAAAAAACTCCCTGACCGATGGAAATGAAATGTACACCGAGAAAACTGATATTAAATCTCTGACCGAATACGTCATGAGAAAACACAAACCAAAGCAAGTTGTCACAACCCCCGATGATGGTATTAATCCACGTGATAACAACACACACCTTATTTATGAAATAGGAGGAGACAGTAATACAAGAGTCCTGACTCGCGTTGGTGAGGCCAGACAAAACGGTAACGACAGCGATTTTATAATGTGTATTTACCCTCAATATTCCGTTTCTGGAGAATTAGTTTTGTTAAAAAAGTCCCTCGTTAAACAGCTTTATAAATAAAGGAAAAGTATCATGAGAAAACCTACCTATAACGTATACATCACGCAGGAAACACAGCCCGACGAGCACGGCGAAAAGAGTACCTACTGGACGAAAGTCGGTGCAGCCTTTGCGCACAATGGCAAGTCAGGGCTGAATATTATGATCACACAGGGAATATCTGTTTCCGGCAAGCTGGTACTCCTCGAACCCAAAGATGATAACGCCGCCCCTCAGGGAGCGCCGGTCAACTAACGTTGTGAGGCCACCATGCTTTCCACCTCAGCTTTTCTGGCGGTGGCTATGCAGTGTGCCACCACAGTTCACCCTTCAACATCTCTCGATGTGGCAAGAGTCGAATCAGGTTATAACCCCTATGCCATCGCTGAGATTGTGCCTGAGCACGAACGAAAACCCGGCGATAAAAACTTTATCACTCATATGCCTGAAAATAAGGAGGATGCAGTCCGCATCACCAATCAGATTGAGGCGAAAGGTCGCCGCTACTCTGTTGGCCTGATGCAGATAACCAGCACTAACTTTAAGCGTTACAACGTAACCGCTACTGACCTTTTCAATCCCTGCACCAATCTTTCCGTTTTTGAGAAAATTATCACCGACTGCTACCAGCGGGGCGGCACCCTGAAAAGGGCGTTGAGCTGCTACTACTCCGGTAATTTCAGTACAGGACAGCAGCCAGAAGCCGCATTTTCAAAGACAAGTTATGTGCAGCGGATTGGTTATTCCCCGGCAGGGAAACGCTACGCCGTTCCCGGCACCCGCGATGATATCGCTGCCCCAGCCCCCCTGAAAGCTACACCAGTGGACGCACCAACGCACCCGCGCGTGGTGTGGCCGGGAGCGATCGTTCGCGGTGTTCCGGCTCAACTCCGCCAGAAAAAGGCGGCCACCGTCTATTACCCCGCGCAGGTTGTACGCGGAAATCGTGATGTCACAACAAATGAGGAAAACAAATGAAATATTTCAGTACGTTAAAGAAATTTATTAGCCGCACATCGACTCATGTCATGACTTCAGCCATTAGCGCACTTGCCGCCAGCCCTGCCTTTGCTGATGGATTCGCGCCGGCTAATACGGTGATGCAAAACATTGCCACCGGGCTACATGGCTGTGCGGCTATCACTATTACCGTTGCTGTGGTCTGGGTTGGCTACAAGACCCTGTGGAACGGCGACAGCCTGAAAAGCTGCGGTCACATCATCATTGGCGGCATTCTTATCGGCGGTGGCTCTGAGTTCGCAGCACTGCTTATCAGCTAAGAGGCTAAATGTATGGCAAAGCTGCTTAAGGCCATGAAACGCCCGGCGGCGCTGTGGGGGGTGCCGATGGTCCCCCTTCTGGCCGTCACTGGCGTAACTATCATCGTTGCTATCTGGACAACCATCGCTTTTCTTGCCTTTCTCCCCCTGGAATTTCTTGTAATGAAGTCGCTCACAAGAAAAGAACCCATGAGGTTCAACCTCATTGCCGTATGGCTGAGAGCGAAAGGAAAGCCGGTAGCAAATCGTTTATTTGGTGCAACAACATTTATGCCCGTAGAGCATGATGCTGTTGATATCAGGGAGTTTCTTGACGCAATGAAATTAAATCAGTGTGCCGCTATCAGGAAGTACATCCCGTACTCCTCGCATATTCATCAGCATGTGGTTCGCTCCCCAAAGAGCGACCTCTACTGCACATGGGAATTGATGGGAGCGCCGTTCGACTGCGAGTCAGACGAAACGCTCCAGTTCGGAACAAGCCAGCTACACGGCCTGTTCCGTTCATTCGAAGGTATGCCCGTTACGTTTTATATCCATAACGACCGTAATACGTTTGAAGACAGTCTTCACAAAGACTCCGGCAATCTGTATGCAGATGAAATTAGCCGTCTTTACTACGCCTCTGTTGGGGTTTTTCGGCGCAACCGTCTGTTCCTGACGGTCTGCTATCGTCCGTTTGTCAGCCTTGAAAAGGCAGAACGCAAACGGATGAAAGACAGCCAGAAACTAAAGGAGCTGGACGGTGCTTTGCTGGAAATGCTGGAAATAAAAAGCACGCTCGATACCGCACTGTCGCGCTATGGTGCGCGGCCTCTCGGTACGTTTACCGAAGGAAACGCGGTATTTTCGTCACAGCTGGCATTCTATGAATATCTGTTAACGCGCCGGTGGCGAAAAGTTCGCGTCACCCGTACCCCGGCCTATGACGTGATGGGTGCGGCGGCGTTGTTCTTTTCGGCTGAATCCGGGCAGATAAACCACGCCAACGGTACGCAGTATTTCCGGGGGCTGGAAGTTAAAGAGTTCTCCGAAGAAACGGCCACGGGAATGATGGACTCCCTTCTTTATGCGCCGTGCGATTACATTATCACGCAGTCTTATACCTGCATGTCACGCGAGGAAGCGAAGAAGGCCATTAAGCGAACCCGCCGTCTGTTATTGAGTGCGGATGATGACGCCGTTTCTCAGCGGCTGGATCTGGATGTGGCGCTTGACCTGCTGACCTCGGGTAAAATCGCTTACGGGAAGCACCATTTTTCCATCATGGTGTATTCCCCGTCGCTGGAAAGCCTGGTTGCAGATACTAACGAAATCAGTAACGCGCTGAACAACATCGGGATTACGCCTGTTCCGGCAGAAATATCGCTGTCAGCAGCGTATATGGCGCAACTGCCAGGCAATTACAACCTGCGGCCACGTAAAGGGGAGCTGAGTAGCCAGAACTTTGTGGAGCTGGCCGCGCTTCATAATTTTTATCCTGGCAAACGCGACAAAGCCCCCTGGGGGGATGCAATGGCCTTACTGCGCACGCCATCAGGTGATGGTTACTATCTGAACCTGCATAACACTCTGGCTGATAAAGACGAGTTCGACGAAAAGAACCCGGCCAGCACCTGCATTCTTGGTACTAACGGTTCAGGTAAAACCATGCTGATGACGTACCTTGAAATCATGCAGCAAAAATACGGGCGCGAGGATAGTTTCTCCCCTGACGCAAAAACCAAACGGCTGACGACCATTTACCTGGATAAAGACCGGGGCGCTGAGATGAATATTCGGGCGCTGGGTGGCCGTTACTATCGGGTAATCAGCGGTGAATCCACAGGCTGGAACCCGTTTTCACTCCCGCCGACGAAGCGCAATATCAATTTCATCAAACAACTGGTGAAAATCCTTTGCACCCGCAACGGTGCGACGATTACACCTCGCGATGAGCGCCGCCTGAATGATACTGTGAATGCCGTTATGAGCGATGAACCGGAATACCGCCGTTTTGGTATTACCCGACTCAGAGAACAGCTGCCAGAACCGGCGACGAAAGAAGCACAGGAAAATGGTCTGGATATCCGGCTGTCACAGTGGGCGCAGGGCGGTGAGTTCGGCTGGGTGTTTGATAACGAGTCTGACACGTTTGATATCAGCAACTGCGACAACTTCGGTATCGACGGAACGGAGTTCCTGGACGACGCAAGCGTATGTGCACCAATCTCGTTTTACCTGCTGTACCGCATTACCAGCCTGCTTGACGGGCGACGCCTTGTCATTTTCATGGATGAGTTCTGGAAGTGGCTACGTGACCCGGTATTCAAGGACTTTGCATATAACAAGCTGAAAACCATCCGTAAACTGAACGGGATGCTGGTTGTAGGCACACAGTCCCCGGCGGAAATCATCAAAGATGATATTGCCCCGGCAGTGATTGAGCAGTGCGGCACGCAAATTCTGGCGGCAAACCCCAACGCCGACCGCGCACATTATGTGGACGGCATGAAGTTTGAACCGGAAGTGTTCGATGTTGTTAAAGGGCTTGACCCGCAGGCTCGCCAGTATGTTGTGGTGAAAAATCAGTTCAGGCGCGGCGACACTAAACGCTTTGCCGCTCGCGTCACGCTCGATCTGTCCGGTATCGGCAAATACACCAAAGTAATGAGCGGCGACTCTGCCAACCTTGAAATATTCGAATCAATTTACCGGGAAGGAATGCAGCCTCATGAATGGCTCGATACCTACCTGGCTAAAGCGCTCTAGCCCAAAGGAGATATACGATGAAAACTCGCTTTCGTACGCTCATTCTTGCGTGCGCGATTGCAAGCCCTCTGGCTCATGCCGGTATTCCCGTACTGGTTGATGCGGACCCGCTACGGGAAGCTGAATGGATGAAAGAAGCCCAGCAGTGGTTGCAAACCGCAGAGCATTACAAAGACCAGATTCAGGCTTACAAAAGCCAGCTGGCAACGGCAACCGGCGTTCGTGACATCGCAGACTTTGTTGATCAGGCTAAAAGCCTGAAATCAGACCTTGAAACCCTGCGTAAGCCGGGGCAGTCATTGAATGACCTGCTACTCTCCGGTGGTTCCTCCGGGCAGTTTGATGCGCTGTACGAGAAGTACAAAATCTTCGATACATGCAATTCAGGGCAGTCGGGAAGTTACGCCAACGTCTGCAAACAGCAGGTTATTAACAAAGCTCTCCAGCTTGAGCAGACGGACGAGATTCAGAATCAGGTGAGCCAGACGCTGGGGGAAATCAACACCCTCTCAAATCGGGTTGCAATGGCGAAAGATTCCAAAGAATCACAGGATCTTGCAAACAGCATTCAGTTAAAGACCGTCATGCTGAATACCCTTACAACTCAGTGGGAAATGAGCGTAAAATCAGCAGAGAAGCGCGAAAAAGTGCTTGAGGATGAGCGTTTCAAGCAATGGAGACAACAGCAGTCAAACTCTCCAACAGCGGATCTTAATAATTTGTGAGGTATTTATGTCATCAAAAAAAATCATCTTAGTTACTACACTATCTTTGTGTTTTTCTATTATTGGATGCAATGAAAAAGCAAAAACAACAGAATGGTATAAAGAGCACCCCGATGAACTTAAGGTTGTTTATGAAAAATGCCAAAAGACGGGAAGCTCTACTGAAAACTGCAAAAACGCAAACGAAGCACACTTTCAAATAAAACAAATTAACGCACCAACGCCAGACTTGAATAACTTGGAGGAATGAAATATGAGTGGAGGTGTTTTTGAAGGGGTTGATACATATCTTATTGGAGGATTAACAACCGCAACTCAGGGGCAGATGATGATCTATTCCCACATGATGATGGGGCTGGCAGTAACATCAGCCACCCTGTACATCATGTGGCGGGGATATCAGACGATGGCAGGCAAGCTGTCCACACCCGTGGAAGATGTAATGTGGGACATGATGAGAATGGCGATCATTCTCTCTGTTGTGGCAAATGTGAGCGGTTATCTTGATGGCATAATCTCTGCAATTAACGGGTTAAAGGAGGGTTTTTCAGGAGGCGATAACATATGGCAATTACTAGATAGTTTATGGGACAAAGCTAAATATCTTGGTGTACACCTGCATGACCTAAATAACTGATCCTAATACCGCTACACTTTAGCCAGCCCATGTTTTCCCCCGGGGAATGGGCTGACGGTATTCATAAAGTGATGGACCTTTTTCAACAGTTGCCACATTGAACTGCACTGGTGATTTCGGGTTATTGTCTCATGAAGCGCCTGCCACAACCGTTCGACAT
>NZ_VZPF01000108.1 GCF_008801695.1 Pantoea stewartii subsp. stewartii
CGATTTATGCTCCACGCTTCCTCCCCACACTCGGTCACCCTAATGCAGTTGCGCTTCACTTCATTTGCTGTGATCAACTCATGGCGGGACTTACACCCGCAGGAGTGCGCCCATGCCGGGCGCACACGATTTAAGGACACTGCCCCCCGGAGAGTGTCCTTTTTTTTCCGCGTCAGTCTCCCTTCACGCTCTCGATGGCAAACCGTAATGTATCCCAGTTAAAGCCAACACAGGCATCATGACTGTCGTCACATATGATCATCGCGTCCTCAATTTCTTCCCCGGTCAGACTCTCATCAAGCGACAGAAAATCCTCGGCCAGCCAGAACGTTCCCAGACACAGGGCATCTGCCGGGTACTGCAGCAGCCTGGCAATGAGGCCGGCCACAGTGACATCGCGGCGACAGTATGAACGCGGCGGCAGGACACGGCCGGCAATGTCATTCCAGCACCACTCCTCATCATCCGGTACCGGCTCCCGGAACGTGCGGGTTTCCACCCCCGGCAGCCGGGACAACATCCCCAGTACCTCGCCCAGGCAAAGTGTCTCCCCGTCGGGGTGTTCACTCCCCAGGTAATGATCGTTGATGTACACGGCAAACTCGCCGTTATCGAGTTCAATGCTGGTCAGTCTGAACATAGTTGTGTCCTCATCATCCGGCACCCATCTGCGCCGTGCCGGCACAAAAACCCGGCGAAAAGCGGAGGTCGCAGGGGCGACGCCGCAAGCCGCAGCGCAAGCCCTTCACGGGCTGAATGCACCGTGAAGGGCGCGAACGGGTGAGGACGGAGGCGATTAGCTTCCCTGGCGACCGATGCGGCCGGGTTAACGTGAAGGCACGGCGGTTTCAGGAACGGGAACGGGAGAAGATCAGGAAAATTTCACATAAATATAAAATGTGATTTACATCACAAAACAATGAGATATAATCGCCTAATAATTAAGCACTTATATTTGACGGCAGGGATGAGATGTCACCCTGCCGTTTTTTTTTGAAGTGTACGGGGGCCGGATTTAACGCGCAGGCGCTGCACCCATACGTCTCAGCGCATCCTGTACTTCACGCAACCCAAAAATATCTTCCGGCGGCTGCTCCTTTCCGGACAGGCTACAGACCGTAAAGACGGCATCAGATGCGGTCAGTCTCTCACGGTGCAGCGCCTGCAGTGCCACAATAACCAGTGTGCGTTCGTCTCCTGACAGTTCTTCAGGCTTCATACCGTTTCCTTCAGGCTAATGTTTCTATTCATCCCCGCCCCTTTGGCTTTTTCTCGTCAAACGCCAGGAGAACCCCGAGGCCGATCAGCGAGGCGTAGCCAACCTGCATCGCGATTGTCACCGGCAGGGAAATGTTATCAGCAAGAACCCCGGGGATCACGGCGGCCACGCCAGCCAGTATCATCCCCCTGCCGGTCTTTTTCACCCTATCCGGCCACTGAGATTCAGGGACGTTCCGGGCGCGCAGAAAGGTATGAATGCACTGCTCTGCCTTTTGTTTAATCACTGACATGTTTTAGTCTCCGAATGCCCGTCGCATATTTTTCTTTATCCCGGCAGTTTCTGTACCGGATGCCGGGGTGACAGGTGGCACCGGTTTCTCAGGTACTGCTGCCTTACCCACGCCAGCGGTACCGGCCATCTGCTGAACCAGAGCCTGCAGCTCGCTTACCGTGTCGGGCGGTACCGGCATGCTGGCCAGCAGACGCGGCAGCTCCGGTGCCATCGTGTGCAGGGCCAGGCCGGTGATAATCAGGTTTCTCAGCAGCTCGCCACGCAGGCGGGATGACACGCCCGTCAGCACACTTTCCACCCTTTCACTGCTCCGGTCATCCTGGAGCGTCAGGGTGTAACGCCGGCGCTGGTATTTCGCCTCCGGTGACATGGCCAGAGCCGTCACGCCGCCATCCTGCTCATCCGGAAGCCCGGAGAGTGAAGACCAGGTGCCAGAGACCAGAGCCATCACAGCGCAAAGCCGGATGGCGCTCAGCTGCCCGTCAAAGAACAACGGGAGCAGCACCGGTAAACGGGCATCAGTCTGGTACATCACCGCCCCGGCGGTGGCGGCGGTGCGTATGAAGTCACCACGCAGGGGCTGCGAGATGGTGCTGATGGTCGCCATCGCCGCGATGTCGGTGCGATCATCGCTGTGCAGATAGAAAGAATACTGGCCGTCCGGCACGTTTAGTCCTCTTTATTGTAAAGGGCAATCTCTCTGGCCAGCGCCAGCTGCGGATCGCCTATAACCTCGATACGGTCAGGAGCCAGAGGCCAGGCCTGACGGATAGCCTCTTCAATGAGGGATGCCCCTCCCCCGACCAGAAATACCCGGTTTACGTTCCTGAAGGCCGTCAGCTCACTGGTGACACGCGCGCCCAGGGAGGTGATCGCCTCTGTAATTTTGCTCAGGACATCATCAATTTTACCGGCATCGTTGATCACCCGCTGCAGATACTGACGATCATTGCGGTTACGGATGACCGTGTCAGCAATGAGCGCGCTGGTTTCGCTGTCTGCAGCTCGCAGCGCGCCTGCAGCTGCGCGGGTGACCTGTGACACGCCGACAGACGGATTACCGTGTACCGCACTGATATCATCAAACTGTCCGACAATCACCCCGGCATCAAGCGTGGTTCCACCGAGATCGATAATCAGGGTGGTCTCAGCGGGGCCGGGCTTCAGCTCAGCGAGACGGGAGAACGCCGCCGGCAGTGATTCCGGCATAACCTTCACGTCCGTCACGGTAAATGCCCTGCCCTTGTTCAGAACCAGCTCACGCATCAGGTTTTCCCGTTTACGTCGGATGTTTTCCTCGTTCCGCTGGCAGTCCCCGTCGTAATACTCACTCAGGGGCAGCGTCACAGTCAGAGTCACCGGCTGTGGCTCCAGCCCGCAGTTCAGCAGCGCATGATGCACGGCCAGCAGGTTGAGATCACCGTACTGATATTCCACGTTTGTGGTCGGGATGGCATCCCGGCTGACGCTGTCCCAGGTGTATTTCAGCGCGCCCACCTGATAGTTGAACGTAGCGGCACTGAATTCCGCCACTTTCCAGCCATGCCGGAAGGAGTTAGCAGAGACCCGGGTCTGCAGCTCGTCGCCCTCAAACCATGCCAGCTTAACATTAGTTGAACCATCATCGCAGTAAATATTCATCATTATGCTCCGTCAATTAAACTCAATTTGATACATATCATAAGAGCAAAATGAAAAAACAAAAGCGTTACCTATCATTATGAGCAACATAAAAATACCATAATGATATTTATCATCATTTTGAGTATCTTAAGTCACTCATCATGTTCTTTTCACAGGTGATCTGGATTATCACCACGCCGTTAAATATACTGTATGCATAAACAGTATATTTAGGCGTCATGAAGAAAGATGAAACTGCAGCTTTTCAGCACCGGGAAAGCACTCCCGCCACAGGCCCATCCGTTGTTTGCAGACCTGGCCAGCTGCGGTTTTCCCAGTCCGGCCGCTGACTATGTCGAGTCCGATCTGGATCTCCATGATTACTGCATACGGCATCCGAGTGCGACTTACTACCTTCGCGCCAGCGGTGACAGTATGTCCGATGGCAGCCTGTACAATGGCGATCTGCTGGTTGTGGACAGTGCAGAGAAGCCCCGGCACGGCGATATCGTTGTGGCCAGCGTGCAGGGGGAGTTTACGGTCAAACGGCTGCTGCTGACGCCACGACTGACGCTGCAGCCCATGAACGCCTCTTGGTCCCCCATCTACCCGGACCCGGACGAACTGGATATTTTTGGCGTCGTAACACACATCATCCACCGTCCCAGGGAGATGTACTGATGTTCGCCCTGGCCGATGTGAACAGCTTCTATGCCAGCTGTGAACGTGTTTTCCGGCCGGATTTGAAAGGAAAGCCGGTTGTCGTCCTGAGTAACAACGACGGAAACGTGATCGCACGCAGCGCCGAGGCGAAGCCCTGGATCAAAATGGGCACCCCGTGGTTCCAGATAAAAAACGAGCTACACCCGGAACAAATATATTTTTTTTCAATCAATTACGAGCTTTACGCTTCGATGTCGGCGCGCGTGATGAGCTGCCTGGAGGAGCTGGCCCCCAGGGTGGAACAGTATTCGATTGACGAGATGTTCCTCGACCTGACCGGCGTGGAGCACTGCATGACTCTGGAGGACTTCGACCGGCAGCTGCGCCAGCACGTATATGACTGTACCCGTCTGACCATCGGCGTGGGGGCTGCGCAGACAAAAACTCTTGCAAAATCAGCACAATGGGCCTCAAAGGAGTGGAAACAGTTTCGTGGTGTTCTCGCCCTGACCCGGGGAAATCCTCAGCGAACGCGGAAACTGCTTTCACTGCAGCCAGTCGAAGAGATCTGGGGCGTGGGAAACCGTATTGCACGCAAGCTCAATGTACTGGGCATCAGAACCGCACTCGATCTGGCCCTGACGAACCCGGCCTTCATACGCAAAAATTTCTCCGTGGTCCTCGAGCGAACGGTGCGGGAACTGAACGGAGAAAGCTGCATGTCGCTTGAGGAAGCCCCTCCGACTAAACAGCAGATTGTCTGCAGCCGCAGTTTTGGCGAGAAGATCACGGAGTATGATTCGCTCCGACAAGCTGTCTGTCAGTACGCAGAGCGGGCCTCTGAAAAGCTGCGTCAGGAGCACCAGTATTGCCGGCATATTTCCGTTTTCATCAAAACATCTCCGTTCGCTGTTAAAGAGCCTTACTACGGCAACGTGGCCACGGAGAAACTGCTTACCCCTACTCAGGACACCCGTGACATCATTGCAGCCGCCGCGACGGCTCTTGAGCGTATCTGGAAGGATGGCCACCGGTATGCCAAAGCCGGAGTGATGCTGAATGACTTTACCGGCTCCGGCGTGTCGCAGCTGCAGCTGTTCGACGAACGGCCACCACGGCCCCACAGTGCTGAGCTGATGAAGGTTCTCGCTGGTATTAACCATTCCGGCCTGGGGCATGTCTGGTTTGCCGGACGAGGGATTGCGCCATCCTGGCAGATGAAACGCGACATGCTGTCCCCTGCGTACACCACCCGCTGGAAAGATATCCCCATCGCAAGGATCAGTTAAATTTCGCCTTTCAGAGAGAGCCAGTAGTGCTCGCCGCAGCCGAACGACAGGGCGAAGCCCGCGAGTGAGCGAGGAAGCACCAGGGAAGAGTACGGACATATTCTGCTTACGCTCGGTATTGAATGGATACCCCACTCAGGTTTATCCACTTATCCACTGGCATATTTTTATAAGATCATTTTTAAAGGGTTGTTAGGTTTACCTTTTTAGAATGACTCTAAACCCTCTAACCATGCGGCTTTGAGAAGAATCTATGTGACAATTTGCCCTTTTGGTGTGACAAATCACCCTCAAACCCCCTGTTTAACTGTGACATATTGCCCTTAACCCTGTGACAAATCGCCCTCAGGAAATGCCAGATATCACAAAATTATCCCTATCTGTTGACTCTTTTTGAATAAGTGTGACAATCTTAAAACCTGTCACGCTTTACATGGACCTGTCATGGCGGAAATTGCGGTTATAAATCATAAGAAGCGTAGGAATAGCCCGCGAATTGTCCAGTCTAACGAACTGACTGAGGCGGCTTACAGTCTTTCCCGAGATCAGAAGCGTATGCTTTATCTCTTCGTGGATCAGATCAGGAAATCTGACGGTACACTTCAGGAACATGATGGTATCTGTGAAATTCATGTCGCGAAGTATGCAGAGACCTTTGGACTAACCTCTGCAGAGGCCAGTAAGGATATTCGCCAGGCGTTGAAGGGTTTTGCGGGCAAAGAAGTCGTTTTCTACCGGCCTGAAGAGGATGCCGGCGAAGAGAAAGGATATGAATCCTTTCCCTGGTTCATTAAACGCGCCCACAGCCCATCCAGGGGCCTTTACAGCGTCCACATTAATCCTTACCTGATACCGTTCTTCATTGGCCTGCAGAACCGTTTCACGCAGTTCAGGCTGAGTGAAACGAAAGAGATAACTAATCCCTATGCCATGCGTTTGTATGAATCTCTTTGCCAGTACCGTAAGGCTGATGGGTCCGGTGTAGTTTCGCTGAAGATTGACTGGATTATGGAGCGATACCAGTTGCCGCAAAGCTACCAACGTATGCCTGACTTTCGTCGTCGCTTCCTGCAGGCCAGCGTGGATGAGATCAACAGCAGAACCCCGATGCGTCTATCCTATATCGAGAAAAAGAAAGGTCGACAGACCACACACATTGTATTTACTTTCAGCGACATAACGTCAATTTCGACTGAGTAATCAGAGGGCTATTTGTCACATTTCCGAGGGCAGTCCGTCACACTTTTTTGCTACGCTGAGGGTTATTTGTCACAGAACACCATTCTGAGCCCTGTTTCTGACGGGTTTGCGTGTCCGGGTTCCCACTAAAGTATCAATTCCTCCCCCCTACGAGGGCAAATTGTCACAGTTTGCTGCGTTCATTTTGTCACATGCCCCTGGAAAAACTGAGTGTCGTTTGTCACATATGACGCAATTGCGCTTTTGCACCCTGAGCCTCAGCGTGAGGGTTAGTTGTCACACTTTGCCTGCGCTGAAAATGTGTCTGAGCAGGACACTGTTAAACGTTTTATCTGAAGCGGCTGGCCAGCCCGGAGGGTCAGTTAACAGCACCCCTTCCTGCTCCATCCAGCTGTGCGTGTTCTGTTTGCTCGTAATGTAGTCCTCGGAGTCATACCCCATCGTTTCAATGATGAACGTCGTCACTGCGCTTTCGCTGGCAGGAGCCACATTCAGGATAAAATCAGGATGGATGACTTCCTCCACACCGTCTTTGATGCTTTTCATCGTGAACAGAGGTTTACTTAGACTAATCGCTTCCGGATGATTTGGCTGACGGCCGGCATAACTACTGGCATTGATGATCACCTTCAGGGTGTCACGCTCCTTATTGCTGTCGACAGGTACCGGATTATCCAGCGTGTAGGCGGCATGGGCGTAGCCTTCATGGCAATAAACGTTACCATCCCTCCCCCCTCCGATATTCAAGAATTGCCCAGTACGGTGCGCGGCTGCCGGCATTATAGGTATTTTCGCCATTAATACTGACCCGTGCCTCCGGCCGGTGTGTGAAGGTTTTCCCACGAACGCTGAAGATCACCTCTTCCCGGTTGGTGTCTGTCGCTATCCCGATGACGTACACGCACGGTTCTTTTTCCTTGCTGTTGATACCCTGCATTGTTTCAATCTCTGTGAGCATTTCGTCAATGCGCTCAATGCTCAGCCAGGGTGCACAGCAGAACAGTTGGCTCAGAGGTGTACCGTTCCTCATTGAGTGGTCTTCCAGCACTTCTTTTATCCTGCTGATCGCACCCGTAAGTCCTGGACTCTGGTACTCAGGAACAAGCTCAAGCTGGTTCAGGCCAGCGGCTTGGATGAGCGTAAGCAATTTTCGCCCCAGGGCCGGGACGGGTTTCAGCGTTTTACGCCTGCGATTGCGTGGTACCACCGATCCTTCAACAGGGACTGCTCTGGCATCCCTCTTCCTGTCAGGGAGCCAGTCATCTCCACCGACAGGATTCAGTGGGCTGGTTTTTCCCTCACCTGCAACCTTGTCTGCATTCTTCTCCTTTTTCAGACGGTACAACGGGCACTGTTCGTCATGTGACCTTGTTGCTGTTACGTGACGTATCGTAGCCACGTTAACCTCACAATTAAAGGGGCCTTCATTTTTCAGGTCCGCTTCAACACAGTCACATTTGATCCACAGTTCCCTGTCGGTCCATCTCATCAAGAACCGTATTTACAATGCGTAAATCGGCCTAACCGGGTTTACGACCGTTACTGAACACGTGTAGCAGGGCTTCCTTTTCGGCAAGACTCAGTTTCCTCACAAACTGCCCTCTCTTATCTATCTTCCTGACCAGATCCATTCAGCCCCCTGTTAACAGTATGAATTTTGATAAACGATTTCTTTAGTCTGAATTACTGTTGCAAACCTAACATCTTGGCATTTTAGTATCTTGTTATCTTAGCATCTTAGCAAAGGTGTGCTGTAATTACATTTTATCTTATTAATATTAGATAGTTAATAACATAAGATGTTATCTTATTAAGATCGTAACTTGTATTTTTCCTAGAGTTATTCCATTATCTTAATAAGTTAACATGATAAAGGTGCAATGATGATCATAGTTCTTGGAAGTCAAAAAGGCGGTGTTGGTAAAAGTACGCTAGCTGTCTCCATCGCTGCATATCTTATGACGCTTGGTAAGCGAGTTCTTATTGTTGATGCAGATGACCAGAAATCAGTTTTGACTTGGTATAACAACAGACCGGAAAACCTTCCTCACATACCTGTAACCGGTGCTACCGGAAATATTAAAGCAATGCTGAAAGAGCATGAGAAATCATATGACTTTGTTATCGCGGATTGTGCCGGACGAGATAGTGCTGAGATGAGAAGTGGTTTAATGGCAGCTGATGTATTCATCTCCCCATTGCGACCTTCGCAAATGGATCTGGACGTAGTTCCTCACACATGTTCTGTTTTTACTTCCGCTAAAGATTTTAATAAAGCTGTTCGTGGTTACTTAGTTTTAAACATGACACCTACAAATATGTTCGTAAATGAGGCCAACCAAGCAGCTGAAGTTCTTAAAGATTTTCCAGAAATGAAGCTCTCGGAATCAAGAGTCTGTGATCGAAAAGCTCACAGAGACGCATGGGCTGAGTCTATGACCGTTTTTGAAACTCAGAACAATAAAGCTCAAGAAGAAATTGAGGCACTGGTCAAGGAGATTATTCTATGAGGAATCGAAGCCATACCCCCCCTAGAGACGAGGCAGCATTCATTCATGGAGGCTCGGCTGGTCTCAGTGCAAAAGAAACGGAATTGCCATCTAAAAAGCAGGCTTCTGGAAAAGCTAAGCCTGTAAGTATTTCGCTAGCTGATGAGAACTTACGGGCAATTGATAATGTTATTAAAGACGAAATGTTATCTGGACGTACAAGGGTTAACAGATCAGATGTAGTGAGAGCAGCGGTTATGGCATTAGACACACTATCGAGAGAAGAAATCACACAACTGATTGAAAAGGCTAAGCTTAAATGAAAAACAAGATAATAAGATATAAAATTACCATCTTATTATCTTATTATCTTATTATCTTAACAACCCTTTATCATTGCAACTGCATCAGCACCAGGCATATGAAACTGCACCCGGTGCCTTGCAGCGACGTCGAGTGCAAACACCTTCGTGTAGATTTCCGTCGAGCTGATCGACCTGTGGCCCAGCAGACTCTGCAGCACCTTCAGCGGAATCCCGTTATACAGCATGTGCATGGCATAGGAGTGGCGGAACGTGTGTGGTGTCACCGGCACAGAGAATGTCACCCCGTCCGCCGCTGCGGCATCCACAGCCTCAGCCAGCCAGGTGCGGACTGTTCTGTCAGTCACTTCCCAGATGCGCGCCTTCTCGGTTCTGCCGGTGCGTTTATTGCGCCGCTCCAGCGGGATTTTCAGCGTGGCCACCATCATCTCCAGCTGACTGACGTAGTTCACATCGGAAAGCGGTACCAGCCGGTGAGCCTGGCTGCCGGCGGGCGCACGACCTGCCGTTCTCGCCGATTTCTCGGTCCGTTGTTTGAGTGTGGCCAGCTGTACGAACGGATAGGGGGGCTGCAGCAGAAAATCTGTCCTGCCCAGCGCCAGGGCTTCATTGATACGTGCCCCGGAATTCCACAGGGTGTCTACCAGGGTCTTGCGGTACAGATCGGGAATATAGTGGAGCAGGGCGCTGACCTCTGGTGCCAGCAGGTATTTCGGGTAATCGTCCAGCTGGGCGGCCATCTGCCGCAGGGCCAGTGCCGCCGGATAATCAATGGCCACCGGCAACCGGGATGTATGCTGAAAGTATTCCCCTGGCAGGGAAGGTAAAGAGGCTGTCATCATCGATGTCCCGTTTAACTCATTATCGGCATAACGCCCTGGTCAGAAATTCATACATCAAGCGTTTTGCGCCCCCGGGAAATGCACCTCAGGTGCATGCAGATTTTTTGCCCGTCAGAGCCCTGCTTCCAGGGCCATAAATCTGCCAGGGCACCCGCCATCGCTGTCAGGACGAAACCATAAATGAAAACAGAGGGGACTGTCGTCAGAAACATCGCCACAGAAATCAGCACCGGAAACAGGGGACCGGCCAGCGTGGCCGCAACGACTTTCCATCTTGGTGCGTCATCAGCATATTCGTAACTGACAGACCCTCCGGGGATCATGCCAAGCTGAAACAGTATGGTACCAACAGCAATCTGTCCCGTCACAGGAATACCAATCTGAATCCGGGTGACCGTGGTCCCGAGCAGCATGGCCATCAGGGCATGACCGAGTTCATGGAGGATGGTCAACAAAAACAGCAGCAAATACAACCAGACAAGATCCATCCAGGTCCGGGGGGATGTGACCAGCCAGTTAATCAGTAGCATAGCAGTCTCTCCGGTGGGATCACATCAGTCCTGGTCTGCCTGGTAACGTGCAGGCTCAAACGGCCAGCGGTCTCCCCCGGAACATCCCTCGATCCATTCCAGCTGCCCTTGGTTAAAGTACAGGTGATAGCACTGACGGGCGCACACCGTGATGCAGCCGTCAAACCCGGTCCCGGTAAGTTCATCGCCGTCATCCGGTCAGCGGAGCAGACGGCCTTCAGCGGAGATCTCGTAAAATGCACATTCACAGTCCAGGTCTTTGGTCTGGTATTCAGAGCTAGTTTCGCCGTCCGGCATCCGGTAGCGAAACGTGACCGTGTCAAACATTCCCATGTTTTGCTTCCTTAACTCGTTGAGAAATCCCGCCGACCTCATCAGCGCATATCGACTAACTGAAAGCGCCAGTCTTCTTCTAGAAATTTCGTATCGTAAGGTGCCGCTGCGCCGGATCGGCAATGGATGTTTTTCCAGTCACCGGAAAGCAGCCAGCCATTAGGACGTTTTTCCCTGTGAGCCACTGTTCGTCCATCATGGGTGATGATGTTTGGCAGATACCACTGGCTCTGATCAAGGGGATGAACTTCAAAACAGATTTTCCCTCGCGGGGATGCCATCCACAGTTCGCTATGACCTGCATTTTCCAGCTCAACAAGAACGTCATGTAATGGAATTGGAGTTTTCATATGTTTCCTTTTAAAAGAAATAGTCACTCAGAGTAATTACAAGTCGCAGCATAATCTACCGCACACAACCCTGCATCTGTCACCCGGATGATTTTTCCCTGCCGTCATCATTTTCATAATGATAATAAGCAGACATATAGCCATACCATTAAATTACCGGATGACCGTTTCGCGGAGATCCGATTTTCCTGCATATAGCGACTTTCCGGAAGTGTATCAGTAAGCGTCGCATTCAGACCGTATTGACGTTCAGGCAGAGGGAAGCTCGACCTTCCATGGCAGCAGATCGCGGACCCGGTTCACCGGCCAGTCCTGTATATGACCGATGACGTAACGCAACCACGTCTCGGGGTCAACGCCGTTAAGCCGGCAGGTGACGATCAGAGAGTAGAGGATCGCCGCACGTTCTCCGC
>NZ_VZPF01000109.1 GCF_008801695.1 Pantoea stewartii subsp. stewartii
ACCAATCGATGAGCGGGCACAGCAGAGTGTTCTGGCAACATGACTGACGGTGTCACCACGATGCAGCATCAGCATGGCGGTGAGCCGCCGGGCGTGGTTTTTGTCCTTTGTTTTATGGATAGTTTTCTGCATCAGGCGTCGTTCGGTTCTGGGTATTGGTGCTATGATCGACATTGCTCAGTCCGGCTGGTGATTTGGGATATTCAGCGATTGATCAGATCGCATAAACCGGACTGAGTTCCCTCTAAGTGATCTACTATTCCGAGCAGTTATTTAGCACGGTGTGCATGACAGGCTCCTGTTTCCAACGAGCGTAATCCTACGCACTGACGATCTGGCGTGCCAGCTGTCAGCGTAAGGCAGAACGGCCCTTCCTGCCATCAGATGCAGGAAGGGCGAACGCCTTATTTAACGGGCATACCCGGCACTGCGCCACTGTCGACAGACAACACGAACAGGTCTTTGCCGCCCGGCCCCGCAGACAGCACCATGCCTTCCGAGACGCCAAAGCGCATTTTACGTGGTGCCAGGTTCGCCACGATAATGGTCATTTTGCCAACGAGTACGGCCGGGTCAGGATAGGCTGCACGGATACCAGAGAAAATCTGGCGCTTCTCGCCGCCCAGATCCAACTCCAGACGCAGCAGTTTGTCTGAGCCGTCCACCAGTTCCGCTTTCTCAATCAGTGCCACGCGCATATCAACTTTGGCAAAGTCATCAATCGTGATGGTATCGCCAATCGGCGCATCCGCCAGTGGGCCGCTGACCGTCGGTTTACTGGCTTCAGCCGCGTCGGCTTTCGACGCTTCAATCAGGCCCTCGACTTTCGCCATCTCAATGCGACCATACAGGGCTTTAAACGGCGCAACCTGATGGTCGAGCAACGGCTGCTGAATGGCGTCCCAGCTGAGTTCGCTGTTCAGGAAAGCTTCGGCTCGCTCGCTCAGCGACGGCAGCACAGGCTTCAGCCAGGTCATCAGCACACGGAACAGGTTAATGCCCATGGAGCAAATAGCCTGCAGATCGGCATCACGGCCTTCCTGCTTCGCCACCACCCACGGTGCCTGCTCGTCAACATAACGGTTAGCCAGATCGGCCAGCGCCATAATTTCACGAATCGCCCGGCTAAATTCACGGCTTGCCCAGGCCTCGCCAATTTTTTCGGATGCGTCCAGGAAGGTTTGATAAAGCGCCGGATCGGCCAGTTCTGCGGACAGCTTGCCGTCAAAGCGTTTGGTGATAAAACCGGCATTACGTGACGCCAGGTTGACCACTTTGTTCACAATGTCGGCGTTGACGCGCTGAACAAAATCTTCCAGATTCAGGTCGATGTCATCAATACGCGAAGAAAGCTTGGCCGCATAGTAATAGCGCAGGCTGTCGGCATCCAGATGCTGTAACCAGATACTGGCTTTGATAAAGGTTCCGCGCGACTTCGACATTTTTGCGCCATTTACGGTCACATAGCCATGTACAAACAGGTTGTTGGGTTTGCGGAAGCCGCTGCCTTCCAGCATGGCAGGCCAGAACAGGCTGTGGAAGTAGACGATGTCTTTACCAATGAAGTGGTACAGCTCTGTGGTGGAATCCTGCTGCCAGAATTCGTCAAAACTGATGTCGCCGCGTTTGTCACACAGGTTCTTAAACGCGCCCATATAGCCGATCGGCGCATCCAGCCAGACGTAGAAGTATTTGCCCGGCGCGCCAGGAATTTCGAAGCCAAAGTACGGCGCATCACGGGAGATATCCCACTGTTGCAGACCGGATTCGAACCACTCCTGCATTTTATTGGCGACCTGCTCCTGCAGGGCGCCAGAACGCGTCCAGGCGCGCAGCATTTCGCAGAACGACGGCAGGTCAAAGAAGAAGTGCTCGGAATCACGCAGCACAGGGGTTGCACCGGATACCACAGATTTCGGATCGATCAGTTCGGTCGGGCTGTAGGTCGCGCTGCACACCTCGCAATTGTCGCCGTACTGGTCAGGCGCTTTACATTTCGGGCAGGTGCCTTTCACGAAACGGTCAGGCAGGAACATGCCTTTTTCCGGATCGTACAGCTGAGAAATCGTGCGGTTCTTAATGAAACCGTTCTCTTTCAGGCGACCATAGATGAGCCCGGCCAGCTCACGGTTCTCGTCGCCGTGCGTTGAGTGATAGTTATCATAGCTGATGTTAAAACCGGCAAAATCTGTTTCGTGCTCGTGTTTCATTTCAGCAATCATCTGTTCCGGCGCAATGCCCAACTGCTGAGCCTTCAGCATGATCGGCGTGCCGTGGGCGTCATCGGCGCAGATGAAGTAAACCTGATTGCCACGCATTCGCTGATAACGCACCCAAATGTCCGCCTGGATATGCTCGAGCATGTGGCCGAGATGAATTGAGCCGTTAGCGTAAGGCAGGGCGCAGGTTACCAGAATTTTTTTTGCGACTTGAGTCATAGTTTGCGTAGCTTTCAGTTAAGTAAAAAAACGGGCTTAGATGGTAACCGATGGGCACAGCCGCGTAAACATAAGGGATTTCCCGCCGCGCGGCCCGTGAAACGATCGGCATCTGATAGTATTGTTACTACATCGTTGAAAAACAGCATAAGCACAGCAGAAAAGGAGTGGGGATGACAGCGCAATCCCGGGAACCACATACACCAGAAGCTTTACGCGCCGTTGTGGCCGGCGTTCTGAACGGCTTTGAGCATCCGACGCTGCAACGTAACCTTATTACCCTGAAGGCGCTGCATCATGTGGCGCTGCTGGATGGGACGTTGCATATTGAACTGCGGATGCCTTTTGCCTGGCACAGTGCGTTTGAGACGTTAAAAGCAGATACCAGCGCTGAGCTACTGCGTCTGAGCGGCGCGCAGGCCATCGACTGGCGGTTAAGTCACGAGATTGCTACGTTGAAACGCGTGAAAAATCACCCTGGTGTTAACGGCGTGAAGAACATTATCGCGGTCAGCTCCGGTAAAGGCGGCGTGGGCAAATCGAGTACCGCAGTTAATATGGCGCTGGCGTTACTGGCTGAAGGCGCACGTGTGGGCATTCTTGATGCCGATATTTATGGCCCGTCCGTGCCCAACATGCTGGGCTGTGAAAAAGAGCGCCCGACCTCGCCTGACGGCACCCATATGGCGCCGATCATGTCCCATGGTCTGGCAACCAATTCCATCGGCTATCTGGTGACCGACGATAACGCGATGGTGTGGCGCGGCCCTATGGCCAGCAAAGCGCTGATGCAGTTACTTACCGAAACCCAGTGGCCCGACCTGGATTATCTGGTGCTGGATATGCCGCCAGGAACCGGAGATATCCAGTTAACGCTGGCGCAGAGTGTGCCCGTCACCGGTGCGCTGGTGGTCACTACGCCACAGGACATCGCGCTCATCGATGCACGCAAAGGCATGGTCATGTTCGAAAAGGTTAACGTCCCGGTGCTGGGCGTGGTGGAGAACATGAGTATCCACGTCTGCAGCCAGTGCGGTCACCATGAGCCAATTTTTGGTACTGGCGGGGCGCAACGGCTGGTGGACGACTATGGCACGCGGCTGCTGGCACAGCTTCCCCTGCATATTCATTTGCGTGAAGATCTGGATGATGGCGAGCCAACGGTGATTCGTCGGCCGGACAGTGAATTTGCGATGCTGTACCGTCAGCTCGCCGGACGTGTGGCCGCCCAGCTTTACTGGCAGGGCGAGGTGATTCCCGGCGATATCGCCTTCCGCGCGCTTTAACCCTTCTGCGCGTCGCTCTCATAGTGCGACGCCTAGGGATAATGCATTAACAGATAGCCGCCTTGCTCGCTTTCACCCTGGGAAATCACTTTCCAGCCATGTTGCAGGTAAAACGTCTGGGCGGCCTTGTTCATTTGCAGACACTTCAGCGCGCCGGTTGATGTAAAGCGTGACTGGACGGCCTCAAGCAGTGCACTGCCCAGGCCGCGCCCCTGATAATCAGGGGCCACATACAGGCTGTGTAAGAAATTATCGTTTTCCATCAGACCCGCGAATCCTGCCCGATGCCCGTCCAGCTCAGCCACTAAAACGGTTTAGCCGAGTATCACCTGATCGAAGTCTTCCAGTTGCCAGTCATCGTTGGCGATCCAGTCCCAGTTATGCCGACGGGCCGCCAGAAACAACGTCCGCAGGAAAGGACGGTCGGCCTCTGTAAATAATCGAATATGCACATCAAGCTCCGTTAAACATCTTTTAACAACCCTGGCAGGGATTCTCAAAAAAGTAAAAGCAGAACAAATGTCATCACTTTCCTTGTACACTGCACCGACGGTGCCTTATGGGAAAACAGCAAACGGCCTTCAGTTAACGCACAGGGGTTATTGCCTGGAAGCACGCAATATATCTTTTTGCGGGTAAATGAAGGTAAGAAAAGCGGTTTTTTCCCTTAACGATCAACGCGATCGGCGTTTGATAGCTTTCGTTTATTTTATTGATAACGAGGGCTTATTAGATGTTGGCCCGGAAAATTTGTAAGCTGCATCACATATTTTAAAGGAGGCCATCACATGTCCATTATCAACACCAAAATTAAGCCGTTCAAAAACAGTGCATTTAAAGACGGCCAGTTTATCGAATTAACCGAGAAAGACGTTGAAGGTAAATGGAGTGTTTTCTTCTTTTATCCGGCTGACTTCACCTTTGTTTGCCCAACCGAACTGGGCGACGTCGCGGATCACTATGAAGAGTTCCAGAAACTGGGCGTGGACATCTACTCTGTGTCTACTGATACCCACTTTACCCACAAAGCCTGGCACGGCTCTTCTGACACCATCGCAAAAATCAAATATGCGATGATCGGTGACCCAACTGGCGCGCTGACCCGCAACTTCGACATCATGCGCGAAGATGAAGGTCTGGCTGACCGTGGTACATTCATCGTTGACCCACAGGGTGTTATCCAGGCCGTAGAAATCACCGCTGAAGGTATTGGCCGTGATGCGTCTGACCTGCTGCGCAAAGTGAAAGCGGCGCAGTACGTGGCTTCTCACCCTGGTGAAGTGTGCCCGGCCAAATGGAAAGAAGGTGATGCGACTCTGGCGCCTTCGCTGGACCTGGTTGGCAAAATCTAATTTCCGCATCGCAACGTCGATCATTTTCTCATCGGGTGCTTCGGCACCCGATTTTTTGACCAGGAACTCACTATGCTTGATACCAATTTAAAAACGCAGCTCAAAGCTTATCTTGAGAAACTCACCAATCCTGTGGAGTTGATTGCAACGCTGGATGATGGCGCAAAATCAACCGAGATTCGCAATCTGTTGGTCGATATCGCGAGCCTGTCTGACAAGGTCAGCTTTCGTGAAGAGAACGATCGTCAGGTGCGTAAACCCTCATTTTTAATCACTAACCCTGGTGCGGATCACGGCCCACGTTTTGCGGGTTCGCCGCTGGGTCATGAATTTACCTCACTGGTGCTGGCGCTGTTACAGACCGGTGGGCACCCGTCCAAAGAAGCACAAAATCTGCTTGATCAGATTGCGGCGCTGGATGGGGATTTCCATTTCGAAACCTATTATTCGCTGTCCTGCCACAACTGTCCGGATGTGGTACAGGCTCTGAACCTGATGGCGGTCCTGAACCCGCGCATCAGCCACACCGCGATTGACGGTGGCCTGTTCCAGAACGAAATTCAGGAACGGAATGTCATGGGCGTGCCGGCGGTTTTCCTGAACGGCAAAGAGTTTGGTCAGGGCCGCATGAGCCTGGCGGAGATCGTCAGTAAAGTCGACACCAATGCTGACAAGCGCGCAGCAGAAGCGCTGAATAAACGCGAAGCCTATGATGTGCTGATTATTGGCAGCGGTCCCGCTGGCGCAGCGGCCGCCATCTATTCTGCCCGTAAAGGCATCCGCACCGCCCTGATGGGTGAGCGTTTCGGCGGACAGGTACTGGATACCGTTGATATCGAAAACTATATTTCCGTGCAGAAAACGGAAGGGGCCAAACTGGCTGGCGCACTGCGTGCCCACGTTGACGATTACAGTGTTGATGTGATTGACAGTCAGAGCGCGATTAAACTGATTCCGTCTGCGGCAAAAGGCGGCCTGCATGCCATTGAAACGGCGTCAGGTGCCGTACTGAAATCCCGTAGCATCATCCTGGCGACCGGCGCGCGCTGGCGCAACATGGGCGTGCCGGGGGAAGAGCAGTACCGTACTAAAGGTGTGACCTATTGCCCGCACTGTGACGGTCCGCTGTTCAAAGGTAAACGCACTGCCGTCATCGGTGGCGGTAACTCCGGCGTGGAAGCGGCTATCGATCTGGCTGGTATTGTTGAACACGTCACATTGCTGGAATTCGCCAGCGAAATGCGCGCAGACAAAGTGCTGCAGGACAAACTGCGCAGCCTGAAAAACGTGGATGTGATCCTGAATGCACAAACCACCGAAGTGAAAGGCGACGGCAGCAAAGTTACCGGCCTGCAATATCTGGATCGCACCAACCAGACAACCCATGAACTGGCGCTGTCAGGCATTTTTGTTCAGATTGGCCTGCTCCCTAACACCACCTGGCTGGAAGGGGCGGTTGAGCGCAACAAGATGGGTGAAATCATCATCGATGCAAAATGCGAAACCAGCCTGAAAGGCGTTTTCGCAGCAGGCGACTGCACCACGGTGCCTTACAAGCAAATCATCATTGCCAGCGGTGAAGGGGCAAAAGCCTCGCTGAGCGCTTTTGATTACCTGATTCGCACCCAACCTGCACACTAAGTTTTTCGGTGCAAAAGCCAGCCCTGTAACCTGTGTTACAGGGCTTTTTAATATCCGGCCAGCGTCATTAACATCATCCACAGCGGCGTGGTTATCGCGGCAAAAAGGGTGGAAAGCAGCATACTGGCGGCCGTGGGGCCGGTAATCACGTTAAATTTCTGCGACATCAGGTAAACATTCACACCGACCGCCATCGACCCCAGCAGCACTACCACTTTACTTTCCAGCGCAGGCAGACCCGTCAGCCAGGCGATCGCCCAGACACACAGCGGCTGCAGAATCAGTTTCAACGCACAAATCGTGTAACTCTCTTTCAAGCCTACCCGCACCCGGTAGTGCGCCAGGCTCATGCCGAGAGTGACCAACGATAAGGGTGCGGCGATGGACGCCAGCATGCGCAGCGGTTCAGCGGCGATGGCGGGAAGCGGCCGCTGCAACAGGCTCCAGGCGGTGCCTGATAAGATGCCAATAATTAACGGATTCCTGAGCACGCTAATCAAGGTGCGCTTAAAGCCCTGAAGGGAAAAACTGCCCTGTTTCGACCATTCCACCGAGACGGTGAGTAATGTCCAGAGGAGCAGACTGTTAAATACCAGCACCAGCGCAACCGATGGCAAGGCACCGGGGCCCAGCAGGACGGTAGCGACCGGAATGCCCAGCATAACGTTATTTGAAAAGACACCGCCCAGGGCAAAGACCGAGCCGGCCACGCCATCCAGATGAAACAGACGCGAGGCAAGGATTCGGCCCACGATAAACACCAGCAGACAACTGCCAAAGAATGCCAGAAGCAGGCGCACATCGACTGCGGGACTGTTGTAAAAGTCACTCATGATGCGAAACAGCATGCAGGGCAGGGCAACGTTAAAGACAAACCGGTTCATGCCTTCGCTGATGCTCAGCGGCCATTTGCCCCATTTCGTCAGGCAATAACCCAGGAAAATAAGAATAAACAGCGGGGCTGACAGGTAAATCTGGTGTCCTAATGTATCCAGCAGGAAGGGCATAAGCGTAAGCAGTCCAGTGACTCAGTAAGGGCAAGACTACCAAATTGCGTCGGCCGCGTAACCTGGCAAAACGTGTACCCGACCCGCGAATTTACCCCAGCCAGCGGCGCGCCTGGTCATCACTGATATCGCGATAATACACCCGATGGATAACCGCATCGCAACGCTGACAACGGGCAGAAAGATAAGTGGAATAATAGTGTCGGCCAGAAGGAGAAAGGGCACCCTGACGGGTAATGGTGATGTCAGTCCATCGGTGACGATGAGGGATAAGCGCTAAAAATCGCATCATGCTTCCTGTCAAGTATGAAGTGTTCTGGTAATTTTTAACTACGTGATATGAAGATTTATTGTTGCGATGTTGTAGGCAGGTGTTTGTTATTGCTGGGCATTCTGATAATGGTGAAGGATATAATTTACTTGCGTAAATACCTTTACTGCTCTGACGTGCAAATTTTAAGCCCGCAGCATTAAGCCTTTTTTCGTGCGGTGGGGAGTTGATCGGGATCATGTAAAAGTCTCGCCCGCCAGGTTGAAAAAAGAATAAGCACCTTGCTTAAATTTAGGGGCTTACTTATTCTTCTCTGAGTAACATGACTCGGGGTGCCCTTCTTTGTGAAGGCTGAGAAAAACCCGTATTACCTGATCTGGATAATGCCAGCGTAGGTTTCCAAGATTCTGATTAGTATTCATGTGGTTACATTTCTTTTTGTCCGTGTGTAATGCACCTAAGGTACAAAAAGAGCGTAATCATGAGGTACAAAACCCTACCATACACGTTTCAACGAAACGGTAACTACTATCTACAGATCCGGCTTTCAAATGGCAGGATGTTTAAAAAATCCCTTCTTACCGATAGTTATCGCGAAGCCTCTGCTTTGATGGTTCGCATCACTCCACATGTTCCTTTTGTTAAATCATTAGCAACTCCGATCTCGATGCTTGATGAGTTTGTGTCAAACCTGATTTTGTCAGAACGTAGGGGTGTGAAAGTTCCATTGTTACCCAGCCTACCGATTGTTGTTCCCGCTGAAATCGAGGGGCCATCGGCACAAGCCGAGCCGGAAAACGTGTTAACTCTCTCTGATGCTTGGGGTATGTACAAAGCCGAAAAGGGACGTAATTGGACTAAATCGATCTCAATGGCAAATGAACGTTACATTGAAGTATTGTTTGTAGTGTTGGGGAAAAATACGGATGTAACAGCGATCACTAAACAGGACATTAGGCAGGTAATGGAAGTTGTTGAGAATTTACCTAAGCGTGTTGTCCAACCATATCGCTCGATGAATGTTCAGCAGTTGATAGATTGTGATGACGTGCCACCTGATGAGCTTGTTGGTGTTGAGGCTATCAATAAGCATCTTAAAGTCTACAAATCGCTGTTCAAGACCTTTCTCACAGAAAACAAAGACATTTTGATGAAGTCACCAACTGATGGTGTAGTGGCTGCACCATCTAAAGCAAGATTTGGTGCATATAGTTCGGCGGAGATGAAGAAGTTTGTAGAATGGGCACACAAGCAGCCAGATGGCTGGTTGAAGTGGATTACATTGTTGTTGGCATACACCGGAGCCAGGAGAGGCGAAATCGCAAAACTGGAAAAATCACAGATTAAATTTGATGAGGACAGCCAGCGATATTACTTCCTGATTGGGCTTTGTTGAATAAATGGATTTTATGCTGTGGTACTATGAAAACGGTTGTTTCAGATAACATAAAATCAATGCGTTACATGCTTGCGTATGACGGTGTTCTGTCTGGCATCAGCGTTTTCTACCAAAACAGTGCAGACAAAACAGAATGATTACCTATTATTCAACAAAGCCTAGATGAAGCTCAAAAGCTAACAACAAAAAATGATTCGAGAAGTCTTGTTACTTATTCAGCTATAGAGCAAACAATTAGTAAAAATACTGAGGCAAGGTTATTCTTCTCTTCACCTAATTTATCGAATCCTGAAATATTTAACAGTTTGTTTGATAGAAAAAACGCTTCGGTATATAGAAACACAGAAGGTGCAACTACTCAGAACATGTATTTTATTGATCTCTTAAATGGCAGCTTTAGCTATGTTAATACCGAGGAAAGGTCGCTTGAAAAAATAGATGAGATCTCCAATACTTACACGAGTGCAAATGATGTTATCTATAAATTAAATAATGGTAAAAGTAAAATAATTTATTGCGGGGGGGGATAGAAAGCTCTCTTGAGAGAACACGTAGTTTTATCAATTATCTCAAGGTTAATAAGAAAAAAACAAAGCCTTTAAATTTAGCAATATCTTCTGAGATAAGAAGCTTTGTTCATGATAATTATGAACTTGCAGAAGCAATCAACTATGGTGTTGCCTTCCACTTTGGAAACTTGCCCCAATCGATTCGAGATTTAATTGAGCATCATTTCAAAATAGGAAATATTGATTATCTATTCTGTACATCAACCCTACTTGAGGGAGTCAATTTACCTGCAAGGTCTGTATTTATTCTTACGCATAAAAAAGGCCCCAACCCCTTAGAGTCGGTTGATTTTTGGAATTTGGCTGGAAGAGCTGGTCGGTTATCTATGGAATTGTCAGGGGATATTTTTTGTATTAGAGATGATAATAAGTTTTGGAATAAAAAAGCTGTTGATAATATCCTTCTGTCTGATAAAAATAACATTTCATTAAAGCCAAGTTTCTATATTGAAGACGAAAAAAGATTGAGCGATTTACACCAGATTATTACGACTGGTAAAACAGGAGATATTAAAAATGCTGAATTCCTTAGAACTTTAGGAGATATGATAAGAATAGATACTATGAGGGATTCTAAAGAACTTCCTCTCATAAGTTATTTCCAAAGTAGTGGAAAATCAGAAATTTTGTTAAGTGCAGAAAAAAGCACTGAAAATATTACCATGCCAATGAATATCCTTTTGGCAAATAGTCATATTGCGATTGATTCGCAGTATCATGCTTTTAAAAAAATAAAAAGCCTTTCAGTTAATGAACTGAAATTATCATGGCAGCCTACATACGAAGAAATTAAAGAAAAATTGAATTTAATATTCGATATTTACCAAGTTGAAAAGTTTGCAACAGGTAGAGAACATCTTTATTTGAATTCAATTCCATACTATGCAGTATTACTGTTTCAATGGATTCGCGGAAATAGTCTACAGGAAATTATCTCGGGGGTAATTGCTTATAAAAAGAACAAAAGTATATATATTAAAAACACATCTGTACTTTTTGACAGCGAAAACCCTGCTCATTTAACTGCATTAGTTAATGAAACTATAAAAGACATTGAGTTGCGTGTAGGTTACCAGTTACAAAATTATATTTCACATTACTGTCAGCTTCTGAATTATGTGTTGCAAGGAAATCCAGGGGCAAACTGGTCACAGTTCATTGAGTTTGGTTCTAACGAGCCAGTAGTATGGCATCTACAAATGATGGGTTTTTCAAGGGATAGTGCTGTTTTTCTCAAGAAGAATTTTTCAAAGTACCTTAAGCTTGATAATGAACTGAATAAACTCATCATAATGGATAAGGAACTGATCAAGCGTTCATTCAAAAAAGATGGACTACATTACTTAGAAATTCAATCGTTATTATAAAATTGCCGAATCAGAGTTTTTTATTGATCTGATTCGCACTTGTATAGTTAAGTCAAAAGAAGCATTAAAACTTTGGTAATGCCTCTAAATAGTTGGATTATGTGATATCCTACAGTTATTTGAGGTGTCCTCCTGGCTACAGTTACTGTTCATTGCCCTCGTTGTGATTCCGATGATGTTTATCGACATGGCCTTAGC
>NZ_VZPF01000110.1 GCF_008801695.1 Pantoea stewartii subsp. stewartii
ACCAATCGATGAGCGGGCACAGCAGAGTGTTCTGGCAACATGACTGACGGTGTCACCACGATGCAGCATCAGCATGGCGGTGAGCCGCCGGGCGTGGTTTTTGTCCTTTGTTTTATGGATAGTTTTCTGCATCAGGCGTCGTTCGGTTCTGGGTATTGGTGCTATGATCGACATTGCTCAGTCCGGCTGGTGATTTGGGATATTCAGCGATTGATCAGATCGCATAAACCGGACTGAGTTCCCTCTAAGTGATCTACTATTCCGAGCAGTTATTTAGGGGTGACGGAAGATATGATGAGATTTTCATCTATTACTCAAATAAAAGATCATCTGAGTAGAAAAACCGTTCATGAAATGGAACTCCCTGAAATCACTGATGATACTTTAGATGACTGGCTTCAAAGAGCAGGTAAAAGGTAGATAATTTTTGATAATTCTGACGAATTTTCAAAAACTCCGCGCATTACTGCAAACCTAAAAGTAGCCTGCATCCGTTCCTTTCATTACGTTAAGTAGGATTGCAGGTGATTCATATGACAAAAAAAAATTACCCCCTGTCAGGCAATGCCAGAGCTAAACACACAGCTGATTTTCTCAACATCAGTTCAGTAACTCTCTGGCGCTGGACAAAAAACAAACCCGGATTTCCCAAGGCAACTCGATTAACCGAAAGAGTAACAATCTACGATGCACAAGAAATTAGGCAGTGGGTTAAGGTTCAGTCAGCGGGAATAAAGGGAATATAATGAAAAATTTAACTAAGTTGGGGAGAAAAAATCCTCCCCAAATAATTAATCAATTTTTTGGCTCTAAGCCTCGACTTTGTAACTCTTTACGAAGAATTCGTTTTATCCAGGCGGCGAGCGATTCATCACCATCCTGCTGCTGTGCCTGTTCCATCAATTCACGCAATTCAGGATCAAGTCGGAACTGGAATGGTGGATTACCACGTCTTTCGCTTTTGTGTGTTGACACGTCAATTACACCCGTTGTAATGTGTTTATGTGTGATGACACATTACATACAAGAAAACAAAATAGCAACGCCCCAGAGTGTTTGCAGCACTACCGAGGCGTCTGACCAATCCGCTGTATGAGGTAACGAAGATGGCTAAACAGAAGTGTACCTGGTTATTTGCGGCGATCAACCGCAGTCAACGCAATGCCCGTCCTGTGATGTTAAGGATCACCGCAGATAACGAGTGGTCAGCGCGGCGCAGACTTGCCCCGGACTATGTGCTGAGCTTTGCCGGTCGTATTCCCTGCGGAGGTGAACATGCGTAATTATCCGCAACCCGGCGAACGCTGGCAGCATGAACGTGGCTGGACCGTAACAATCATCCGATTACTTGAAGCGTCTCCCTCCGTGGCGCTGGTTAATCCTGAATTCAGCAGTGAAGTGCTGATACGTCATGACAGCGACAACCAGCTTTCTTCCTGCCCTCTGGCATGGTTTGAACAGCGGTATACGCGCCTGTTTGATGCGCCGCTCTTTAAATCTTCGCCAGCTCCGGCGGGCGGTAGTGGTTCCGGGCCGCTGACACTGCATCCGTCTGTGGTATTTACCCGCTGGCGGGATCGCAGCATACGGCGTTCTGCTGAACCTGACGACAGCCACTATTCCAGGTTTCTCTGACAAAAAACCGCTGAAAACGGAGTAATCCACGATGAATATTTCAAACGGGCACAACGGTGCTCAGGGCCACACTTTGCCTGAAAAACACAATACCAGTGCTTTTGCCTATGGATTGTCAGAGGACGGTTTCGGAAGGCTGACCCGCGCAAGAAATGCCTGCGACCTGCTCCAGCTTCTCTTTTCTGAATACCCGTCTCAGGTCGGAGCGCTGGATACAGGCTGTGCGCCGGGTGTCGCCGCGCTGATGGAATACCTGCGGGCAGATTTGACGGATATTGCGCACAACTGCGCACTGATTGAAGGAGGTACAAAATGAACCAGCCGCAGGTTTCCATTTTCCCGGCAGAAATGACCACCGCGCTGTACCGGCGGGCTATTGCATCGGCATGGCAGCAGAAAACGCTGAACGAAACCGGCAGCGAGCAGTATGGTCCGCACAGCCTGACGGTTGAGCGTATTGAAATGGCCATTGCCCTGCATATTGAGTGCGCACTGATTAACGAGTACGGCGAAGCACAGGGAGCCGCTGCCGCGCTGGCACTGCTGACTGACATGCTGGAGCCGTCACTGCTGACCGCGCCGCCGGTACTGACCGTGCGCGGCTGTGAAGTGATGGCGGAGCTGTACCGCACGCTTCCGGCGGCCTTTGATGACTTCTGCAGCACGGGTGTGGCGCTGTATCAGGGGGAAGTATGACAACACAGACGGTTACGCAGATTTCAGCCGCAGCGCGGGGGAAATGGCCCGTTATTCTGCAGATGCTGCGTATTGATGTACCTGAAAACGGCAGGCATGGTCCCTGCCCGAAATGTGGGGGCAAGGATCGTTTTCGCCTCGATGACCTTGACGGGCGCGGGACGTGGATTTGCAGCCAGTGCGGCAATGGTGACGGTCTGGATCTGGTTAAGCTCATGACCGGCTACGGCGTCAGAAAGGCAGCGCAGGAGGTGGCGCAGGTGCTTAATGTGCCGGATGTGCAGGAACTGCCCGTTAAGCCCGCCAGGCAAAAAGCCCCTAAACGCGACATGAGCCTTACCGTGGCGGCGCTGATGAAAGAGAGCCACACGGGAGAAAGCCCCTATCTGACCGGGAAAGGGTTTGCCGGATACCCGGCCTCCCTGACCGGGAGCGTGCAGCATATCAGCGGCAAGGATTTTCCTGCCGGTTCCCTGCTATTACCGCTCACCACCAATGCCGGAGCCGTGACCGGTGCGCAGCTTATCGCCCCGACGGGTGAAAAAAGCATACTGCCCGGCAGCACGATGAAAGGCGCGTTTGTGGCGCTCAGCCCGTTACCGCCTGAACCGCCGGTACAGGTGGTGATTACCGAAGGTTACGCCACGGCGCTGACGGTAAGCCAGCTCACCGCCGGATGCGTAGTGGCTGCCATATCTGCGGGCAACCTGCCCAACGTGGCGCTGTCGCTGCGGGCACGCTGGCCTGAGGTAAAAATTATCATCGCCGGTGATAACGATTTTCAGGACGGGGGCGAAAACCCCGGCAGATCCTTTGCTGAACGGGCGGCAAAAGCCGTTGGCGGCTGGATGACGCTGCCACCGGGAGAGATTAAGGCTGACTGGAATGATTTCCATCGGGAGCACGGTATTACCCGCGCCCGTGAAGCCTTTCGTAACGGTCTGGTGCTGTGTGGGGAAGGCCGCACGCAGCTGCCGCACGGATTCCGTCTTACCCAGGAATATCTCTGGTATGAAAAACAGGTACAGCGCAACGGTGAGACGGAGATCCAGAACGTCAAAATATGCAACCCGCTGCGCGTGACGGCAATCACCTGCGATGCCGATGGCGGTAACTTTGGGCGACTGCTGGAGTGGGAAGATACGTGGGGAGAGCGCCGCCGCTGGGCGATGCCAATGGAAATGCTGAGCGGCAGCGGTGAGGAGCTGCGCCGGGTACTGCTGGTTAACGGGCTGTCCTATATCAGCACCACCGGCGAGGCCCGCGCCCGCCTGATGGAATATATCTCGCTGTGTAAACCGGAACGCCGCGTGACCTGCGTCAGCCGCACCGGCTGGCATGGTCAGGTTTACGTTCTGCAGGATGAGGTCAGCGGTGAAGGTGCAGAGGGGGTCATTCTCCAGACCACTTCCGTGCAGGGTCGCGATTTCCGCGTGTCGGGCACAACGGAGGAATGGCGGGAGCACGTATCCCGCTACTGCACCGGCAACTCCCGCGTGGCGTTTGCCGTCAGTCTGGCCTTTGCTGCACCCCTGTTACGGCTGGTTGGTATGGATGGCGGCGGCTACCACCTCAAGGGGGAATCGACGGACGGTAAGACCACCACCATGAAAGCGGCAACCTCCGTCTGCGGCGGGCCTGACTACTGGCAGACGTGGCGGGCAACCGGCAACGCACTGGAGGGATGCGCCAGCCGCCGCAACGATGCCGCCATGATGCTCGACGAGATCCGGGAGGTGGACGGACGCGAGGCGGGCAATATTGCCTACATGCTGGCAAACGGTCAGGGCAAGGGCCGGGCCGGTACGGACGGTGAGCTGCGCACCCGTAAGCAGTGGCGGCTGCTCTTCTTTTCAACCGGCGAGCTGTCACTGACCGAACATGCGGCAAAAGCCGGGGAGCGTACCTTTGCCGGGATGGAAGTCAGGATGATCCAGATCCCCAGCGATTCCGGGAAGTTTGGCGTATTTGAGGAGCTGCACGGCTTCGACAGCGGCAAGGCTCTGGCGGAGCATCTGGAGTGGGCCACGTCCAGTTACTACGGTTCGCCGTTCCGGGAGTGGCTGAAAGCCCTGACCGCTGATCTTAACGGGCTGACGGCACAGGCAAAGTCACTGATGAAGGAATATACCGCCGCCCTGACCCCGAAAGATGCGGGCAATCAGGTGGGCCGGGCTGTGAACCGCTTTGCACTGGTGGCGATGGCGGGCGAGCTGGCAACCCGTCTGGGTATCACCGGCTGGCCTGAGGGGGAAGCGCTGCGGGCAACCCGCGTCTGCCTGAACGCATGGCTGAAAGATCGCGGGCACACCGCCAATCAGGAAGATATTGCCGCACTGGAGCAGGTACGCAGTTTCTTTACTGCGAATCAGTACAGCCGCTTTGCTGACTGGCACGACGAGCGCAACCGCCCCGGTAATATGGTGGGCTGGCGCAGGGTGGAGAAAGGCAGTACCGCGCAGGGCACGGAAGCTGTCACCACGTTCTACGTCATGCCGTCCGGCTGGAAAGAAATCTGCCGGGGATTTGACCCGCGCAAGGTGGCGCGTCTGTGCGCGGATCGTGGATATCTGCTGCCCTCCACCGATGGCAAGCTGCAGACAAACATTCGCCCGCCAGAGATGAATCCCCGCAGGCTCTATGTCTTCAACAGCGAGGTGCCGGGTTAAGGCTTTGCGTGAGTCTTATTTATTAAGGGTAACAGGTGAAACAGGTGGAACAACCGTATTTTACAAGGGCTGAACCTGTTCCACCTTCTGAAATAGTGAGGTGGAACAGGTGGAACGTCAGCCAACCCGCTGTTCCACCTTGTTACCCGCGATGTTCCACCTGTGCTGTACCTATAAATGCTTTACAAAACAAATCTGTAACACCTGTTCCACCTGTTCCACCGCATCGGGGACATAAAGCAGGCTGAAACAGAGGCGTTTTTATCTGGCTGGCTGTCATAGCCGCGTCTGAATAGCCGCAGAGGCCCGTTGTGCCAGCCACCACACACTGAGCACCGGTAGTGCGCTTGTGTCAGCCACGACACAATTGACGTAACGAACCAACCCGACAGGAGAAGTCATGAACAACACCGCAGAGAATACCAACCTTTCCACTTTTCCGGCTGTCACGCAGCGGGCACTGGAAACTCTGAACACTGCCAGAAACGCATGGCTTGAAGCACGTCGTCAGCAGAAAGCGGCAGCGGATAATATTTCAACTATCCGCCAGCGCTGCGCTGAAATGGAAGTCACGACGAACGCCCTGAATGAGGAGTGGCGCACGCTGTTTCGTGAAAGTCAGGGCGTAGTCTCAAAGGAAATGAAAAAACTGCGTACGGAAATTGCGCTGGGGCGTGAAACGCTTGAGGATTTTGATGAGCTACTGGCGGCTCAGGAATGCGAAAATGCACTTTTGCCGCAGGAGACTGCGGAATTAGCCGGAAAGTATATCCACGCGCACGACACCCTTGTGGGTATTCGCGCAAAGCAAATCTGGGAAGACTTCATGCAGTCGCATGGTAAGGCATTAATCCAGACACTGAGCCTGCTCAAAACCACAATGGGCCGGGAAGCCAGTGCCGTTGTGGGGGTGGTGAATTCAGTTAATGACCCGAACACAGTACTGAAAGACTTTATTCACAAACATATTACCAAACCGGCTCTTACTAACGATGCGATGCCGGAACAGGATCCGGTGTTTAAACTGGCGGGAGTTGCGCCGGATTATGCGGCTCGTGTCGATTTAAGCAAAAGCCCGTCACCGGCGGCCCTTCACAAAATGAAGATCCGTCAGGAACGTGAAGAGCTGCAGAAACGTAATCGCGATATGGAGGGTATCTGATGGCACTGAAATGTCCTTTTTGCCAGGCCATTTCACATGGTCGTTCCAGCCAGTACGAGGCTCCATCGGTAAAGCGGACCTACTACCAGTGCCAGAATCTGGAATGTTCAAGCACTTTTACTGCGCTTGAATCAGTGGATACGATCATTACTCGCCCGCAGCAAGAAGGGAAAACGCAGACAGTGCAGGAAGGCACAGACAAGAAGGTGCAAACCCTGAATCGCTATGGCTCTGCATCCAGGCTATCCAGCCGTCAGCAAATCCCGGTCTGATGAGTAAAACTTCCCACATACGCCCGGCTTAGCGCCGGGTTTTTTTACGCCTTTTTCCTGGCTGGCCCGAGAGCGCATGAGTGCATGTCTATGGCGCATGAAAACGCATGAGTCTCATGCGCTATTTTTTACGCGAAAGCCCTTGTGCGGCGACTCCTGAGGCGATTTACGGGGTGCATGAAAACCATTCTGTTAAGCGAAGCGGGCAGGCGTGGGGGGCAGCGCGCGCAGAGGGGGGAAATGGCAACCTGAGCGGCGCATGTGCCGGGGCATGATTCATGCCATAAATAAAGCGAACGCCCCGCAGAATGCTGCTGAGGCGCTCAGGCAATGGTTAACGGGATACCTGCTGGCTCAGCAGTTGGTGAAATCCCCGGAATGATGGTGAAACTGCGATGTGCCGTTGCATCCCGCGCACACTGAACCTGTATTACGGATAACACGTATCGCTCTGTCATCCCATAATTCCACCATGCCGCTGTCTTTAACGTTCGTCACCATCAGGTCCGGCAGTTCATTGGCTCTCAGCCAGGCTTTAACCTGCTTCACTCCGGCACGCGAACCAGCCCGGACGGTAAAAATTCGTACATCAATATCATCCTTGCGCCATTTGCGGACCCTTTCCGCCATGCCGGGGATGGCATCACCTATTAGCGCCCCGCTCTCTGGTGGATACACCGCCAGCGTGCCATCCAGATCAACGCCGATCCATCCCATACATACCCCCTGTTGTTATCAGCACTTTCATCAAGTTGTAAAGGATAAGGCTCGAAGCAGATCACTTCTTCGCCCAGCCAGGTATTCAGCTCCTGCAGTCGCTTCTGCAGCGGCATCAGTTCGTTGCGGACAAAAACACGGCTGGCCTTTTCCACATCGCCAAAGCCGCCGGTGTTGCTGGGGATGATACCCATCATCTGCGGCGGCACGCGGTGCGCTGCCATCATGTCATCACGGCTCACGTTCTTGATGTTCAGAAACTCATCTTTCGCCGCCACCTCTGACAGCGGGATGATCTGGATGCCGTCCTTTTTGCCATTGGGTGAGTACATAAACAGATTGCGGAAGTTGCCCGGCCCTTTGGCGCTTTTCATTGCCTTGCGGATGTTGTTCACATCCTCCTGATTCTGCGCCGCGTCGGTCATGTACATGATGAAGCCCGCATGGCTGCCGTTGATGTAATACTTCCGGCGGAACAGCGTTGCGGACTCGTTGAGCAGGGTTGACGGAATGGCGGAGAGGTAGCCGGGCAGCCCATAAATTTCCTGGTTAATATCCGGTTCCATCAGGTGAAAAATATTGCCTCTGGTGAACTCATAAGGCTGCGTTGTCAGACCATAGTTAACAAACCAGTAGGATTCCAGGTCAACGCCGCGCCGTGTGTACTTCGCCAGCGCTGGCTCCAGTGTGAGGACACCGCCCAGCCGGTTAGTACGCTTTTCCAGATAGGCATTACCAAACACCAGATAATCCTGAACGAAACGGGCAAAAGACTGCTGACTGAGCAGGCGGTGAGGGATGTAGGTACTGCTGAGAATGTCACGCTTAACGGCAATGGGTGAACTGTGATGCACGGCTGCTCGCCAGGTACGTGCCAGCCCTGCAAAACTCACCGGCGGCTCATACCAGCGATCCATCTGCACGCATTCCACATAGTCCAGCAGTTCGCGCCGGTCCAGTACGGGAATGGGATCGCCAAAGGTGAAGCATTCCGCAGAGGACTGCGGCTCTGTCACTGCAGTGACCTCAGGGACGGAAATTTTGTCCGGGTTATCCATATTCTTTCTCGCTGTGAGCAATTCTTGAGGGATCAGGTGTGTCATGAACAGCACAACGATATTTGCTTGACGGCCTGATTGCTGCGGGCGGGTATTGTGTCAAATTCGATACAATAAAGAGTTTTATGAATGAAAATACGTCATGTCACATGGGCGATGGTATACACGGTTAAACCCGGTTATAGCGCTGGATGGTGAGTGATTTAAAGCCATTATGGTATACATAAAGTGAAAAAAATACTTTAGGGTGTATCCCCCTGACTTCCAGAGCTGGCGCTGGTTTGCGAGCAGCATTGTATAATGCGTGGGTGTGATAACTTTTTTGATCATTTTTCAGCCTAATAGCAGATTTGCCAGTCCCCTGTCCCGCCGTTCTTTCATTCATCTATTCGTTATTGGAACTGACAAAATAGGCCGATCTCTATGGTCTTAATGAGACATTTTTATCGACTGATGGTATCCATGATGGTATCGAAAAAATACATATGAAAATAATCATTAAAAAACATAACAATAAACACATTTTCGATTCCTGCAGGGACACTTTATTCACTTCTCACACCGTCTTGCAAAGTATACTTTTCCCTTTAAAATCATAAAAATAACCACCAACAAACTATCCCAACGTCTACTAACATCTATTGCAATCAACTCTAATCAGGGGGTACATTTGGGGGTATAAGCTGTTCGGTCTACTGGAGATACCCCCAAAAGTGAAACTTAATGCGAGACAGGTTGATACTGCTAAAGGGCGTGAAAAGCCTTACAAGCTGTCTGATGGTGGTGGCTTATATCTTTTGGTAAACCCAAATGGCTCTCGTTATTGGCGGCTAAAATATCGCATCGATGGCAAGGAAAAGTTGTTGGCCATTGGCGTATATCCCGATGTTAGTTTGGCAGATGCACGCGAGCAGCGGGAACAGGCTAAAAAGGGTATGACTCGCGGGGTTGATCCAAACGTGGCCAGGCGGGAGGAACGTCAACAGCGCATGATGCAGAGCCAGAACTCCTTTCAGGATATCGCTCTTGAATGGCACGCCAGCAGGATTAAACGATGGTCGTCTGAGTTGTACGCCACATCCATAATGGATTCTTTCAAAAAAGACGTGTTCCCTTTTATTGGCCGGACCCCTGTTGCCGAAGTTAAGCCCCTCGATCTGCTAAATCTACTGAAAGTGGTCGAAAGCCGCGGCGCAACGGAGAAAGCAAAAAAGGTGCGCCAGCGATGCGGTGAAGTTTTTCGCTATGCGATAGTCACTGGCCGCGCCCAATATAATCCGGCACCGGACCTTACCAGAGCCATGCTGGGGCATGAGGCAAAGCATTACCCATTCTTGCCTGCCGCTGAATTACCCGCGTTCTTCTATGCACTTTCTCAGTACTCAGGTAGCCAACTGGTGGTTATGGCTGCACGCCTGCTAATTCTGACCGGCGTCCGAACTGGTGAGCTACGTGCCGCAGCATGGACTGAAATTGATGAGGATAGTGCTCAGTGGGAAATACCAGCCGAACGAATGAAGATGCGTCGCCCACACATCGTGCCACTCTCAAGCCAGGCTTTACAGCTTATCAGTCAGATCCGCGAGATTACCGGAAAGTATCCGCTACTTTTCCCTGGGCGAAATGACCCGCAAAAAACCATGAGCGAGGCCAGTATTAACCAGGTGTTTAAACGTATTGGCTATCATGGCAAGGTTACCGGGCACGGTTTCAGGCACACAATGAGCACTATCCTGCATGAGCAGGGTTATAACAGTGCCTGGATAGAAATCCAATTGGCCCACGTCGATAAAAACTCCATTCGCGGCACCTATAATCATGCTCAGTATCTCGACCGCAGACGGGTAATGTTGCAGTGGTATGCCGATTACATGGAATCGCTGGAAAACGGCGACAACGTTGTTGTGCATGGTACGTTTGGGCACACCTCGTAGCTGTATGGATAGACAGTCCTTGTAGACTACAGTAGACTTCATTAGACAATTAATGAAGGTGAAGAGTCATGCGTGAAAACATTTTAAATATGCCACATCACCTTAAGCGCCAACGCGTTGTATCCGCTGAACAAGCAGCAATGGCAATGGCTGGAGTTTATCATCTGCTCCGCCTCTCAGAATTCGACAGAGAAAAGAATCAAGAAACCTATAACATTATTTTTTCCTATTTAAATAGGCTTTGTTGAATAATAGGTAATCATTCTGTTTTGTCTGCACTGTTTTGGTAGAAAACGCTGATGCCAGACAGAACACCGTCATACGCAAGCATGTAATGCATTGATTTTATGTTATCTGAAACAACCGTTTTCATAGTACCACAGCATAAAATCCATTTATTCAACAAAGCCATTATTTGTTTGAATTAACCTTGTAAACCGTAATAGACGTTATGAGGTAAATATGTCGCAGTCATTTATTCGATTATCAGAAGTCCAGCGTCGAACAGGATATAGCAAGGCCACTTTGGGTGAAATGTCTAAAATCAATGGACAACGAGTCACGTCCCAAAAAATAACTGAATTGGGAAAAGATAGTTTGCGGGTTGAGATGACTCTCATGCCAGCCAGAGACGGCAACAATTACGGATTTGAGTATGTGCATCCGGATGGCAGTAACAACCGTTTTTTGAACGTTGAGCTCATCCGCACAAACATGGATCAGCCGCGCGTTATAGGTTCATTCCCATGCCAGCGCATAGCTGGCTGAGAGGTTTACTATGTCGATATTACGGCCGGTTGACTCATTGGAGGCTTTTGATTCCTGCGTTGGCCTGGCGATGCAGAAAACACGTGTTGCTTACCCTGGCATTATCCGTTCATTCGATCCGGAAACCGTCAGCTGTGAGGTCGATGTTGGCGTTATGGGAGCAATACCGATTATTCCCGAAAACAGCACATCAATCGATCGACTCAATTATGATGCCCAGCAGTTCCCAATGCTGCTCGATGCACCTGTGGTGTTTCCCCGCGGCGGCGGTTGCACCCTAACCTTTCCAGTTAAGCCAGGTGACGAATGCCTTGTGATTATCAGCAGTCGGGATCTCGATTTTTGGTGGCAGAACGGCGGCGTTCAGAACTCAAACAGCGGCCGAAATCACGATTTCAGTGATGCGTTTGTCATACCGGGTCCACAGTCACAGGCAAAGAAAATCAGCAATATCAGCCCAACCGCCGCACAACTTCGCACAGACGATGGTGCCGCATTTGTAGAAGTAGCTGCCGGGCACGACATCACCATCCAGACCCCGGGTAAACTCACTGCCAGTGCTAATGGTGGAACCGAAATTACGTCACCGGAAATCGTGT
>NZ_VZPF01000111.1 GCF_008801695.1 Pantoea stewartii subsp. stewartii
CTGATCGTCACCTGCCGGCTTAACGGCGTTGACCCCGAGACGTGGTTGCGTTACGTCATCGGTCATATACAGGACTGGCCGGTGAACCGGGTCCGCGATCTGCTGCCATGGAAGGTCGAGCTTCCCTCTGCCTGAACGTCAATACGGTCTGAATGCGACGCTTACGTTAGTCCCTGTGTCTGAGTTCCAGCAAACTGAAATTATATTTCCGGTATATCGGTTTTATGACGGACTCATAAAATCAGATTTTTCCTGTCCGGACGGGCCCTATCCTGAATCAGATAGTTGTTAAAGTGAGACGGGAAAGAACGAATCAGTCAACGGGCATGCAGCGCTGAGCGGTACGCTTTCACGGCGGATATTTATATGCTGCGGATGTCTGCTCTGTGCCATGAACAGCCTCTCCGTTATCGCCCGGCCCCACAGGATAGCGCCCCAGGAGCTCCGTGACGTACGCGAAAACATAATCTGTCTCAGGCGTTTTTTGCCCACTACCTTCATACGGGCGAAACCACGTACCATAACTGGGATATGGGCAGGGAAAAACTTAAAGCCCAGGCGGTTGTGCTGATCCGTACGGTGCAGCAAAATCCTGAGATGGCCAGCCAGGGGCCTTAAAACATTCTGCCCTGTGGGCCCTGCGGCTAATGACATCAATCCTCTGTATGGTTTACGTCATGCTTTGCTTCCGCATCCTGCGTTTCCCTCTCTTTTAATGCCTTAAAAGCTTCTTCGCGGGCAGGGCCATGGCCCTTTCGGTTCCTTTCCTGGCGGGTAGTCGGGCTAGAGTTTGGTGGCTGGCGTCAACGTCAACGGCTGCTGACAGCTGCCGCCGCCCCGGCAAAGGGCCACCGTGGTTCTGTGGCCAGTCCACGTTGTGGACTGCAAATACCCCATCTGACGTCTTTCTCGTTATTCCGGTCATGCCTTGCTCGGAAGGGAGTTAGTTGTAACTCTTCCCTTCGACATAAAAGGACAGACCGGAAAAGAAAAAACCGAGTCAGGGGAAGGCTTTTTATCCATGTCAGATCGGCTTGCAGTTGATCGGGAGCCAGTAAGGCAGGTAAACCCTGAGTCATTTGATGATTTTTACAAGCATAAAGACAGATGAGATTCCAGCGAAGCACAAATGAGAGGTGCGCTTACCGGAAGCCGCGCCGTTCGAACTCGCTTCCCTGTCTGCGTCCGTGGTGTCTCCGCTTAACATGCCCGCAATCACCTGTTCGGCTGAAAGCGTTAATACATAGTGACCATCATTTGATTAGTCGGCCTGTTAAAAAATCTGGTCGCACATGGAATACCAGAGCCAGGCACTTCGCCATCAAACCTAACCGCTGTTTATTGCACATCCGAAACATGACTAAACTTAAACAAATGACGCGAACATAAATTAAATAACAGGCATAGATATAAATATAAATGGTGTAACAAAGTGTTAATTATATTAACTAAATGTAATTAATTGCATTAAACCCTTATTAACCAGTATATTATAAAAAGCGCAGCGGTAGTTGACATTAAATAACTATAACCTTAGATTACCATTCCAGAGCTTAACATTTAAAATATTCTAATGTTTTTTGTGCTTTTCTTGTTGTTTACGGGAAAGGAAAGTCTCCCTGAGACAACCAGTGCGCACGATTATGTACAGATTGAGATGCATAAAAATCGTACAAACCTAAGGCAAATTAATTGAAGGAGAACTACCATGCCTAAACCGAATCTTTCTTACCAAGAGACTTATGCCTGGAGTGGGCGCGTATTAAATGGATTGAGAAAAGCAGCGGCAGAAAACAATTTTACAGAAATCCTGCCCAGCATCGTTTCTTCAAGCTATGAACCTGGCGCAAGACATTCCATTGCAGTACTGGGTGATAAAGATCTACCGGAAATAGTTGCCGATCAGCCTGGGAAGGGCTTTGTTGAATAAATGGATTTTATGCTGTGGTACTATGAAAACGGTTGTTTCAGATAACATAAAATCAATGCATTACATGCTTGCGTATGACGGTGTTCTGTCTGGCATCAGCGTTTTCTACCAAAACAGTGCAGACAAAACAGAATGATTACCTATTATTCAACAAAGCCGATTTCCTCCTGACTGGCCAGCATTTTGGTCCCGGATATGTTTTTTAGCCATATCCATAAGGCTGCTGACAGCGCAAAGGTGGTCTCCACATCTGGACGATATCAGTCTGTGTGATTGGATTTATTCGACCTGCGTTAAAAGACGCTGTTTCACTTTGTGCCCTCTGCGCGGCTCTGTTATGCATTGAACACAGGTTTTTATCTTTAACCCGTTATGTGGGCCAGGTTATATAAAGGAGAAATGATGTCTGTTTCAATATCACTTGCAGCATTCAAAGTTAATGCGGGTGGGGAAAGCATCACAAGCTATGAAACAATCAATGAACCGGGAATAGCAGAGGCTTTCTGGCGTCGGGCGGAATCAAATCTGTATATGGTTTGTCTTGCGAAAAAGAGAGGAGAGCTTCGGGATATCAAAGGCGGAATTGCCATATTAACGAGTCTTACTCATCATGACAGAGATTTCCAGGATGCGATCATGAGCCTGATTCGTAGTTCTACCGTCCTCAAACCTGTCAGCGAGAAATCTAATATGTCACTTTTACCCGCTAAGCTTTCGATAGAGGGTGAAATACCGACAGAAGATGAGCTGAGAAACGTTTTTTTCAGGCAATATCTTAAACACAGTAGTTCAGGTAGCGCCTGAATAAAAGTTGGACAGAACCGGAGCTGACGCACCGGCCTTATCCTTTCTCCTGCTCAGCACAGTAATCCATCGCCTGCCTTTCTGACATCCATTCTCTGACTTTCATTTTCTTCTCTTTTCTAAAAGCCACTTTACGGGCAGCAGTATGGCGTCCGGTCGGCTGTCATGCTCCACAGTTGCGGGGTTCCATCCTGACGCAACTCCTCTCACCTGCAGCAGCTGTTCCGGCTGCGGCGCTCCGCACGTCACGCCGTTGCGGCGAGTTCCCGCTTTCTGCAGGTGGGGTGTTCGCCTGTCTGAGTCCTTTCGCCGGGGCTGAGACAAGCACAAACCGCCTGGCTGTCCAGGGATGGCTGAAGCCTCTCGCCAGAGAAATTTTGTCTGGCCAAAAAATTTTTCCTCTCGCGCCCGGACAGCTAAACCGGCCCATGCCTGATTTGTCCTTTGCGGCGACCCGCCTGGTGAGAGGCGCTGCAGCCGTCCGGCCCTGAGCGCGTAAAGACAGAGCTGATGCCGGAGCACACACGTCAGATACAGAAAGAACGTGAGCTTAATCATTCCTTTTCATAGCGTCACGCTGCGTGACCATATCCGCCATTTTTACTCACACTCCATTACTGACATCGCGGTGTATTAATCAACGGGGAGCAGGTCAATCATGTTCAGATAATGACATATTCCCTTCGCAAAAAATTATTACTGGTCCTCTGGCAGAATAAAATACTGTTCTGTTCAATCCCACTGGAACTGAATATCCATTCTCACCACTCAACGCCGTGGCTTTGTTGAATAATAGGTAATCATTCTGTTTTGTCTGCACTGTTTTGGTAGAAAACGCTGATGCCAGACAGAACACCGTCATACGCAAGCATGTAATGCATTGATTTTATGTTATCTGAAACAACCGTTTTCATAGTACCACAGCATAAAATCCATTTATTCAACAAAGCCCAACGCCGTTCATCTGTTTCTCAGGTTATGTTCATCGGATTGTGAACACAGGACGGACCTGTCGCCTTATCCGATTATATGCCGGAGGAAGATGATATGGCATTTTACTTTTATTAATGGAGTCATACATGTTTATGTATTTACCCTTCCTGATGGGTTGCGGAACCATTTTCAGTGCGCTGGCCGGTAAACGAAAACTGGCTTATCTGTTCTGGTTTGCCGACCTTGTCATCATTCTCGCCTGGTTGAAATATCACGCCACCGATGCACTTCTCCTTTCGTTTTAGAGGCCACTATGCAATTTACAGAAAAAAAAGATATTTCGCGTCCGCTTAATCTGTTGATGCTGCTCCTGGTGAGTGTTGCGTTATTCTGCGCGTTCTATTTTCAGCTGAGATTTTTCGATCTGCCATGTCCGCTTTGTCTGCTGCAACGTGCGGCTTTGTTGCTTATCGGGTCGGGGTTACTGTTTAATCTCTGTTTTGGTAATAAAAAGCTGCATTACGGCATGGTGATTATTGGCGCTCTGGCGCTGGCTGCCGTCGCTGCCCGCCATATTTTCCTGCATATTTTGCCGGGCGATAAAGGTTATGGTCTTCCTTTCTTTGGTCTGCATCTTTATACATGGAGTTTTATTTTAGCGGTGGCGATTGTGTTTGGTGTTGCCATTACCCTGATGGTTACGCCTGAAAAAGCCACGGCAGGACCTATCCGCAATCCGTTGATTCAACGTGCAGTTGTGGCTGTTTTTGCTTTGCTGATGGTGGCGAATTTGCTTTCAACGGTGCTGGAATGTGGCGGTGGGCAGTGTGACGATAACCCTACCTATTATCAACTACTGAAATAATTTTTACCGATCTCAATTGCATAATGCTCTTTGGTGGCATGTTGAGATGCGCACTATAAAATTTGGGAACAGTAATGAAAAAAATAACCTCTCGTATTGCCCTGTTGACGATTTGTTTGATGCCTGTCAGCGGGTTCAGTCAGATTGTTGACTGGCAAAGCCCAGAAGGAATTCAGCGTTTAACACAGGCAACGGTTAAACAGGATTTCTTTTCTCTGGCCCCGCAGTTTGAAGGGCAGAATAATAAAGTCTATTGTGGCGTTGCTTCAGCAACTATCGTGCTGAATAGCTTGCGGCTGCATAAAAATAAGAAAATTGAGCCAGATAGCAGCTTAATAAACACTGAGGATAGGGTTTATTTTCCAAAGAATAACGGCTGGCAGCCATTCTGGAATCGTTATACTCAGACCAGCGTAGTTAAATACAGCAGCAAACCACGCATTGAGATTTTCGGTAAACCGAAAACGCCTGGCGGGCAGGCTGATTATGGTCTGCATCTGGAAGATGAGCGTCGTCTGCTCAGTAATGCCGGATTAAAAGTTAAAGCGGTGCCGGTGAAAGATCTCGCACAGCAGGACAAGATGAAGAAAGAGATTATTGCCGCCATGCAACAGGATAACTCTTTTGTCATCGTCAACTTTTTACGCAGTGCCATAGGCCAGTCGGGCGGTGGACATTTCTCTCCTCTGGGCGCTTATGATGCCAAATCTGATTCATTTCTGATCATGGATGTATCCAATACCGAACATCCGTGGATTTGGATCGACAGCCAGACCCTGTTTAAGGGGATGAACACGCTTGATGGTGCTGAGAACCGTGGCTACCTGCTGCTCAGTGAAGCTGATAAAACATAATAATCATGATGTTATGGCGTAGGGATGCGCCATATTTTTTTGGTTAAAGAGAAATTATTCCATGTTACGTAATATTCTTTTCATTTTTCTTTTAACATCTGGCGTTATTACTGCGGGTCAGGTTGAGGCTGCTTCTGCGCCAGCCATCGAAGCTCGCCACGGAATGGTGGTAAGCTCACAGGCGATCGCTTCTCAGGTGGGCATCGATATCCTGAAACAGGGTGGTAATGCCATCGATGCAGCGGTCGCGGTAGGCTATGCTCAGGCCGTAGTTAATCCTTGCTGCGGCAATATTGGTGGTGGTGGTTTTATGCTGATCCATCTTGCTGACGGCAAAGATACCTTTATTAACTTCCGTGAAACCGCGCCTGCCGCTGCGCGTGCCGATATGTATCTTGATCCGCAGGGTAAAGTGCGCTCTGATGCCAGCCTGCATGGTTATTCTGCGGTGGCCGTCCCCGGCACGGTCATGGGGCTGGATTACGCTCAGAGACACTATGGCAAACTCAGCCGTCAGCAGGTTATGGCACCGGCGATAAGACTGGCCCGTCAGGGCTTTATTCTGACGCGAGCGGATACCGATATTCTGGATACTACCGTCAACCGGTTCCGCACGGATGCGCAGGCGGCGAGGTGGTTTCTGCGGCCAGACGGTTCGCCACTTCAGCCGGGTGACAATCTGAAACAGCCTGAACTGGCTGAAACTCTTAGCCATATTTCCCAGTCCGGGACGGATTACTTTTACAAGCAGCCGATTCCTCAGCGCGTTGAGGCGGCTGTGGCGAAAGGGGGGGCAATTATTACTTCTGCGGACTTTGTCCGTTATCATGTCACCGAAAGTGCACCTTTGCGGTGTCACTATCGGGGTTATGAATTTATCTCTTCCCCACCTCCCAGCTCCGGTGGCGTCGCGCTTTGCGAGATGGTGAATATCCTTTCTGGCTATGACATACGTGCGCTGGGCTTTAATTCTGCCGACTCGGTTCATGTGATGACGGAAGCGATGCGTATCGCTTACTTTGATCGCAATAATTCACTGGGCGATCCTGAGTTTATCCACAACCCGCTAGATAAATTGCTTAGCACATCTTATGCAGGGCTTTGTTGAATAATAGGTAATCATTCTGTTTTGTCTGCACTGTTTTGGTAGAAAACGCTGATGCCAGACAGAACACCGTCATGCGCAAGCATGTAACGCATTGATTTTATGTTATCTGAAACAACCGTTTTCATAGTACCACAGCATAAAATCCATTTATTCAACAAAGCCCTTATGCAGATGAAATGCGGCAGGGCATTCATCCGACCGATGCGACGCCATCCCGGCTACCTGAAAGCAAACAGGTGAATGGTGAGCGTCCGGAAACCACCCACTATTCTGTGGTTGATGAACAAGGTAATGCCGTGTCCACCACCTATACCATCAACGGGCGATTCGGTGCTGTGGTTATGGCGCCGGGCACCGGTTTTTTCCTCAACGATGAGATGGATGATTTCACCACAAAAATTGGTGAGAAAAACATGTTCGGACTGGTACAGGGAGCAAACAATGCGATTGCTCCCGGTAAACGCCCCCTGTCGTCAATGGCGCCGACCATTGTGACGCACGACAACGAGGTGTTCCTGGTGCTGGGCTCGCCGGGTGGGTCGCGCATCATTACTGCATCCTTGCAGGTGGCGCTCAATATCATCGATCACGGGATGTTGCCGCAGGAAGCGGTGGATGCGCCGAGGGTGCACCACCAGTGGCTACCGGATGAAGTCTATTATGAGCAGCACGGGCTGTCGTTTGATACTTTAAGGCTGCTACGCCAGCGCGGTTATAAGCTGACCGAGCAGACCCCGTGGGGCGCGACCGAACTGATTATGGTTGCGCCAAAACTCAGCGAGGGTAAAAAAGCGGCTGACTCCGGTAATGATTCTGCCGTTTCTGGGAAATTGAGACCGGGCTGGCTGTACGGTGCAAATGACATCCGCCGTCCGGCAGGAGCCGCGGTGGGGTTTTAATCCAGCTGTAAGCATGATTAAGGATTTTGCTGTCTGACAGGCTTTGTTGAATAATAGGTAATCATTCTGTTTTGTCTGCACTGTTTTGGTAGAAAACGCTGATGCCAGACAGAACACCGTCATACGCAAGCATGTAATGCATTGATTTTATGTTATCTGAAACAACCGTTTTCATAGTACCACAGCATAAAATCCATTTATTCAACAAAGCCGAGGAAATCATGTGCGGCCTGCCTGGCCAGCATTTCTAAATTCAGCTACCGGGTCGACCTCATTTTGGCAAAACCGCGAATGACAGCTTCAGCCAGACTTGTTGCCGTATCCACAATCGGCAGCGGCTGTTGGGGATGGCTTTTAAGCAGGGGGCTTATGTCCGTGCAGGCAATAAGCAGCGCCTGTGCGCCAGAATCCTGTGCCAGGGAAATCAGCGTCCTCCACTGCGTTATCACTTCAGGATCGGAAAATCCTCTTTGCTTGACCAGCGCAATTAAACCCGTGGTGATTGCGCGTAATGGGTCAGAAGAGACACAGCGCTTTCCCGCTATATGCAGACGCTGCTGATAAAAACCCGCATCAAGCGTAGACGCAGTAGCAATCACGGCGATGTTCTCCGTTTCAGCAGGCAGGTGTTCAAGCGCACAATCGGCAATATGCAGCACAGGAATGCCGGCACTGGCCTCCTGCATCTCAGCGAAGTAGCAATGGGCAACATTACAGGGAACCGCGATCAAATTAACCCCCGCTTTTACCAGATCGCTAATCCCATCGCGCAGTGCTGCTGACATTGCGGCATCTTCAACCACCCGATCAGGAAAAAAAGGTGTCGGCAAAGAAATGATGTGCATTTTGGGATAGTCGATATCGAATCTGGCTCCGTATTGCTTTTGGCACTCATCCACTAACATATCAATAAAAGGCGCTGTAGAACGAGGCCCCATACCGGCTAACACACCAAGGCTGTAAGACATTACGCTCTCTCCCTCTGATAACGGGTAAAATTCATCATGCATAGCGCCAGCAGTAAAAAAGAAATTATCAACAGCTCAACAGATACATCAAGTGCGCTGCGAAGAGGACTCAACGTAGAAAGGGCAATCACGCACCCTGCGCCCGTCATAGCAATAGCACCTACAGCAGCGCCCGCATAACCGGCCTTCTTGCCATACAGATCCATGCATCTGGCCGTGGAGCTGGGCGTCACAATGCCTTCGCCAAGCGCGACAATCATCATAGGAACAACGAATGAAATAATAGCGTTGGGTAACATTTTGCTGAGTATCAGCATTGATACAGAGCCAGTAAGGATGAGTAACACGCCTAACGTGCAAATCGTCGTCACTTCAAAACGAGCAGAGAGTTTCGAAACAATAAAGTTTCCGACCATCACACAGGGAACAATAGCCAATGGAACCAAACCACAACTCTTGTGGAGAAAGGTGAAAATTATCCTGAAGAATGTAAGAAGCCGAAAGCAGGAATACCAGTTCTGCCGCATAGCCCAACATATTGAACAGTGCCATTCTCATGAACTCGCCGTGGCTAAAAATATCACGGTAGTTTTTCCCCAACCGGACCAGCGTAAACCGGCTTTGTTGAATAAATGGATTTTATGCTGTGGTACTATGAAAACGGTTGTTTCAGATAACATAAAATCAATGCATTACATGCTTGCGTATGACGGTGTTCTGTCTGGCATCAGCGTTTTCTACCAAAACAGTGCAGACAAAACAGAATGATTACCTATTATTCAACAAAGCCGCGTAAACCTGTTGGTTTCGTCCCCTACATTCTCGTTCGTTTCAGGAAGAGAAAAATAGAGATAAACAATAAAGCAAAAGGCCATCACACACAGCGTGGCGAAATTAATCCGCCAGCCAAAAAAAGCCCTGAATGGCTCCACCTGCCATAGGTGAAACCGCGGGCGTTACGGACATAAACATGACCAGTATGCCCATAAGCTTCAGTAATTTTTTACCGTGTGACATATCCCGGGCAATGGCTCGTGCTATCGGGCCGACACAGCCTACTCCCAGACCAGTAACGATCTTTCCGGCCAGGAAAGCAGGACCGGACGTGGCCAGGAAACATGCAAGATTGCCAAGGAAAAAAATAGATAGGCCGATTAGGGCTACAGGGCGGCGGCCATAATAATCCGATAGCGGGCCATAAAAAAGCTGTGCCAGTCCAAAAGACACCAGCGTTAATGTCACTGAAAGTTGTAAAAGGGCATCATTAGTGCCCAGTGGAGAACGCATATGGGGTAATGATGGAATAAATAACGTATTGTTAAACTGGCCCATAGCGACCAGTAAAACGATGATTATTCCAACTGAAAGGGTCCCCGACTGCTTATTTGGTAATGACGGCACCGTATTCACCTTTATCAGTAATCAACTTTATTTTTGCCAAATCATGAAAAACATCTTCAGATTTCCCTGTCAGAGTACCTATAGCTGACCAGTTGCTTTCTCCTAAGGCGGGAATAACTGTGCCCATATTCACAGCCAGATGATGTGAGGAAGCGGGCTCAGAAAGATCAAATCGTAACAGTCTTGCGCTTTCCGCCAGGCCATAAAGGATCCCTGTAACATCCTCCCGAACGGGCCTGTCAAAAAAGCTGTTCTCAATAACAGGTTTTTGCAAGACAGCGACGCTGATAGCATGTAAAAAAATTTTTACCGGACTGACATCATAGGCAAATGCAATCAACTCCATAACATTCGTTCCGCCGGGCCTGCCCATATTGGCATCAATAAGCCTGACTTCATCCCCATTAACCATAAACTCAATATGGAAAAAGCCGTAATTAAAATCTGCCCGGTCGATTAACGTACAGACAACGTTTTTACATTTCTCATAAGCCGTATTACCCATGTCATTCTGGTAGGGGAACTTATGCTGTACTTCAGTATTTCCATATTTAAAACGTTTTGTAGCGCCGATAAAATTGACCTTATTATGACAGGCATAGCCCTCAATACTGACCAGTTCTCCGTCAAAAAATTCCTGAATAATATATTGATTAGGATTGAGATAGTCAGGGATCTTCTTAATAGCGAGAGCTATCTTTTCCTTGAGTTCATCAAAAGTTTGGAAGGTGAAAGTGCCTATGGCCCCCGCCGTCAGGCCTGGTTTAGCGATGAATTTTGCTGCTCCTGAAGCAGAAATAAAGTCTTCAATAGTTTTTTCAGGCGTGACCTGCCATTCAATTCCCAGAGAGGCAGGAATATATTCAGGAATAATTTCATTAACCCAGGCCTTATCCTTCAAGTTAAGCACGCTCGCTGAAACACCAGGGAGGCCAAGCTCTTTGTTTGCCGTGGCGATAATGGCCAGGCGACTGTCCAGAAGTGTGGTCAGGCCCGCAATCTTCTCTATGCCGAAAGCGTTCACCACACGTTTAATATCTTCGATGTCTGTGGTATCACAGAATATAGCCCTTTCCTGCGCCAGCTGGATGAGGGCATCACCTTCCTGGTTCCAGTAATTAGTAAGGAAAACGGGCTCATAGCCCAGATTTCTGATTGCACGAGCAATATAGGAAACGCCCAGAAAAGACGCTTCTACAACCATGATATGTTGATTCATACGGCTTCCTTAATTTTCTTTACGTAAAGTCTTTGCAGCCAGCGGTCTTTACCATCAAATGCTGGTTTAAATAGCGAACGACCATGTAGCATTTTATTATTATCAATAATTAATGCAGACCCTGGTGAGAGCAGGGCTTCAAAAGCATGCTCATTAAAAAGGGATCTTAATTTCTCAAACAGAAACTTGGCTTCCGGCGTACCGCAATGAACTACGCCACGATTAAAATTGAAGTAATATCTTTCGCCTTTGCTGAAATCGGCTAAGGGTCTCAGGTAATAAATATCATCACCTTCTGAAAAAGAATACGGCGCTCTCACAAAATATAATTGGCTTTGTTGAATAAATGGATTTTATGCTGTGGTATTATGAAAACGGTTGTTTCAGATAACATAAAATCAATGCATTACATGCTTGCGTATGACGGTGTTCTGTCTGGCATCAGCGTTTTCTACCAAAACAGTGCAGACAAAACAGAATGATTACCTATTATTCAACAAAGCCGGT
>NZ_VZPF01000112.1 GCF_008801695.1 Pantoea stewartii subsp. stewartii
GCGGAGAACGTGCGGCGATCCTCTACTCTCTGATCGTCACCTGCCGGCTTAACGGCGTTGACCCCGAGACGTGGTTGCGTTACGTCATCGGTCATATACAGGACTGGCCGGTGAACCGGGTCCGCGATCTGCTGCCATGGAAGGTCGAGCTTCCCTCTGCCTGAACGTCAATACGGTCTGAATGCGACGCTTACATAAAGAAGGCTGTGTTCATCTTTATAACAGCCGTGGCCGGGAATTTATTGGTTCACTGTATAGCCGTCAGCAAGCGCTGACAGTGGCAAAAATCCATCATCCCGAAGCGATTCTGTGTACGGTCTGTCTGAGCCACTATGTCTGTCCCACAGCCGGCAACCGTCTCACTTCCCGTGGCCGTCCGCTGCCGACACGACATACGCCAAAATCATCCTGAATAAGGCTGAGTGATAAAGCAGGGGCTATGATGTCAGAAGGCGGAGGGCGCCGGTTAGCCCGACGTGAATGCCAGAAGTTGAAATGGCGGTTGCTGAACCCGTGAAATAAGGGGCAGCGGCGCTGTCGTGCAGTCAATAAAAAAGCAGCTGCGAACAGCTGCTTAAGCCGGTTAAGCCTGTTTAGGCTGACCGTTTGAGGCGGTCAGGCCGCCATCGACAGGCAGATTCGCCCCGGTAATGTAGCGGGCGTCATCGCTGGCAATAAACGCAATCGCATCAGCGATATCTTCCGGCTCCCCGGCGCGACGTAGCGGAATTCGGTCGTAGAAGCGTTCAAGCAGTGCCTGATCGTTCTTAACGCCTTCGGTCAGGTCGGTAAACGTAAAGCCAGGACAAATGGCGTTGACCCGCACGCCATCGGTGCCGTAGTCCATCGCCAGTGAGCGGGTAAAATTGGTGATTGCGCCTTTCGCCGCGTTATACACACTCATGCCCCAGTCGCCGCCCAGGCCTGATACTGACGAAATGTTCACGACGTTGCCCCGGGTTTTCAGCAGGGCAGGCATAAAATAGTGCACGCAGTGGAAGACGCCGTCGAGATCAACGCTCATCAGTTTTTTCCAGTCAGCGAGTTCAATCTCGTGAATGCGGCCCTGCACGATGATCCCGGCGTTATTCACCAGCACATCAACGCAGCCATATTTTTCTTCAACGCGGCTTGCCAGGGCCTGAACCTGGTCGGCTTCAGCGACATCACAATCGGCAACCATATGGTCCTGACCCGACAGTTGTGCCGCGACCTTTTCCAGTTTATCCCGGGTACGTCCCACCAGCACAACAGACGCGCCTTCCTCCGCAAAGCGTTTTGCACTCGCTGCGCCAATTCCTGATCCGGCGCCTGTCACTACAACGATTTTTCCTGTAAATCTGGACATGTTGCCTCCTTAATGGCGTTGCTTTTCTGTTGATACGCGTTTAAGCCTGGCAGCCACCAGGCTCAGGTCAAGCGCAGCGCGTCCGGATGCGCAGAGTTTAACCTGAGCAATCGCGGTACGCGTTGCGCTAACGCCGGCCTACGGCCTTCTGAACAGCGCCATACTGCGGCCTTCCAGTTCGAAGTCCTTTTCCTTGGTAATCACCAGACCGCGTTTATCCACATCGCTGGTGGTCAGCTCCAGCACCCAGCCGCCGTCACCGAACTGCGGAATACGGAAGGGCACATTACCCTCGAAAGGATTAATTAACATCAGCACGTCATACCAGATTCCTTCCTGATTCTGCAGGTCGGGCCGACCGATATAAACGCCAAGGGTTGAGCCTTCATCCCACTGTTCAGCCTGTTGCAGACCGCCGCCCGCATTGAACCATTTAATTTCCATGCCATCGCGCCAGCTTTCGCGCCGCAATAACGGCTGGGTTTTACGTAAGGCGATAATGTGACGGGTAAACTCGCGTAACGCTTCGGCGGAAGGGGGCAGATTGTCCCAGTGAACCCAGGAAATTTCACTGTCCTGACAATAGCCGTTATTGTTGCCCATCTGGCTACGGCCAAACTCATCGCCTGCCAGCAGCATGGGCGTACCGTGCGAGAAAAACAGGGTGGCCAGGAAGTTACGCTTCTGACGCTCACGGACGGCATTGATGCCCTCGTCATCCGTCGGCCCCTCAACGCCATAATTGTACGAACGGTTATCGTTATGCCCGTCGTTATTGTCTTCACCATTATCGGCATTATGCTTCTCGTTGTACGACACCAGGTCGTTCAGCGTGAAGCCATCATGCGCCGTGATAAAATTGACGCTGGCCCAGGGGCGGCGACCGCGCTGGTCATACAGATCGCCGGAGCCAAGCAACCGCGCCGCAAAGTCGGTAGAGACATTATTGCCTTTCCAGTAATCATGCACCGTATCGCGATACTGATCGTTCCATTCCGCCCAGCCCGGCGGGAAACCACCGACCTGATACCCACCCGGACCAATGTCCCATGGTTCCCCGATCAGTTTTAATCGGGAAAGCAGCGGATCCTGAGTAATGGCGTCGAAGAAGCCGCCGCGTGGATCGAAGCCTTCCGGTTCACGTCCCAGAATTGTACCCAGATCGAAGCGGAAGCCGTCGATATGCATGGATTCTGCCCAGTAGCGCAAGGAGTCCGTGACCATCTGCAACACACGTGGATGCGAGGTGTTGACCGTGTTACCGGTTCCGGTGTCGTTAATGTAGTAACGATGCTGGTCCGGTAATGTACGGTAGTAGGAGAAGTTATCGATGCCTTTAAACGACAGGGTTGGACCGAGCTCACTGCCCTCGGCCGTGTGGTTATAAACCACGTCCAGAATCACTTCGATACCGGCATCATGGAAGGCGCGCACCATATCGCGGAATCCCTGAATCCCACGCGGGCCGAAATAGCGTGTGGCCGGGGCAAAAAAGTTCAGTGAGTTATAGCCCCAGAAGTTTTTCAGCCCTTTATCCAGCAGGTGTTGATCGTCGGGAAACCAGTGCACCGGCAGCAACTCTACTGACGTAATGCCCAGACTTTTGATATAGCCCACCGTCGACTGATGGCTCATGCCGTCGTAGGTGCCGCGCACCTCCGGGGGTAACGCCATGTTCAGTTGGGTGAAGCCTTTCACATGGGTTTCATAAACGATGGTTTCTGACCAGGGAATCTGCGGCCGGTTCTGATCCTGCCAGTCAAATTCGTTCGGATCGATGACGCGACATTTCGGCGTAAAAGGCGCACTGTCGCGATCGTCAAACGTCAAATCTTTATCGTCGTGATACAAATCATATGCGAAGTGCGCCTCATTCCAGGCAATATCCCCGGCCAGTTCGCGCGCATACGGATCGACGAGTAATTTGTTAGGGTTGAATCGGTGACCGTTTTCCGGGTCGTAAGGGCCATACACCCGGTAGCCATAAAGCGCACCTGGCTGTAAACCCGGCACGTAACCGTGCCAGATCTCATGCGTAAACTCTGGCAGCTCCAGACGGGCGATCTCCTGCTTGCCGCTGGGATCATAAAGACACAGCTCTACGCGTTCTGCATGCGCAGAAAACAGCGCAAAGTTGACGCCTTGCCCATCATAATTTGCCCCAAGCTGATGGGCCGATCCCGACGTAATTTCAAAACGATGATTTGACATCTGTCCCTCTCAATTAACGAACCCAGTAACGGCGTTTTAGTCCTTGTACCAGCCTGTTTCTAGCAAGCTAACAGTGCCAGTGCCCAAAAGTTATTTAACCTGTCCAGCGCAATATGGTCGGTCAGGGTGATTTCCTCGCCGCTCAGCAGATCGCGGTAGCGTCGATGCGCCAGCGCCTCAGGCAGCGGGATCGCGGTGTCATCCCAGCGTCCGGCAGGCGGGGACGTCAGCGTCTGTAGCGTGTTAAAAATCAATCGCGGCGTAATCACAATAATCGCCTCGTCACCCTGCGTGCGGGCAAACGCCAGCAGCGCGTCCTCATGGGCGCCCTGTGCCGTCAGCGGCAGGTACGCGCCCCGGGCAAAGAGCGCGGGGTGCGACTGCCGGGCGTTCAGCAAGGCCTGCGTGGCATACTGGTTCACGTGACCACTGAGCCAGCCCTCAGGCGTATCGGGCAGCGCGGTGATGCCAGCATGCAGCATCTTGTCCAGCGCCGCGTAATCGGGCTCACGCCGGTTGTCCGGATCGACCAAGCTGAAGTCCAGCGCTTCACTTCCCTGATAAATATCCGGCACGCTGGGTGCGGTAAGTTTGATAATTCGCTGGCTCAGACTGTTTATCAGCCCGGCCTGAATAAACGGCTGTAATGCGGCGACAAAATCCTGCAGAAAAGCCTGATTATCAGGGGAGAGCAGATGATGAGCGTAATCCAGTACCGCCTGTTCGTAATCCGTATTGTTTTCCGTCCAGTCGGTACGCAGCTTGGCTTCACGTAGGGCTTTTTCAACGTAGCCGGCAAAGCGCTCGGCCAGGGCGGCCAGTCCGGCCCGATCATCTGGTTGCAACGTCGGCGGCCAGACGCCCGCCAGTGCCTGAAAGAGTAGCCATTCCACGGTGGCTTCGGGTGCCGGACCCTCCGCAAGCGAGCGGACCGCCGGGCGATTCAGCTCACGCCAGCGCGCGACGCAGGCTGCCCACTGCTGCGGTGCTTCTGTCAGGGTATAGAGACGGGCACGGGCATCTTCGCCACGCTTAGTATCATGGGTTGAACTGGCGGAAAGAGCATCGGGCTGGCGCGCAAGGCGGTCCTGCATTTCCTCATGAAACTGCGCCGGTGAAAACTGCGCCTGCAGCGGTTCTGCGCCCACTTCATTCAACGCCAGCGCCATGTTTTGACGATAAAACAGCGTGTCTTCGATGGATTTCGCCATCAGCGGGCCGGTCAGTTGCTGGAAACGTGTACGGAAGCTGTCTGCCTGCCCGGTCACCGCATGCGCCACATCACCCTGCATAATGCGCAGCAGGAAATCCAGCGCGTGGCTGTCCGGTGCATGAGCTGATGCCTTGACGTCTGCGGCGACCGCCTGTAACCGTTGCTGGTCATCGGCGGTCAGGCCCTGCGTATTGCCATAGGTACGATAAACCGGAAACGCCACCAGCAGCTCACGCAGCGCGTTGCGCAGATCGTCCGGGCGCACGGCGACGTTTTCATCTTCGGCAATAGCCGTGGCCAGCTGCAGCAGACGTGAAAACTCGCCGGCAAAGTTACGGTCTGCCATCAGGCATTTCGCTTTACGCAGTTCCTCTTCCATCTGCACGTCAGCGCCGCTGACGTCTTCCCATGCCTGACGCAGTGACCCAAGCGTTTTATTATCCACCAGCACATGAGACAACGCGCTAATAAATTCATAGCCCGTGGTGCCCGAGATGGGCCAGTCGGCCGGAAGGTGTTCTCCGGCGCCCAGGATTTTCTCAACGGTGAGATAACAATCTGGCCCGGCGGCCTGGCGGAGCTGCTCCAGATAGCCTTTGGGATCGGCCAGCCCGTCAACGTGGTCAACGCGCAGTCCGTCAACCGCACCGCTGTGTACGAGGCTCAGAATAAGCCGGTGCGCATCTTCGAACACCGCCGGATCTTCCAGCCGCACGCCCACTAAACCGGTGACCTCGAAAAAGCGACGATAGGAGAGGTCGTGTGCAGCATTGCGCCACGACATCAGCCGCCAGGGCTGCTGCTCATGCAGTGCCGCCAGGTCGCCTTTGCCGCTGAGCTGGAGCACTGCTGCTTCTCGGCCCTCCCAGCTTGCCGGGGTCAGCGGATAATAGCTTTCGAAATAGGCCAGCGCGGGCTTGCCTGTATCGGGATCGCGTTTCACGCTGATCTCGCCATTTTCCAGCACGGTATCGATATCGTCGCCCAGGAACGGCAGCGTTAAGCGCCGTGACCAGTCAATATCAAAGTAACGTGCATAGCGGCTGTCCTGACCATGCTCAAGGACGTCGCGCCACCAGCCATTTTCCAGCGAGGCCGCCATGTGGTTGGGTACGATATCAATAATCAACCCCAGTCCGGCGGCTTTCAGGGCGCTGACCAGACGATCAAAGCCCGCACGACCGCCAATGGCCGGATCGATCGCGTTGACGTCGGTGACATCGTAGCCGTGGGTGGATCCCTTTGTAGCGGTAAAAATGGGCGAGGCATAAAGATGGCTGATGCCCAGGTCTTTCAGATAGGGCACCAGCGCCGCAGCACGATCAAACGTCATGCCGTTACGAAACTGAATACGGTAGGTAGCGGTTGGAATACTCATTTGCTGTCTCCCGCAGCCAGACGAACCACGATGGAATGTTGGGGCAACCGATCGGCCGCTTTCGGCCAGGCAAAGAGGGTTTCACCGGGTATTTCAGGCAGCGGCTGGGCCTGCTCACCTATGTTCAGCGCCATGGACAGTGTCCCCGCAGGAAAGGTCCAGCTCACGGCAACAAAGCCCTCGGCAGTCGCCAGCACCTGACCGCTGTGACCGCCTGCGGTGGCCAGCAGCGGGACAATGGACTGCTGTCGGATTGCCAGCAGTGACCGGGTCAGCGTCAGCCAGCGTTGGCCTTCCTCACTTTCCAGCTTGCGCCAGTCCAGCTTTGAACGCACAAACGTCGCTTCGTCGTTTGGATCGGGCACGCTTTCGCCCTCATGACCGGCATGGCCTTCAAACTCTTTTGCCCGGCCTTCACGCACGGCTTTAGCCAGATCGCCATGAAAATCGGTAAAGAACAGGAAAGGGTGGGTTTCGCCATACTCTTCCCCCATAAACAGCAGCGGGATATGCGGTGATAACAGTAATGTCGCCAGTAGCACCTGTGTACGTTCAGCGCCGGCCAGCGAAATCAGCCTTTCGCCCTGCGCACGGTTGCCCACTTGGTCGTGGTTCTGAATAAAATCAACAAAGGCCACAGGCGGCTGTCCCGTGCTGTCTACACCGCGTTTCTCACCGGACTGAACGGACACCTCACCCTGATAGACAAAGCCCTCGGCCAGCGCGCGCGCCACGCGTTTTTCAGGCTGATCGGCAAAGTCTTTGTAGTAAGCGTGCGTTTCACCGGTGGCGAAGACATGCACGGCATTATGGAAGTCGTCATTCCACTCCGCCGTAAACAGCGGCACGCCGCCGTCTTCCGTCCTGGGGTGCAGGAAAATGACGTTACGGCAATCTTCGGTGGTGAGGTGAATCTGGCGGTCAGGAATGTCCACCCGGATCCGCTCAGCAATCTCCGTCAGCACGTGCTTGTCAGCGATATCCTCAATCTGATCGATGGCATCAAAACGCAGGCCATCCAGACAATACTCCTGCAGCCAGAAAAGGGGCGCTTCCGCGATATAGCGGCGAACGGCGTCAACATCATAGGCAATACCCGCGCCCCACGGCGTCATGCGATCTTTGTGAAAGAAGTCGGGTGACAGCAGCGGCAAATAATTTCCGTCCGGACCAAAGTGGTTAAGCACGATATCGAGTACAACTGCAATGCCATAGCCATGCGCGGCATCAATAAACGCTTTGAAATCGTCGGGCGTACCGTAGGCGGCATGCGGTGCGTAAAGCAGCACGCCATCGTAGCCCCATCCGCGCTGGCCGCCAAACTGCGAGACCGGCAACACCTCAATCATGGTGATGCCGGTCTCAGCCAGATAAGGCAGTTTTTTAATTGCGGCCTGGAAAGTACCTTCTTCCGTGAACGTGCCGATATGCATTTCATAGACCACGCTTTCCTGCCACGGACGACCACGCCAGTCGGTGTTCTGCCAGCGATAGTGTGTCGGATCGATAACCAGCGACGGTCCACTGACATCATCCTGCTGCGCGCGTGAGGCGGGCTCGGGGATAACGGTGCCATCGTTCAGCACAAAGTTGTACGCTGCGCCCGCCTGAATGCCGCAGGCATGATATTCAAACCAGCCGTCTTCGGCGGGTGTCATGGCACTATCCTGACCGCCCAGTCGCAGCGTGACCTGCTGCTGGCCGGTCGCCCAAACGCGGAAACGCACACTCCCGTCGGCCAGAAACTCCGCCCCCCAACTCTTACAAAATGCTGTCGATCCCATTCCGTTGCCTCTTTAATCAGAAAGTACGCAATAAGCACCCTCACGCTATCGGTCAGCCGAGGGTACGGGTTGAAAATGTTGTTAACGAGATCAGGCACCCAGGAGAGGGGAACGCCTTCATCACCTCTGCCTGCGTTACTATTCAGAAAGTGTTATGTGTCATACCGCTTCAGACGCCAGGCAGCGTCTGTTTCACACCATGCTTAAGCCCTAATCATAGACTACGTTGCCGCATTTACTGCGCGTGCCCGCCTTTGTACACGATTTATTCCTCAGCGAGGCTGATACGCACCGCCATCGGGCCCGCCCTGGTTTTCGCTGAACTTTATGGAAAATCAGATAAAACCCTGTGCCGTTATGCACAAAAAAACCGCCGTAAACAGCGGTTTCGCGGTCAAATAGGTGAATTTATGTGACGTTGTCACGATAACGTCAGCCAGACCCGAAAGCCTGGCTGACGCGCCATCAGGCCGGGATGGTTTCCGCCTTTTGGCTACGTGACCAGACGCGGTGTTCGGCCATGGCCGCCGTGAAATCATTCATCAGCGCGATTTCAGCATTGTCGGCTTCCACGATGCCGTCTTCCTGCTGATTCTCATCCAGGTCAAACTGCGCTTTAAAGCGACGCGCTTCCCCACTCAGACCAATGACTTTCAGGTGCTTGTACGCTTCCAGCAGGAAGTAGCGCGCATCACCGCTTTTCAGCAGCGCATCCATGTTGCTATCGGGAACGATCACGGCGTCGAACGTAAGGGAAGGCAGGCCGTTAAAGGTGGCATCGATGGGTAACTGTGATCCATTGTCGGCACTGACCTGGCCCATGTGCGCCGCCAGCAGTTTCGTATGCACGCCGGCCGTTTTCAGGTGTTGCAGGATATGCAGCACATCATCGGCGTTAACGCCCTCGCTGACTAACAGCGCCACCTGGCGGCCTTTGATATACCCATCCGGGATCGCGTACAGGCTCAGGCTGTCATCTTTTTGCAGGCCGTTAACCTCTTTTGGCGCGGCGGTATTCAACTGGTCGTCGCTGAGCGCAATTCCCAGATTGGCGGCAACACCCTGCGCCAGCGTGACGTCAATGCGCAGCAGATGATCGAGCACACGCTCACGAATGTAAGGGCGAGCCACTTTACTCAGTTCAAACGAATACGCGCCAATAATATGTTGCTGTTCGATGGCAGTCTGGCTGTTCCAGAACAGTCGCGGCTGTGAATAGTATTCGCCGAATGAAGGGCTGCGTTCGCGCACTTTATGTCCTTCAATGCGCTCCTGATAGCTTTCAAAGCCGCCTCCTTTTGCCGCCGGTGGGGTTTCCCGTGGCCAGTTGTCATTGATCGAGTTCGGCTCGTAGTTGGCCGGATTGGTATCAATCTCCATCCGGTGCATGCCCTGACGCTGAAAATTGTGGTAAGGGCAAACCGGGCGGTTAATCGGAATTTCATGGAAGTTAGGCCCGCCAAGACGGCTGATTTGCGTATCGGTGTAGGAGAACAGACGGCCCTGAAGCAGGGGATCGTTGGTGAAATCCAGGCCGGGAACGATGTGACCGGGATGGAAGGCGACCTGCTCGGTTTCGGCGAAGAAGTTGTCCGGGTTGCGGTTCAGCACCATTTTGCCGACGCGCACCACAGGCACCAGCGCTTCAGGAATCAGTTTGGTGGCGTCCAGAATATCAAAGTCAAACTTAAACTCATCCTCTTCCGGAATCATCTGCAGGCCAAGCTCAAACTCAGGGAAATCACCCGCTTCAATCGCTTCCCACAGATCGCGACGGTGGAAGTCGGGATCGCGGCCTGTCAGCTTCTGAGATTCGTCCCACAGCAATGAGGCTTTACCGGCCAGCGGTTTCCAGTGGAAACGCACAAACGTGGCTTTACCTTCGTCGTTGATCAGGCGGAACGTATGAATGCCGAAGCCTTCCATCGTGCGGTAGCTGCGTGGGATACCGCGGTCGGACATCGCCCACATAACGTTGTGCAGGGTTTCGGGCTGCAGCGAGACATAATCCCAGAATGTGTCGTGCGCACTCTGGCCCTGAGGGATCTCATTGTGCGGTTCGGGTTTCACCGCATGCACAAAGTCCGGGAACTTATGCGCATCCTGAATAAAAAAGACGGGCGTATTGTTGCCCACTAAATCAAAAACGCCTTCCTCGGTATAGAACTTGGTGGCAAAGCCACGAATATCACGCACGGTATCCGCCGAACCGGCACCGCCCTGAACGGTAGAGAAGCGCACAAAAACCGGCGTGATCTGCTCAGGCTCGCTCAGAAAATGGGCTTTGGTCACGTCCTTCAGCGAGCAGTAAGGCTGGAAGTAACCATGGGCGGCCGAGCCGCGCGCATGGACGATGCGCTCAGGGATGCGTTCATGATCAAAATGGGTGATCTTCTCCCGCATAATAAAATCTTCAAGCAGCGTCGGACCGCGTGATCCGGCGCGCAATGAGTTCTGGTCGTCTGCAATACGGGTGCCCTGGTTGGTGGTCAGCGCGCTGCCTGTGCCTCCTTTGCGGTTCACCTCCAGCTGATCCAGCTTTGCATTACGCGTCTCAGGGGCTTTAAGGCTGCCGGGCGCCGTTGGTTGTTTCCCCGGTGGTGTGGGTTCGGCAGGAGGCTGATGTGAACCGTCTTTGGGGGCTAATGATCCCAGGCCGGGCTGTGAGGATTCGGGGCCGGTGGTTGGGGCACGGTGATTCAGGGGCGTAGTAGATTTCTCATTCGACATGACACATTGCTCCAGCTTTTTTTATACGACATGAGGTGGCTGTAAATATAGAACACCTCACCGATTACGCCTGAAAATATTCTGTTTAACCGGTGCGCTTAAATATCGCACGGTGTGTGATGCCTGTTTTTTTATTTTCAGTAAAGCACAGGCGGAAATAATTTATTAGCGAAATTAAATAGCAAATTTTGGATATTTTTTCGTTGTTTTTCATTTGTTTGATTGTTTTCTGTAAAGACGGGGAAGGGTCGGGCAATCGTCGAACTTTTATTTTTCATGCGGTATTTTCTGAAACAGGTCGCCTCTCGTGATTAACGCACTTTGCTGGCGATACGGTATTTTACGCATAGCGCTATACCGCTGCGCTTATTAAGATAAAGGGCGATGTGATTGAGTCAGACAAAAGACAAAGCAGAGCCGGTGATAGTGTGCAGAGCGGATAAAAGGGGAACTGACAGAGGAAAAGTGGCTTTGTTGAATAAATCAGATTCGGGGCGAGTGTCCCTGTAGCAGGGCAGAGTTTCAGGCAATACGGACACTTTCTGGCATTCCTGCCTTTGTCATTCTGTTCAGCGCTCGAACCATGGCCAGAG
>NZ_VZPF01000113.1 GCF_008801695.1 Pantoea stewartii subsp. stewartii
ATGTCGAACGGTTGTGGCAGGCGCTTCATGAGACAATAACCCGAAATCACCAGTGCAGTTCAATGTGGCAACTGTTGAAAAAGGTCCATCACTTTATGAATACCGTCAGCCCATTCCCCGGGGGAAAACATGGGCTGGCTAAAGTGTAGCGGTATTAGGATCAGTTATTTAGATTATCCGTGGCGATTCATTCGCATACGCCACTGCTGACGCACACTAAAAAAACGCGTCAATATGAGCTCACCGCAACGTTACTGCGCCAAGCACAGACCAACTGAAACGGCGGACGGGACTTCCAGTGTAACCACCATCCCGGATATACAGCGCGTGAATACATCTATGGCTATGGTCAGGTACGGACGTCCAATCGGTTGCCGCCCCCGGAACGCTCTGGGGCCAGGTCAGTCACGAGACCAGAGCCTTCCCGAGCGCGTCGGATCAGAACATATACCTGCCGCCGGGAAAGGCCCAGCGCAAGAGCTGCCGCGTCAGCGGCCCTGTGTCCAACAACTTCAAGTGCAGCCAGTGGACTGATAATCTCCATCCTTCGGCGGGCTTGCTCCCATGTTTCGTCGGGAAGGGTGGCCACTCCCCGCTCAATAATTTGCGATGTTTCCGATGCCATGCCCGGACCTCGCCTGGGTGCACACAAGTATTGAGCATGGCCGAAAGAGGTGGAGGTGACTTCTGATATCCTGCTGTCAGAAGCCACCTGCTCATCCAGCCTTATCTCCAGGCTGTTGCGTCATGCATGTGTGGCAGAGATGTGTGATGCCGTGTTAATCAGCAGCCTCAATGCGCAATAACTGGTTTACATCTCCTGATTTCGCAGGTGCCACTACAGCTCTGCGGAAAGGCAATTCTCCCCTGAATGACGTCCAGACCAGGTCTGGATTTTTTTTGTTCCTGATGGTCACTGTGCCATCAGAATTTTCATCAATCAGCCACAACGCAGAATCTTCATCGGTAATCTTACTTTTGTCTGCAAGACTCAGGTTCACTATTTTTTCCTGGGTGCTGTCATAACGGGCACACATGAGACCGCCAAAACCACAAATAAAATAGCCGTCCTCAGAAGGAACAAGGGTAAACGTATGAATACCGGAGGATGAGGGGGTCAACTCATCGAAATTAAACAGATAATTGAGATACTTCATCTGCTCTGAAGACTCGCGGATATAAAACTTTTCAGGAATAGACATAAAAACTCCTTATACCATTTATGAAATATGACGATTGCAAACCCTCACTGAAACCAGGCGAGCGAAGGGTAAAGTCAGTTTTAATTGAAGGGGCTGTATTTATCCGTCAGGGCATAAAGAACGGCGGCCGTATCTGCATCAATGATGCCGTCATAGTTTTCCTGCCGGAAATGGAGCTGGAAGGCCCGGACAAGCAGCTGAAGCCCCGAAGCGGTTGTTGCGCCGGAGACGTCATAGCCGTATGTCTTCAGTCTGGCAATGATATCCTCATCAGGCGGCATTCCCCCGGCGGTAAACTGCGCCAGATAAGCTGACCGGGTGTCATCGTCATACCATGCCCCGACTCCGGCCTCATACAGCGTTTTCCAGGGGAACGCGGCCCCGGGGTCACTTTTCCTGCCCGGCGCAATATCGGAATGCCCCACGACATTTACAGGGCTGATGTCCGGGTACCGCTGGAGGATATTGATTGCCAGCTCTTTGATTGCGTAAATCTGAACCGGGTTATAGGGAGGAAAGACAAACACGCCGTCATTATCACTGGCCAGATTAACCACCTCAACTCCGATGGCTGTGTCGTTAAGATTGCTTCGCCCGGCCCAGGAGCTGACCCCGGCATGCCAGGCACGCTCGTTTTCATCAACCAGGTTAAAAACACGCATGTCGTTAAAACCGGCTGAAATGTACGTTTTGTCGTCCGGGTCCGGGACCAGGTAATGCGCGCTCACGGTGCCGTCACCGGCAAGCGCCTGCACCGATGCCGCAAAATCAACGGCGGTGTAGTGCATGACAAGAAAACGCACGCGCCGGTTGAAACCCTTTACAGAGCGGTAGCTGTTATAGTCGATAGGGTACATATTCATTTTTCCTCTTCCTGTGCCGGACATCCGGCTGCCGCCCAGCGTGCTTTCAGATACTCAACAACCTGCTGCGTCTGCGGCTCTCTCAGGAACATATGGCGGAACAGCATGCAGCCGCCCACGTCAGCCAGGGAATCATTCAGGTCAAGCTGCCGGGTGATTTCGGGCACGCCGCCTTCAACCGTCCAGTCAGGTTCAGCGGCTGAAGGGGTACCGACCTTGTAAAGCGCCATGCCGATATACAGTGCAGTACCGGTGCCTCTGACGGTATCGGCCCACCACCGGGTTATCACATCGTACCGGGCGACTTTGCGGGCAAAGGGCCAGTAAACCTGGGGCGCGATATAATCAATGATGCCGTCAAGTACCCACTTCCGCGTGTCCGCATACGCTGAATCATAGTTTGGTGCCCCGGCCTGCGTGTCAGAGCCCAGCGGGTCATCCACCCTGTTCCGCCAGACGCCGGCCGGGCTTACGCCGAAGCGGACGCCGGGTTTGATGGTCTTAATCCGCCGGTGACAGGCGTCCACCAGGGAATAGGTATTGTTCCTTCGCCAGTCACCTTTACGGGTGAAACCCTGACCGTACTTCTGCCAGGTGGCGTCATCATCCAGCGGTGAGTCTGCGGATTCGTAATAGAAGTAATCATCAAACTGAATACCGTCTACATCATACCGGGTGACGATTTCCTCAACGACACCGGTGACCCACGCCTGCACCTCCGGAATACCGGGGTCCAGGACGAAGCGGTTATAGGCGACGCGGGTCCATTCAGGATGTGTCCTGTAGACGCTGGGCGCGGAATCGGGAGATGAGTGATTCAGTTCATCGACGGTGGCATCGCGGGTATTCATTGAGATGCGGTACGGATTCACCCAGGCGTGAAGCTCAATGTTTCTGGCGTGAGCCTGTTCAACCGCCCAGGCAAGGGGGTCGAAGCCGGGATTTTTACCCAGCGTGCCGGTGAGGTATTTCGACCAGGGCAGTAAGTCTGATGCATAGAGCGCATCGGCACAGGGAACCACCTGAAATATCACGGCGTTCATGTTCATGGCCACGATATCGTCAAGAATACTGGTCAGCTCTTCTTTCTGGCGTTTAATACGCTCAGTGTCATCCAGGATAGTGAGTGAGTAGGCGGAAGGCCAGTCGAGATTGATAACACTGGATACCCAGGTGGCCCGCATTTTCCTGTTTTGCATAAGATTACCTTCTTCAGATGGAGTCCATTCATTAACTTCCTGCATGAGTAAACAAAAGAGAAACGAAATGCCGGTCAGGAGTCAGTTTTACTGATTTTTGTGAGCGTCATCTGGTCAGGACATACCGACAGGCGGCCCGATGGAAAGAAACTGCTCAATCAGTTCTGAGTTATAGGGGCGGGTAGCCAGTGCACTCTACTTCTGACTTTTCGTGCAGTTGTCTTCTGAAAATGACACTAACCAGACCGGTATCACCAAAGGACTCTAACAGTACCATGTCCATGTTTGTACGCGCCTACCTGCGGGCTTCCACCAGTGAGCAGGATGCACAACGTGCCCGCGATATGCTTGATCGCTTTGCTCGTGAGCATAATGTCATCATCTGTAACTATTATGCTGAGAATGAATCAGGCGCACGCCTGGAGCGCCCCGAACTTTTTCGTTTGCTCAATGACAGTCGCCCTGGTGATGTATTACTCATTGAGGATGTCGATCGCCTTTCTCGCTTAAAAGGAGATGAGTGGGAGAAACTTAAAGCGATCATCCGTCAGCGTGGCGTGTGGGTTGTGGCCGTCAATGTTCCCACCACCTGGCAGCACCTTTCTCCCAGAGCCAATGAATTTGATAGCCGAATGTTTGGAGCCATCAATGATATGTTGCTCGATATGCTGGCCGCCATTGCACGGCGCGATTACGAGCAACGGCGGGAACGTCAGCAACAGGGCATAACCAAAGCGAAGGCGGCAGGAAAATACCGTGGGCGGCAGGTCAATAAGCCACGTTACGATGCCATTAACCGGTTATTGTTGAGCGGTAGCTCCTGGACTCAGGTTCAGAAAACGATAGGTTGCAGCCGAAGCACCATCAGCAGTGCCATCAAATATGCCGCCAGCCAGATTCAGGCTAAAACCCTGGTAGAAACTCCTGTGGCCGCCCCTACCCCACGTTCTATGACCTTGTTTGTGTCGATTGAAAATGGCAGTAAATTTACCCGTGGGAAGAAAAAAACCAGAGAGTTGATTGACTGGTTCATCGAAGCTGAATTTGAAGGTCAAATTTTAGACGGGAATGAATACCGGATACCTTTAACCGCTGAAAACGATGAACAATTGAAAGAACAGGTAGAGTATTTATTCAGTGAAATTAATATGATAGCCGATGATCGCAACTGTATGGTTATTGACTGTCTGCTGACCAATGACCAGACTCGCCAGGGATGGGATGATTGTGCCGGTTGCTGGCAGTGTGAGTCAGCGTAACGCCCGGCACCAGATGTTGGGGCTAATTTGTGCCCTGCACATTTTCAAGTTCCCGTCTCAAAGCTGCTAACGCACGTTTGAGAGTTTCACCTAATGGCTCATCGAGCATATCAGCAACGCGATATAATTCATCTTTGGTATCTTGCTCCCCCTTAATGTTGATCTGTACATTACGTCCGGTTTTAAACCTCCGCTTAGAGCGTTCGACTGGGGGCGTCGGCGCTGTTGACAATCTAGCGACAAAACCGTGTTCGTTAGCTAATTCCTCAATCTCTGCGTTACTTTGCTTTGATTTCTGCTCTTTGGCTGATTTTGGCTCAAAATTCTTCAAGCTATCTAGCGGATCTACGCGGCTCATAATGTGACCTTGTCCTGTTGCTGTATTTCTTCCGGAGTAATTCTTGCTATCAGTTCACGGGTGAAAGCTTCTGCGTTTTCAATTGCCTTATCAACATTTGAAACTTCATCTCTGGGAAGAGATTCAAGTAGTTGACGGTAAGAGAACATAGCTTTAAAGGCGGCCCGTTCGTTCAGTTCAGTTTCAAAAAAAGGAATGCCCCCGGCTTTGAAGCTCTTACGAATATGCCTCGTATCCCTACTTTGAATCGCCGCTGAAGTACGTGTGAACAAAACAGCATACGGTAGCCGGTAATCAGGTTTGTGCTTCTGGATACCACGTTCGTGTGCCCGTATTAACCCGAAAGCTCTGCTAGCTTGTTCAGCATCAAGCTGTGAGCCTTGTGTCGGCACGACTACAAAGTCTGATTCAGCAATCGCATACGCGACTATGGTCGCTGCTGTCCCTTCCAAATCAACGATTACGAAAGGCGTTTTTGTCGCAGCCTCTGCGATCGTTTCACCAATAGTCTTATCCGTAACATCCGAGATAATTGTCATATTTTGAGGAGTGTCTCCTCCTTCAGACCAGGTTTTAATCGGATGGTTAGGGTCGGCATCAATAACGGTAACTGGTACACGCCGTGCGATTTGCATAGCTAAGGCTAAGGCAGAAGTTGTCTTCCCTGCTCCCCCCTTTGGTGATACGAAAACAATGACCGGCATACATATACCCTCTATCTATAGGCTAGTACCACTTGGCACCAAAAAGGAATTCTAAAAAGAATTCAATAATGTTTCCTATTTGGATTCTACATAGATACCAAGTGGAATTCAATAATGAATTCCAAATTAATGCCCACAAAAGAATTCTACTAGAATTCCTAAAGGAATCTAATTTAGAATTCTTAAAGAATTCATTAACGGATTCAGCTTGAATTCCTTCATGGTATCATGGTAGAAAACTGGCGAGCAGTGCGCAGCCAGTTATTTGAATGCCGCAAAGCGGCATGGAGGTGCCAGCCGATACTGAATATAGCTTTACTGCTGAATGGCACCGTAGCCCGGCGCAGCCGGTTACGTTGTTGATTGGTTCCACCAATCCATCCCTTCGCCCTGCCAGACTAAAACCCGCTAAAAGCGATACAGAAGCTTTTGTGCGCTGTCGGAGTGGTCACGACAAGGCGTAGCCGCAGTCGGGGCGTATCTCCGCGTTAGCGGGCCGTGAGGGCCGCTTACGGGCGTGTTACTCAATACTTCCAGCGAAACGACTCACAGCGACTCAAAACGCTAGTTACAACATCCATCATTAAAAGCGACATCACTCCCGGCCTTCGGCCGGGGGCGGGGCGGCTTTATAGGAACCCGGTGACTGTTGTAACTATTTAAACAACGGCGCTGACGCATCCGGGCTGGCCCGGATTTGTCCAATCCCTCGACGGCCAGCAGGCAAGCTGCTGGTCCTCTCACGATTCCGATCTGACTGCCCCATGCGTCAGCGTGGGGTGCAACCTCCGATGTTTCCGAACCGGCGCGGACGTTAGTCCGCTGCAAGGGCGGGCACTCTCTGAGACTGTCCTCTGGGCAGGCGATGAACAGGTTATCTGTTTATATGAAAAAGATTAAAGGTATTTAAAAGAAGTACTGAGCAGGTTTTTAAAGGGAACCACGCACTTTGAAATCACTCCGGCTGGCGGTTTAAAACCATAACGGTTGTAACCTTATGGAAAGTTCCCTTGCAGTTAATGGTGGGTAACTGAATTCAGCGGGCAAAGATGGTACCGGCAACAAAATTTCAGCACGGTTTTGCAGGAAAAGAGGGGGGATCATAGATGGCCGTCATGCCTGTTAGCTCAGATAATAAGCAACAGTGAGTAACAGACGTGCAGACCCCTCCGGCGTCAGCCGGATAGTTAAGTCAGGAAAGGTTATATGGGGACGGTGGCAAGCCGCGTGTAGTTGTTACCACGCGACATGAGCATACGCTCTTTTACACGTCTTGCCTGTTCCCGGCGCACGGCGTCCAGGTTGCCGGTAAAGCGTCCCTCGGCAATTTCCCGCGTCAGTTGCCGCTTCACGATGGTTTCAATATCGCGGCGGTTACGGTCAGCATCACGGCGGGCGCGGGCGCGCTTGAGGCCATGCTGCTTACGTTCGGACTGATAGCTGCGGAACCGCTCACGCGCGAACCGCCAGGCTTTCGCTATCAGTTCATCCATATCCAGACGGGGCAGACGCTGTTTTTCTCGCTGCTGGTTCTCCCATTCCACGCGGCTGCGCCTCGCGGCCACAACAGCCACGTCTGAGACGTCGAGCGCAGAGAACAGCGCAGGGGTAAAGGTGATATCGGTCGGGATGTTGCAGCCAATCTGCGGGTCATACTCGGTCTGATAGGTAATCAGCCCCAGCTCCGCCATAAACTTCAGCGCCCGTGTGGCGCGGGTGATGGACAGATTGCCGCTTTTCGATTCCGTGGCCAGCCCGCACTCGATGGCCAGATTGGTAATAGAGCGCTGGACTCGGTTAGCCAGCGGGTCATAGTGGAAGCACAGCCCCTGTAGCAGGGCATCGATGGCTCGACGGCGCAGCAACGGCGGCATCCGGTGACGCTTACCCAGTGAACGAACGAACGCGACATGCATGGAAAAGTCAAAACGGGACGTGAAGCCTTCGGCTTTCGCCATCAGCTTACGGCAGAACGGCAGGGTCTTTTTGCCTTCACGCGGCGTGAATTCCGGATTCGGGTTTTTTACCTGTTGGTAAGAACGCGGATTGAGAAGAGTCTGTTCAGTCACACCCGCCCGTACTTATTGCGGGGCAGAGGTCTTGTATTGAGAAATGCATTTGCTATAATCCTTCGCAGGCACGCCGCCTGCTTTTGACCCCCTGATATCTAACCGTACCCGCAAAGTCGAGAAAGATTTCAGGGGGTTTTTGCATTCAGGGGTACAGCCTTTCGCTTTCCCCCTTCCCCGGACGCTATTCAGGGAACGTCCCACCCAGTAAATTCATAAACATGCGTAATATACTACCGCTTCGCGCAAGGGCGCAAATAGTTTACCCGTGGAATGACCCCTTAAACGCCCGGATAACCAGCTTCTTTCTGGTGCCGGATAGTCAGGATCACCACTCTGCCAGCCAGCTCATCGAAGCGATAGAGCATGACATATCCACTGCTTCCAAACTCAACTACCAACTCGTGGTAGGCCAGGGGTAAATGCTCAACTGGCCGTCCAACCCCCGGTGTCGTTTCAAGCAGGCGAATCCCACGGATGATGATTTCCGCTGCCTTTCTGGCTGCAAGTGCATTTTTCTTTTTCAAAAAAAGCTGCAGGCGCTGTAAATCCTTACGGGCTTGTTCTGAAATGATTACTTGTGGCATGAGGGTGCGCTCTGTTCATGTTCAGAACCCCAGGATTCCAGCCAGTTTATGGTTTCCTCTGCTATTAAATGTTCTCCGGTCTCCTCGTATTGCTGCCACGCAGCAAGAGCATCTTTACGATACAGACTTCGTTTTTCTTCCCGTTCAACATATTCAGCAATAGCTTCAAGCATCAACGCATGTGATGAACTATGGAGTTCACCAGCAAGCGTTTTCAGTCGTTCCTTGATGTCTGCCTCAAGGCGCAATGTGGTGGTCTGGCGAGGGATATCCATTTTAGGCTCCGTTTAATATCAGTGGTGTCACCATTAATATTAACCTGGATACATATTAAACAAAAGCCCCTGAGGGGCAGGCTGCGAAAATAGACGAACATTCACCAACAGCAGAAATCAGAAGAAGAGCCATTACTACCCACGACGAATCAATTTATCTTCACAAGCATTGATGCATATCAATTTTCTGGAGATATAATTTAAACAATGAGAGATCTTTCTGACTCGTGTGGGGATGCTGATATGACACAACTTCTCGCTCCCCCGGTAAACATTCCCCAACAGGCAATCATTTTTTTCAAGCACAGCAACGAGCCATGGGGGGTAAAGGACAGGCAAAGCCGCTTTGTCTACGCAAACAAAGCATATTTTGATTTCCTTAAAATTCATGAGGATATATCCAGCCGCATAACTGAATACAGCTATGCTGATATCCCTGTATTTGCATCAATGGCTGAACGGCTCATTGCTCATGACCAGCAAGTAATGCAAACGGAAAGGCGGATGGAGGCAATCGGTACATTACTGATCGAAGGATATTAGGGGTCTGACGCTCAGTGGAACGAAAACTCACGTTAAGCAATGTTTTCTTCCTCTGACGCCTCTTTTAATGGCCGCAAATGTCCTTTTGTCACCAGTTCTGCCAGTGTGAAGGAATAATGGCCGAGCATATTGATATGCCCGTGGCAAAGCGGTGAGAGTCGTGCAATATCTTCATCATTCAGGGCTTCCCCCTGTGCCCGGAGATGATCCAGAGCTGCCTGCATATAAATAGTGTTCCATAACACGACGGCGTTAGTGACCAGCCCCAATGCGCCCAGTTGATCTTCCTGACCATCGGTATATCGCTTTCTTATCTCACCTTTCTGACCGTGACAAATAGCTCTGGCAACAGCATGGCGGCTTTCTCCCCGGTTAAGTTGAGTCAGGATGCGCCTGCGGTAATCTTCATCATCAATATAATTAAGCAGATACAGCGTTTTGTTAATGCGTCCCACTTCAATGATTGCCTGGGTCAGTCCGGATGGGCGTTCACTTTTCAGTAATGAACGGACCAGCACCGAAGCCTGTACCTTGCCCAGCGTCAGGGAGCCTGCGGCCCGGATCATTTCGTCCCACTGAAGAGCTATTTTTCGGGGATCTGACTGCCCTCTGGCAATATCATTCAGTACCCCATAATCGGCGTCATTGTCCATGCGCCAGAAAACCGAAGAACCGGCATCAGCCAGTCGCGGGGAAAACTGGTATCCCAACAGCCAGAAAAGGCCAAAGACAAGATCGCTGGCCCCTGCGGTATCTGTCATAATTTCGGTGGGATTCAGCCCCGTCTCCTGCTCCAGAAGGCCTTCCAGCACAAAGATTGAGTCCCTCAGCGTCCCCGGTATAACAATGCCATGAAAGCCGGAATACTGATCGGACATAAAGTTGTACCAGGTGATACCCCTGTTATGACCAAAGTATTTGTGGTTCGGCCCGGCATTGATTGTTCTGACTGGCGTAACAAAGCGCATTCCGTCTACAGAAGCCACCTCGCCACCACCCCAGACCTGTGCCAGTGGCAGTGTTGCCTGAAAATCAACCAGCCTGGCATTCGCACTGGTGATAGTTTCAGCCCGAAGATAGTTTGCTTTTGTCCAGTTCAGCCGGTGTCGGGTCAGGGCTTGAACATTTGACCGTATCAGGGGCTCCAGGCCGATATTGCAGGCCTCGGCCATCAGTACGGCGCTGATGCTGACGGGCAGATCGTTAACTCTGGCGCTGGCTTCGCTGGCGTGGAAAAACTCATCAGCAAATCCGGTATGGGCGTTAATTTCGAGCAGCAACTCCGTTAAGTCCACCGTAGGGAGCAGATAGCTGACCATTTTGCTCAGCCGTTTCAGACTGTCCGGCTCATCAAGACTGGCGAGAGGAGTAATAGTCAGCCTGGGATTTGGGCCGGAAATATCAAGCTGCACCGCTTCATTTTCACCAAGGCGTGCAGCAACCTGCCTGTAACGGGCGTCCAGCTGGAGGCCCAGCGATTTTATTGCGTCCTGTGGGTTTGTCGGATGCCCCAGAGAACGATAAACTTTAATCCGGTTTGCCTGCCAGTCTGCGCCCTGTAGTAATTTTTCGCGGGGATCTCCCCACCGGTTACTGCCGGTAACGTAGACATCCCGCCGTCTCAGGCTGTCCTGCAGTTTACTGAGAAAGCACAGCGTATATCCCCTTGCTTCGGGTGATATGTTTTTCCTTATTAATCACCAGTCGTTTCCATGGCCGGCTGATGATTTCCGTTGGTGCGTCGTCAAAATACTGCCGCCGTGAGCTGAACTCGCGGCTGAGATAATCGCAGGCATTCAGGGTGGTGCTCCCGGCGGGAGCTGCTGAAAATTTAACGGTATTCAGCAGACGGGGCAGAAAGCGACGTACCCGCCCGTACTGCTCCACCATTTCATCATGAAAGTTATCGTCAGAGGGCCGGGCTATTTCGGTAAGCGTCACATTTAAACCGTCTGTGCAGCGGGCTCCGGTTCCGGGAAAATAGTGTCCATCATTTTTTAATGGACACTATCGCGTGAAACACCGGACATGGCTCCTTGAGGCGCTTCGCCTCCATT
>NZ_VZPF01000114.1 GCF_008801695.1 Pantoea stewartii subsp. stewartii
GCGGAGAACGTGCGGCGATCCTCTACTCTCTGATCGTCACCTGCCGGCTTAACGGCGTTGACCCCGAGACGTGGTTGCGTTACGTCATCGGTCATATACAGGACTGGCCGGTGAACCGGGTCCGCGATCTGCTGCCATGGAAGGTCGAGCTTCCCTCTGCCTGAACGTCAATACGGTCTGAATGCGACGCTTACTTTTAAATGGCACATCGGGAAAGAATGACGCTACAACAACGCAGTCAAAATCGGTGAATGTAATATTCTGGTTAGAATAGCATCAAATCTATGAATATTTTTATAATTCAGTAGGTTAATGTATTTTTAGGCTAAAAATTAACACTTCCACTGGGAAAAATCTCATGATAAAAGAGAAACAGATAACATTTTAACTATTTAGTTTTGGCGCCGTCATTCAGCTTCTGCTAATTTTCGGCGCATTGAGCATGTTTTCCCGAAGGTCGAAATAGCAAGATTTTTTTCTTGATGCAGACGGGATTGCAGAATAAAAACGGGCAGGTCAACAAGGTGTGGTAAATGAACGCTCAGCAATATTGGTCTTGTCTGGCACTAGGTGTGATGACTGCTTTACCCGTCTGTGCGGCCAGCGTACCCGCCGGCGTGACCTTATCGCCACAGCAGCAAATTGTCATTAACAATGGCTCCGAAGTGGCCTCGCTTGACCCGCATAAGACGGAAGGTGTGCCGGAATCCAATATTATCCTGAATCTGCTGGACGGGCTGGTTAATACAGATAATAACGGTAAGGTTGTCCCCGGTGTGGCTGAGAGCTGGGAAAATCAGCAAGGAAAAATCTGGACCTTCACGCTGCGCAACGATGCAAAATGGAGCAACGGCGAACCCGTAACGGCTAACGATTTTGTTTACAGCTGGCGACGCCTGGCCGATCCGAAAACTGCATCTCCTTACACCAGTTATCTGCAGGCGGCGCATATTGCCAATGCCGACGAGATTATTGCGGGTAAAGCGGCACCAGACCAACTGGGCGTAAAAGCGATTGACGATCACCATTTACAGGTCACTTTAACAGAGCCCGTTCCCTATCTGATTGCCATGCTGGCGCATACCGCTATGAAACCCGTGTATGCGCCCGCTATCCAGAAATGGGGCGAGGCATGGACTCAACCCGGGCATTATGTTGGTAATGGTGCTTATACCTTAAGTGACTGGGTCGTCAACGAAAAAATTGTCCTGAAGCGCAATCCGCTATACTGGAACAACGCGCAAACCGTGATTGAGCAGGGGACGTTTCTGCCGATCAGTTCTGAGAACAGCGACATCAACCGCTATCGCAGCGGTGGCCTGGATATGACCAACAGCGCCATCCCGCCCAATATGTTCGCGAAGCTGCGTAAGGACATCGGCGACGAAGTCAAAGTCAGCCCCTTATTGTGTACGTTTTATTATGAAATCAACAACAAAAAGCCGCCTTTTACTGATGCGCGCGTGCGCGCGGCTATAAAGATGACGCTGGACCGCGACATTATCGCCAAAAAGATTATGGGACAGGGCCAGATTCCGGCTTACAGTTTTACACCGCCCTATACCAATGGGGCCGCGTTAGCCACACCGGAATGGATGACCTGGTCCCAGTCGCAGCGCAATGAGGCGGCAAAGAAACTGCTGGCAGAAGCGGGTTTCGACAGTAAAAATTCTTTGCGTTTTACGCTGCTCTATAACACCTCCGATCAAAATAAAACCCAGGCGATTGCTGCAGCGTCAATGTGGCAGCGCAACCTCGGGGCGCAGGTCACCTTACAAAATCAGGAATGGAAAACGCTGCTGGAAACGCGTCATCAGGCACAGTATGACGTGGTGCGGGCTACATGGTGCGCGGATTATAACGAGCCCTCTACTTTCCTGAATATGTTCCTGAGTCAGTCGTCGACCAATACCGCGTTTTATCGTAGTGCGGCCTTTGATCGGCTGATGGCAGACACGCTAAGCGTCACAAAGGATGCTGACCGCGCGGCATTGTATCAGCAGGCTGAAACACAACTCGACAAAGACTCGGCAATTGTGCCAGTTTACTACCGCGTCAGCGTGAGGCTGGTTAGACCCTGGGTTGGCGGGTTCACCGGCCGCGATCCGCAGGACATGACAGATCTGAAATATTATTTCATTAAACAACACTGATAACGCGCTTATCCGGCGGCACAGCCGGGAAGGGCGTTACCGTGCTGACCACGCTACAGGGTCAATGCTCCCCAGGTGAAAACACCTGGGCCCGAATACGGGGAACACTGAGGTCGCAAACACCCTCGGTGAAAATAAAAAAACTGGAGTTAAGAATGAACAACATCACGAAGAAAACCCTGATTGCTGCCAGCGTCTTTGCAGCGATGAGTGCGCTCACAGCCAACAGCGTTGTCGCCGCCACGGTCCCTGCCGGGGTTGAGCTGGCCGCGAAGCAAGAGCTGGTAAAAGGAAACGGTAGCGAGGTTCAGTCGCTGGATCCGCACAAAATTGAAGGCGTACCGGAATCGAACGTCAGCCGTGACCTGTTTGAAGGACTGGTGATCAGCGATACCAACGGCCATCCGATTCCTGGCGTGGCAGAGAGCTGGGATAATAAAGACTTTAAAGTCTGGACCTTCCATCTGCGCAAAAATGCCAAATGGTCAAACGGTGAGCCGGTGACTGCTCAGGATTTCGTTTACAGCTGGCAGCGTCTGGCCGATCCGAAAACCGCGTCTCCTTATGCCAGCTATCTGCAATACGGTCACCTGGCCAACGTTGACGATATTATCGCCGGTAAGAAACCGCCAACAGATTTGGGCGTGAAGGCGCTTGACGATCATACGCTGCAAGTGACCCTGAGCGAGCCGGTTCCGTATTTCTATAAATTACTGATTCACTCCTCAATGTCGCCGGTAAACAAAGCGGTTATTGAGAAATTCGGTGATAAGTGGACCCAGCCTGAAAATATCGTCAGCAACGGTGCCTTTAAGCTGGAATCTCACGTCATTAACGAACGTATTACCGTTGTGCGCAACCCTGATTACTGGGATAACGCGCATACCGTTCTGAACAAAGTCACCTTCCTGCCCATTTCGTCAGAAGTCAGTGATGTTAACCGTTACTTCTCTGATAACGGCAGTGACATGACCTATAACAATCTGCCGATTGAGCTGTTCAAAAAATTACAGCGTGACAACGGTAAAGAGCTGCATGTTGACCCTTATCTGTGCACCTATTATTACGAAATTAATAACCAGAAAGCGCCTTTCACCGATCCGCGCGTACGTGCCGCATTGAAACTGGGTATCGACCGCGACATTATCGTGGATAAAGTGCTGGCGCAGGGCCAGAAGCCAGCCTACAGCTACACGCCACCAGCAACAGATGGTATGGAACTGGTGAAGCCAGAGTGGTTTACCTGGTCACAGGAAAAACGTAATGCTGAAGCCAAAAAGCTGCTGGCTGAAGCCGGTTACACGGCAGACAAACCGTTAACGTTTACGCTCCTGTACAACACCTCCGATCTGCATAAAAAACTGGCCATTGCCGCCTCGTCGATTTGGGCCAAAAATCTGGGTGTGAAAGTGAAGCTGGAGAACCAGGAGTGGAAAACCTTCCTGGATACGCGTCATCAGGGCAACTTCGACGTTGCTCGTGCAGGCTGGTGTGCAGACTATAACGAACCGACGTCGTTCCTGAATACCATGCTGTCTGACAGCAGTAACAACACCGCGCACTACAAGAGCCCGGCCTTCGACAAGCTGATGAAAGATGCCCTGGCCACGACCGATGATAAAGCCCGGTCGGCTGACTATGAAAAAGCTGAGCAGCAGCTGGATAAAGACTCTGCCATCGTGCCATTGTACTACTACGTGAACACCCGTCTGGTGAAACCGTATGTCGGTGGTTATACCGGTAAAGATCCGCTGGATAACGTCGCAGACAGAAACCTGTACATCATTAAGCACTAACAGAACACCAAGAACAGCGGCGGCGCCATGAGCGCCGCCTGTATTTTTTAATGCAATGTGAAGCACAAGCCTGGTAGGTACGGCAATGTTAAAATTCATTTTGCGTCGGTTACTTGAAGCCATCCCGACGCTTTTCGTCCTTATTACTATCTCCTTCTTTATGATGCGACTGGCCCCCGGCAGTCCGTTCACGGGTGAGCGTACGCTGTCGCCAGAGGTGATGGCGAATATCGAGGCGAAATATCACCTCAACGATCCCATTGGCAAGCAATATGTTGATTACCTGATTCAACTGGCCCATGGCGACTTTGGCCCCTCGTTTAAATATAAAGACTATTCGGTGAACTACCTGGTTGGTCATGCCTTTCCGGTGTCGGCCAAACTGGGCCTGGCTGCCTTTATCCTGGCCGTGGTACTGGGCGTGACGGCAGGGGTTATCGCCGCGCTGAAGCAAAACACCCTGTGGGATTACGTCGTCATGGGGGTGGCAATGACCGGCGTGGTCATACCGAGTTTTGTGGTTGCCCCGCTGTTAGTCCTGATTTTCGCCATTACGCTGAAATGGCTGCCGGGTGGCGGCTGGAACGGTGGACAGTGGAACTATATGCTGCTGCCGATGGTGGCGTTATCCCTGGCTTACATTGCCAGTATCGCGCGTATCACTCGTGGCTCGATGATTGAGGTGATGCATTCCAACTTTATCCGTACCGCGCGAGCCAAAGGGTTGCCGTTACGTCGTATCGTTTTACGTCACGCGCTCAAGCCAGCACTGTTGCCGGTTATTTCCTATATGGGGCCGGCATTTGTGGGCATTATTACTGGCTCTATGGTGATTGAATCTATTTACGGACTGCCCGGTATCGGCCAGCTGTTTGTCAACGGCGCGCTTAACCGTGACTACTCGCTGGTACTGAGCCTGACGATTCTGGTGGGGCTGTTGACCATTCTGTTTAACGCGATCGTCGATGTGCTCTATGCCGTTATCGACCCGAAAATTCGCTACTGATTCTGGAGTTCGCCATGATGTTAAGTAAGAAAAATAGCGAAGCTCTTGATGCATTCAGTGAAAAACTGGAAGTAGAAGGGCGTAGCCTGTGGCAGGATGCCCGTCGCCGTTTTATTCATAACCGGGCCGCGTTAATCAGCCTGATGGTGCTGATGTTAATCACGCTGTTTGTAATTTTCGCGCCCATGTTGTCACCGTTCTCCTATTTCGATACCGACTGGGGAATGATGTCATCGCCGCCAGATACCACGTCCGGACACTGGTTTGGCACCGACTCGTCGGGGCGTGATCTGCTGGTGCGCGTCGCTATTGGTGGTCGTATTTCGTTGATGGTGGGCATTGCCGCCGCGCTGATCGCCGTGGTGGTGGGAACGCTCTACGGTTCCATTGCCGGTTACCTTGGCGGAAAAATCGACTCCGTGATGATGCGTATTCTGGAAATCCTTAACTCCTTCCCGTTTATGTTTTTCGTCATTCTGTTGGTCACCTTCTTTGGCCGTAACATCCTGCTGATTTTTGCTGCTATCGGTATGGTGTCGTGGCTGGACATGGCGCGTATCGTGCGTGGACAAACTCTGAGCCTGAAGCGTAAAGAGTTTATTGAAGCGGCGCATGTTGGCGGCGTTTCGACCTGGAAAATCGTGACGCGCCATATCGTGCCTAACGTACTGGGCGTGGTGGTGGTTTACGCCTCGCTGCTGGTACCGAGCATGATTCTGTTCGAATCATTCCTGAGCTTTCTCGGCCTGGGCACCCAGGAGCCGCTGAGTAGCTGGGGCGCGCTGTTGAGCGATGGGGCTAACTCCATGGAAGTTTCGCCGTGGCTGTTGCTGTTCCCGGCCATTTTCCTGGTGGTCACGCTGTTCTGTTTTAACTTTATTGGCGATGGCCTGCGTGATGCCCTCGACCCCAAAGATCGTTAAGGAGTTTCCCGATGACTATTCATGAATTTCAGCCTGCTCAGGCTGCACGCGCGGGAAGCGACCTGTTGCTTGAAGTGAAAGACTTACGTGTTACGTTCGGCACCCATGACGGTGATGTCACCGCCGTGAACGATCTCAATTTCTCACTGCGTGCCGGGGAAACCCTGGGCATTGTCGGTGAGTCAGGCTCGGGTAAATCGCAAACCGCGTTTGCGCTGATGGGCCTGCTGGCCAGCAATGGCCGCATTGGCGGCTCTGCGTTGTTCAACGGTAAAGAGATTCTTAATCTGCCGGAAAAACAGTTAAACCGGCTGCGCGCTGAACAAATCGCGATGATTTTTCAGGATCCCATGACATCACTGAATCCGTATATGCGGGTCGGCGAACAGTTAATGGAAGTGCTGAAACTGCACAAAGGCATGAGCAGCGCTCAGGCCTTTGAAGAGTCGGTGAAAATGCTGGACGCGGTAAAAATGCCCGAAGCCCGCAAACGCATGAAGATGTACCCACATGAGTTTTCGGGCGGGATGCGTCAGCGCGTGATGATCGCGATGGCGCTCCTGTGCCGGCCTAAGCTGCTGATTGCGGATGAACCGACGACCGCACTGGATGTTACGGTGCAGGCGCAGATTATGACGCTGCTGAATGAGCTAAAGCGCGAGTTCAATACGGCGATCATCATGATTACCCACGATCTGGGCGTGGTGGCGGGGATCTGCGATAAAGTGCTGGTGATGTATGCCGGCCGCACCATGGAATACGGTCGCGCGCGCGATGTGTTTTATCAGCCGGCTCACCCCTACTCGATTGGTCTCCTGAATGCGGTGCCAAGACTGGATGCAGAAGGTGAAAGCCTGACCACCATTCCGGGTAATCCACCAAACCTGCTGCGTCTGCCGCAGGGTTGTCCGTTCCAGCCGCGCTGTCCGCATGCCATGGATATCTGTTCCAAAGCACCGCCGCTGTTACCGTTTGCAGAAGGGCGCTTACGCGCCTGCTTTAAGCCGGTGGAGGAACTCGTATGAGCCTGGCAGAAAAAAAAGTCCTACTCGAAATTGCCGATCTGAAAGTTCATTTCGACATCAAGGATGACAAGCAGTGGTTCTGGCTGCCGCCAAAAACGCTGAAGGCCGTGGATGGCGTCAGTCTGCGCCTGTACGAAGGGGAAACGCTGGGTGTGGTGGGCGAGTCCGGCTGCGGTAAATCCACGCTGGCACGTGCGATTATCGGGTTAGTGAAAGCCACGGAAGGTCGTGTCACCTGGCTTGGCCGTAACCTGCTGGGGCAGAGTGAGGAAGAGTGGCGTAAGGCGCGTAGCGATATCCAGATGATATTTCAGGATCCGCTGGCCTCGCTTAACCCGCGCATGACCATCGGCGATATTATCGCCGAGCCCTTACGTACCTATCACCCTGAGCTTTCTCGCCAGGACATCAAAGATCGCGTCAAAACGATGATGATGAAAGTGGGCTTGTTGCCTAACCTGATTAACCGGTATCCGCACGAGTTTTCAGGCGGTCAGTGTCAGCGTATCGGCATTGCGCGTGCATTGATTCTTGAGCCTAAACTGATCATCTGTGATGAACCGGTCTCCGCACTGGATGTGTCCATTCAGGCGCAGGTGGTCAACCTGCTACAGCAACTGCAGCGAGAAATGGGGCTGTCGCTGATCTTTATCGCCCACGACCTGGCGGTGGTGAAGCACATCTCGGATCGCGTACTGGTGATGTATCTGGGCCACGCGGTGGAGCTGGGCACCTACGATGAGGTGTATACCCATCCGCAGCATCCTTATACCAAAGCGCTGATGTCAGCCGTACCGATTCCCGATCCGGATCTGGAAAAAAATAAGCAGATTCAGTTGCTGGAAGGGGAGTTACCGTCGCCGATCAATCCGCCATCCGGGTGCCTTTTCCGCACCCGCTGCCCGATTGCCGGACCGGAATGCGCCAAAACGCGGCCGCTGCTCGAAGGCAGCTTCCGCCATGCGGTGTCCTGCCTGAAGGTGGATCCGCTTTAAACGAAAACGCCGGGCTGTTGCCCGGCGTTTTCGTTACGAGGTGAGGACTATTCACGCCACAAAATGTGACACAGCTTGTGATCTTTTTCCCGACACAGCAGTACGCGCGCAAACACATCGGTAATAGGTTCGCCGTCTGCTTCGCCCAGACCAATGACCACTTCAGAGAAAAAGTCGGGGTTCAAATCGAAGTCCACGTGCTCCTGCCAGTCTTCACCCGGATCAAACAGTTCTGCGCCGCCACGCTCTTCAAACTGCAGATTGAAAAGAATAATGTCAGCAGGGTCAAGGTTGTCACCTGCCAGTTCAAGAAAAATGTCGTAGGCCTGTTCCAGCGTTTCGTCTTCTGTCAGGCGGTTGTTCAGATCCATTTTCGGTCCCGTTTATCTGAGGGCGGTTCGTAATTTCGCTCGTTTTACAGTAAAGGACTAAAGAAGTAAAACAGTCGTTCGACAATCCGCTTCCACCAGGCACGTTTTGCCCACCGTCTGGCGTCAAGCAGGCGCGAACGGGCAATATAGTCGTCCTGGACGCAGGCCAAATCGCTGCCAAATCCGGCATCATCGACGGCGAGTGTAATTTCGAAATTCAGCCATAAGCTGCGCATATCGAGATTCACGGTCCCCACTAAACTCAACTGACCATCGATCAGCACGCTTTTGGTATGCAGCAGGCCATCTTCAAACTGGTAGATCTTAACGCCGGCCTCAAGCAGCTCACTAAAAAACGAGCGGCTGGCCCAGCTTACCAGCAGAGAGTCGTTGTGCCGGGGAACCACCAGACTCACATTGACGCCACGTAGCGCAGCCGTGCAGATGGCATGCAGCAGATCGTCACTGGGCACCAGATAAGGCGTGGTCATGATCAGCTGTTCGCGGGCAGAGTAGACCGCCGTAAGCAACGCCTGATGAATTAAATCCTCGGGAAAACCGGGACCGGAAGCGATCACCTGAACGGTATGACCACTTTCCTGTTCGAACGGCATAATATTGCGGTCGGGCGGTGGGGGCAGAATACGCTTGCCGGTCTCAATTTCCCAGTCACAGCTGTAAACGATCCCCATGGCGGTTGATACCGGCCCTTCCATACGCGTCATCAGATCGACCCAATGACCCACGCCCGCGTCCTGCTTAAAAAAGCGCGGGTCCACCAGATTCATGCTGCCGGTATAGGCAATATAGTTATCAATCAGCACCATTTTGCGATGCTGACGTAAATCCATACGACGCAGAAAGACACGCAGCAGGCTGACCTGTAGCGCCTCAACCACATCAATACCCGCATTACGCATCATCCCGACCCATGGGCTGCGGAAGAAGGCGACGCTGCCTGCGGAATCCAGCATAAGGCGGCAGTGAACACCGCGCCGCGACGCGGCCATCAGGGATTCGGCGACTTCATCCGCCAGTCCGCCCGGATTCCAGATATAAAACACCATCTCAATATTGTGCCGGGCCAGCTGAATATCCCTGATAAGGGCTTTCATTACATCGTCCGAACTGGTCAACAGCTGTAACTGATTCCCTTTTACCCCTGCGATGCCCTGACGGTTGTTGCACAACTGAAATAACGCCTGCGCGACATCGCTGTAATCGGTGGCAAAGATTTCGGTACGCTTTTTAAGATCATTCAGCCAGCGGGCGGTAGAGGGCCACATCGTTCGCGCGCGTTCAGCCCGGCGTTTACCCAGATGCAATTCACCAAACGACAGATAAGCAATAATGCCAACCAGTGGCAGAATAAAAATAATCAGCAGCCATGCCATTGCCGAGGTTACGGCTCGTCGCTTCATCAGAATGCGCAGGGTAATACCCGCAATCAATAACCAGTAACCAAATACCAATAACCAACTGATAAGCGTATAAAACGTCGTCATTAAGTGGACATCCTGTTCGCGCTTGAATCTGAGAAGTTTACGTGGAGATGGTAGGGAGTGAAACCCTTAATCATCGTGGTATGTCAATGCGAGATCCGATTTGGCATTAGCGCAGAGATCTCTATAATGCGTGCGCGTGAGTCAGATGTCAGAGAGGAAGTTATGAGACGAAGCAGAAACGAAGTGGCCCGCTGGAGAATGTTGCGTCAGGTGCAGCGTCGACGTTCGCGCTGGCTGGAAGGGCAGTCACGCCGCTATAAACGCATCCACGGGATTCGCCATCAACTGGCGCAACAGCAACGTCGTTCCATTCTGTTTATCACACAAAATCTCTGATGATGCAGCCGCGCGAAGCGGCTGTTAAATTACTGTCCGGTCATCAATAAGTTGACGTTAACCAACTGGACGGCTGCCGCCAGTACAATCAGCATGACGATCAAGTGCTTTTTGTTTCGCCAGCCGTGCTTTCGCCACAGATACAACGCGCCACCCACAAGCAGGGTGATGACCAGCAGCAGGGCCATGATAATGGCATGCATTCAGACTATCTCTGTAGAAGCGTCAGTGTTGTCGGCGGGCTCAGAAAACCCGCTTAAACGGCTTGACGCTGACGTGTTTGTAAACACCCGCCGCAATATAGGGATCGTCCGCTGCCCAGGCCTGGGCCGTTTCCAGTGACGGGAACTCTGCAATCACCGTGGAGCCGGTGAAACCGGCTACGCCAGGATCGTTACTGTCAACCGCAGGCATGGGGCCTGCAACGATCAAACGGCCTTCTTCATGCAGCAGCTTCAGACGCGCAAGGTGAGCGGGGCGCACCGCGTTGCGTTTTTCCAGAGAATCGGCGTTATCTTCAGCATAAATGACGTAAAGCACTAGGGCGCTCCCATTGACTCTATAAATTTTGCAACACGGTAAGGGATAGTTAAGTAGAGTGCAAACGAAACCTTGCGTCAATAACGTGCTGAGCATAATGGGCTAAAGGGCTGAGGGATCCCCACAAATTGACGCTAATAAACCAGCACCATTTTGTGGTAAACCCTTGTTAAATTGTTAAGAACGTCCTTCAGGGATATTCGCCTGAGCATTAGCGGAGAATGCCGTAAAATATTC
>NZ_VZPF01000115.1 GCF_008801695.1 Pantoea stewartii subsp. stewartii
GCGGAGAACGTGCGGCGATCCTCTACTCTCTGATCGTCACCTGCCGGCTTAACGGCGTTGACCCCGAGACGTGGTTGCGTTACGTCATCGGTCATATACAGGACTGGCCGGTGAACCGGGTCCGCGATCTGCTGCCATGGAAGGTCGAGCTTCCCTCTGCCTGAACGTCAATACGGTCTGAATGCGACGCTTACTGCTGAACATGCCTGAGCGACTTTTCAACGCTGCCGGCGTTCGCGCAGTGATGGTCTTTCCGTTCAGCACGCAGCTGATGCCGGGGGCGCAGACCAGCGTGTGGGTAACGGTCAGCAGTGAAGGGGAGGGTGCCGGACATGGCCAACATTAATGTGCTGACCCGCCGTAAGCAGACGGCATTGCTGGTTGCCGTGGCGCTGGGGCTGAGCGCCATTGGCGGCGTTGCCTGGTATATCGGCTCGCCTTCAAAAGCGTCTCCCGGGAAAAGCCAGCCGAAAAAACCGGTACCGGATATGACCGGGGCGGTCACATCAACCACGTTTGGCAAAAAGGTCAGCGACACCGCCGTGGCCGATTTGCAGCACACGGCAACGGAGGCAGACAAAAAACTGGGGCAGTTTGAAAACCAGCTTAAAAAAATCGCCGGGGAGAATGAGGCGTACAGGGAGAAAATTCAGTCGCAGGAGGATGATATCAAACTCCTGCAGACGCAGATTGACGCCCTGACGCAGGGCGGGAGTGGGGGCAGTACACCTGCCGCCTCCGCCAGCACGCCGGCGCCGGGGACGCTGCCGACAGGCTCCGGTGACAGTTTGTCCGGTAGCGTACCGCCGCCAACGGCCTTTTATCCGGGGATACCCGCGAACCAGACCTCCGTTCAGATCAACCCGCAGCTCAGTGAGGGGCTGTCCACAATGACCGTCGACTATGGCGATAAACGGGATAAGACGCCGCCACTTCCTTATATCCCCTCCGGGAGCTTTGCCTCTGCCACCGTCATTGAAGGCGCTGATGCGAATGCCTCGGTAACGGGTGAAAGCGCGTCGTCCCCCATGCAGTTCCGCCTGACCGGGAAAATCACCCTGCCGAACGACGGTGAGTATGACCTGCGGGGGTGTTTCGTGACGGCCGCGGCCTATGGCGATATTTCCAGCGAGCGGGCGTTGCTGAGAACGGACCGCCTGTCGTGTCGGATTAACGGTCACATTATCGATCAGAAATTTAAGGGGCACGTTTCCTTCATGGGGAAAAACGGCATCCGCGCTGAGCCGGTGATACGGAACGGCAAGATTGTGGGATATGCCTTTGCCGGTGGCGACATCGATGCCATGGGGAGCGCCATGTCGAACGTGGGCTCCACAACGGTGGGCATTGGTGCAGCCAACACGGTCAGTGGTGGGGATGTGGCCCGGGCGGGCATCGGTGGCGGGACCTCTCAGGCCGGTAAAACCCTCTCTGACTACTTCATTAAGCGCGCCGAGCAATACCATCCGGTGATACCGGTGGGCGCAGGTGTCTCGGTATCGGTGGTGTTTCAGGAGGGCTTTCAGCTGGAGTTCGCTGACGTGAAAAAAGAGAAGAAAGCGACGGTAACCTCGTCTGAGAGACCGGCCGGAAACGGGATCACCGTGACGAAAGAGGCGCTGAAAGAACTGAATCTCGGCGATTCAGTCGGCTCACTGAAACAGTCACTACAGGAGGGTATGAAATGAGGCATTCGAAAATGTTTAAAACGGGGTGCACGGTCGTTATCGGGCAAACCGGAGGCGGGAAAACTGACCTGCAGTCGCAGGTCATGCACGTCTTTCTGGCGCAGTCTGATGTCAGCCAGATACGTGATGCGTATACCGATGAGGAGCGCGAGAGGCTTGCTGCTGCCATTCGTCAGAATACCAGTATTCGGTATTCACTGAATCCCGGGGATGAGCGCTAAGATTTTGCCACCCCTGGTATGCCCTCATCCTTAACAAGATGGTGGCTCCTGATATCCGTCTGGCTGTGCGAACCGGTGATGATCGGTAATACGCCACTTTTCCAGCTTCAATCCGGCTGACGCATTCCCCCCTTAGAGATACTTACCATGAAAAAATTGATTATGCCTTTACTGGCAGGCATCGGCCTGCTGTCCGGCTGTGCCGGCATGAATACCGATTTTGACTGTAATACCGTTGCGCACGATAAATGCATGACAATGGAACAGGCAAACCAGATGGCTGCGGGTCATACCGTCAGCGCTGATAAAGCTGATGTCCCTGCGGGAAAGCCGGGTGCTGACGTCCTGCCGCGTCTGGCCCCCGTCCCGGTTTCACCTTCTCCGTTGACGGGGATACAGTCGGCTTCCCGGGATGCTGGTGTGCGTTCAGCCCGTTCGTCTCAGGCGATATCCGACGCATCCCGCTTATTGCCGCACCACAGTGATTCCGCCTCGTCTTCCCGTCCGGCTTCCTCCGTGGAATATACCTCCACCGCACAGGTGTATGCCGATACCGGAATTACCCCGCCCGTGCGGGTCAATCCGACCACCGCCCGCCTGTGGATCGCGGCGTGGATTGACAGTGATGATGTTTACCATCAGCCGTCGGTTGTGTCCTTCGTGGCTGCACCTGACCACTGGGCAGGGAGCTGAGCATGGCGCTTCATGACGAGCTGCTCCGTCGCCTGATGACGGACTGGCGCCGGGAGGATGGCGCCACAAAAGCCGGGGAAGTGCTGGAGGAGATGGATTATCCCTCGCTGGTCAGCGTGTTGCCCTACCGGCACTTCGATGCTGAAACGGGCATGTTCGTGAATAACAGCACCGTGGGGTTCATTCTGGAATGTACGCCGCTGATTGGTGCTAACGACAGCATTGTGGATGCGCTGGATAACTTTCTTCGCAACAAACTGCCGCGCGAGCGACCACTGAGTATCCTGCTGCTGGGAAGCAAGTGCGTCAGCGACATGCTGGATACCGGGCTGGCCGATATGGCCTGGAAGGGGGAGCATGCGGCAAAATTTGATGCGGTCACCCGGGCATTCTATGAGCACGGTGCCCTGTACGGTCTGCCGAATAAAAAGGGGTACCCGCTGTCCCTGCGTAACTATCGTCTGTTCATCAGCTACGCCGAAGAGCACCGGCGCCTGGATGAAGAGGTGTTTCGCTCGCTCGGGCAGACGCTCAGTATCGTTCAGCAGTCGCTCTTTGCCGCCAGCCTGAGTTCCACGGCGGTGGATGACGGCGGGCTGCTGGGTCTGGTGCGTGAGCTGGTGAACTTCCGCCATGACCGTATTGCTTCCCCGTCCCGTGAGGTTGACCCTTATGAGGAGCTGAACGCCCAGTGCGTGGAGCGATCCATTAACCTGAAGGTCAGGCCGGACAGCCTGCGCCAGAGTCTGGCCTCGCCCGATGGCGGACGTACCCGTACCCGGATCATGAGTTTTATGCCGGAGAAAAACCCGGAAAAATTTGCCCTGTGGCAGGGCGGGAACAACCTGAGTAATCTGCTCGACCCTGGCTCAACGGTACCCTGTCCGTTCGCCATCACCCTCACCACCGAACTTGACCCACAGGCGAAAAGCCAGAATGAAGCGGTCCGCAAGTTTGCCACCAACGATAAACGGGCTAACTCTCCGTTCGGTAAGTGGGTGCCGGGCGTAAAAGCCGCCGCCCGGGAATGGGATGGCTTACGGTCCCGGCTGTCGAAGGGGCAGTCGGCGCTGGCCCGGTACAGCCTGAGCGTCACGCTGTTCTGTGAAGACGATGATGACAAGGCGCTGATGTGTGAGCTGGCGCTGAACAACACCTTCCGCGCGAACGGCATTGCGCTGTGTCCGCCCACCTTTATGCAGATGCGCAACTACCTCGCGCTGTTTCCCTTCATGATGCCCGAAGGGCTGTGGAGCGACATGCGGCGCAGCGGGGCCACGCTACGGGCGGAGTCGTTCAATGTGGCTAACCTGCTGCCTGTGGTGGCGGACAACCGCATTTGTCCGAAAGGGGTGCCCATACCGTCCTACCGCAACCAGCTGTCCTATCTGGATCTCTTTGACAGCGAGTCAGGGCTGGGCAACGACAACCATAATCTCGGCGTCTGCGGGACTTCCGGAGGCGGTAAATCCTTCCTGATGCAGACCATCATCCGGCAGATCCTCGACAGCGGCGGCCGGGCATGGGTGTTTGACATGGGCGATTCGTATAAGACGCTCTGTGCCAACGTGGGCGGGGTCTACGTGGACGCCACTGACCTGAAATTCAACCCCTTCGCCGGTATTGTCAACATCGTTGAGTCTGCTGAAAGCATCCGTGACCTGCTGCTGGTGCTGTCCTGTCCGTCCGGCAGCGTATCCGATACCACCAAGTCCATCCTGCTGAACGTGGTCCAGAGCGTCTGGGAAGCGAAAGGAAAGGCCGCGCTGATTGATGATGTCGTTGCGCATCTGAACATCCTGATCGCCTCAGAAAAATACCGCACGGCCGATACGGTGCGTAACCGTATGGAAGAAATCGTCGTCTCCCTGCACAAGTATACGACGGAGGGAATATACGGTGAGTATTTCAACAGCCCCGAACCGGCGCTGGACGACTCGGTCCGCTTCTGCGTGCTGGAGATGGGCAAGCTCAAGAACAAGCCGGACCTGCTGGCGGCCATCATGTTCTCCATGATGATTTACGTTGAGCAGCGCATGTTCCTCTCTGCGCGCAGCGAACGTAAGGCGGCCATCATCGATGAAGCGTGGAAGCTGCTTGCCAGTGAAAGCGGCTTCATCGGTGACTTTATCGAAAACGGCTACCGTACCGCCCGTAAATACGGCGGGGCTTACATCACCATCACTCAGGGTATTGAGGACTTTGACGGGGACAAGGCCAGTATTGCTGCAAAAGCTGCCTGGTCGAACTCGTCGTTCAAAATCATCCTCCGCCAGAACCTGGAAGCCTTCCGCAAATATAACCAGAAAAATGAAGGACAGTTCACCCCGGCCGAACAGAGCATCATCGAGGGGTTCCCGTCGGCGAAGGACGCGCACTTCAGCGCCTTCATGCTGCGTGTTGCCGGTCAGGTGTCATATCACCGCCTGCTGCTCGATCCGCTGAGCCGGGTGATGTTCTCGTCAGACGGCAAGGACTTTGAGTTTCGCGAGCGGTGCCTGCGCGAGGGGAAAAGTGTCCCTGAAGCCCTGTGGCAGCTGGCCTGTCACAAATATCCCGATGAAATGGAGTTACTTAACAAATGGCAGATACAGACAACGCACTGACTCAGGCAGCCCTGGTGTCTCCTGAACCCTCACGACCGCGCCGCAGCCGAAAACGGCAAAAATGCCTGATCCCCGTGGCCTGCGTCACGGGCTTCATTCTGCTAATGAACGCCGGTATATCGCTGCTGTTGTGCCAGTGGCGGCAGCCGGAGACCGTGAGCTTCGATATGACCGGCACGGTCAACAGCTTTATGGCACAGGTATCCGGACAGCACCTCAGCGATGAGCAGGTAAAAACCACCACCGCCCGTTTTAACAGCGCGCTGAATGGCGCACTGACAGACTGGCAGCACCGTCACGGGGCGCTCATTCTGGTGGCCCCGGCGGTGGTGGGCGGGGCGCAGGATATTACCGGTGACATTCAGGCTGATGTCGCCCGGCGGATGGCAACGAACTGAAGGAGGCAGACCGATGAGTGACAGTGTCGATCAGGCGCAGGAGTACATTGATCTTACCGACGCCGTTGCGGTTCAGAATGTCCGCAACCGGATGCAGGCGGCGGGCAGCGATATCTGCCGGTGCTGCGGTGACCCGATACCGGCAGCACGCCGCCGGATTGTGCCCTGGGCTGAAACCTGTGCCACCTGCCAGGACATTCTGGAACATAAGATACGGGTGGGGCAGCGATGAAAAACATTTTTAAAGGGGGCCTCTTTCTGGCCGGGCTGGCGTCGCTGACGCAGGCGCAGGCGAAGGATTTGGGCACATGGGGTGACACCTGGCCTGTTGCGGAACAAAGCTTCCTCTCGCTCATTCATGACCGCCTGCAGTCCATGCAGGACAGCGGCCAGCTGGCAGAACTGCAGCAGCAGTTTCAGCAGCGGGTTGAACAACACACGCTCCGTCCTGCACCGGTTGAGGGACTGCAGACCGACACGCAGGTACACACGAGCTGGTACGACCCGACATTTGAAGCCGGACAGGACGTGGCTGATGCGCAGGGGCAGGTGTTTATTCATAAAGGTGAGCGCGTTAATCCGCTGGATACGCTGCCGCTCAGCACCACGCTCTACTTTATCGATGGCGATGATAAACGTCAGGTGGACTGGATGAAGACACAAAAACCGCCGACGCTCACGTACAAAGTCATTCTGGTTAACGGCAATATTCGCGATGCGGCTGACCGTCTTTCTGAGCGGATTTACTTTGATCAGCAGGGCGTGCTGTCCCGCAAGCTGGGCCTTAAGTACATTCCCGCCGTGGTCACTCAGGAGGGTGAAAGACTGAAAATAACCTCTGCTGCCATGCCGGAGGAGGCACCATGATTATCATTTTATGTTCGCTGATTGTGATCCAGTGGCTGGCCGTGTGGCGCCTGAACCACACAGTCTCCCGATTAAAGCTGCGTTGTCAGGACGCCGAACAGGAGCGGCGTCGCTGCCTTTCTTATATCGGTCGCCTGCGAGATCTGGCTCATGACCCTAATCGCAATGCAATTGGTGGCTGGCTGTGCCTGTGTGCCGTCGAGCGTGAGATCGCGTCAGAAGAGATCCGACTGAATGTCTGGCAGGCTATGGATGCGCTGAAAGCCATTATACGTATCACATATGATGACTATCCCGTCGCGTTGCAGGAGCGGTTCCGGCATTTCGCGCTGTTGCAGCGCAAATGCAACGTGATGGAGTTGCGCCCGCACGGCCCGGGGAATGAGGAGGAGCGATGATGGCGATTATCAATGCGTTACTTTGCCTCGTGACGGCCATTCTGGTGGCGATTGTGTTGCTCCAGCGGCGGGAATACCGCCGCCTGCGGGCGGACGCGGACGGTATCGTGGTGCGCTATGTGAACGTGGCTGAGCGTTATGAAAGTCTGGTTCGGGACGTCACGGAACCTTATGGCGGTGTACTGAACGGGCTTGAAGACGTGAACCGTTTGTCGGCCTGCCTGCCTTGCCTGCCGGATAAAGAACGCGCCGCAGCACAGGTCGCGATAAGCTGCCTCGATCGGTGGTTGCGGCTTCTTCTGCGTCCGGTAGCGGATCGCTATCATCTCTCAGCGGAAGATAAGCAGCGCTGGCTGAACGATACAGGGGAGGTCGGGTGATGAAAACCTTTCTCTCGGCCGTGATGCTGTCATGCGGGCTGCTTTTCAGCGGCATGTCGGCCGCTTCCGCGCCGGAATGTCAGGGGCGTTTTGTCAATCCGATCACCGATATCTGCTGGAAATGCCTGTTTCCGCTCTCCATCGGCAACGTGCAGGTGGCCGCCGGCAGTGAGCCCGATACCGAAAACCCGTCCACTCCCCTGCAGATTTGCCCGATGGGGGGGCTTTACCGCATCGGGCTGGCCATCGGGTACTGGGAGCCTTTTGCGCTGACGGACGTGACCCGTGCGCCGTTCTGCATGGTCAACCTGGGTGGGTTCAGCATCAATGCCGGGAAGCTGGGCAGCGGCGGCGGGAAACGGCAGGGCAGTGATAATACCGGCGCGTTTTATCATGTCCACTGGTACAAATACCCGCTGACCTGGTGGCTGAATATCATTACCGACCTGGGCTGTATGCAGGGCGGCGATATGGACATTGGTTACCTGTCTGAGCTGGACCCGACATGGGATGACAGCTCCCTGGCCTCGGTGCTGTCGCCGGAAGCGTTTTTGTTTGCCAACCCCATTGCTCAGGGAGCCTGCGCCGCCGATGCGATGGCCAGCGCGGTGTCAAAACCGCTGAATGCCCTGTTCTGGTGTGCCGGCTCGCACGGCAGCCTGTATCCGTTTACCGGCTTTACCTCAAATCAGGCCAGCCCACAGGCCGCCAGCGTGCTGCTGTCCGAACGTATGGCCTACAAGCTGCACCGTCAGGGCATGGTCATGAACAGCGTCGGGCAGAACAATGCGGTCTACTTTGAGTACCCGTCCCCGGTCATGCCCAAAGACAGGTACCGCTATCAGATGGTGAATATGTACCCCGATTCGGCGCGCTGTCATCCCTTCGGGCGTACCGTTATGGCCTGGGAGGCCGGACATGCCACACCTGCCAGCCGGCAGAATTTTGGTTACCTCATCTGGCGCAAGCGTAACTGCGTTTTTCTCTGAGACCTTCCTTATGAACAGACTGATATTGACCGTGGTGGCCGGTGCGCTGCTGGCGGCTACCTGCGCCAGGGCTGACAACCTGAGCGATAACCAGCAGTTCCTGCGCACGCTCCGTGAGCAGAGTGCCGCCCGACAGCAGATGACCTTTGTCCCGTCACAGCAAGGGCCCGGCATGCCGGCCGGAGAGGACATGCGGTGGATTGAGAATATGCAACAGCGTATGCAGTCCCGTATTGCGCCTGACAGCCAGGCGCGCCCTGACGCGCTGTACTTCCTCTCATTTTCCATTCCGGAGGCGGGACTGAAGCTGATGGTGCCTGAAGCGAAGCGGCTTCATATTCCGGCACTGGTTAATGGCCTTATTGACAATAACTTTCGTAAGACGGTGCAGGCGGTTTTCCGCCTCACCCGGGATAAAAACGCGGGCGGCGTACAGATAGACCCCGTGCAGTTTGAACGTTATGACATCCGGGCGGTTCCCGCCCTGGTGGTGACCTGTGATGCGGGCTACGACCGCCTCACTGGCAACCTGAAGCTGAAGGAGGCGCTGGCGCGTATTGCTGCGGAAGGTGAATGTCGCGATACCGCGCGCAGGCTGCTCCATGACGCCGGGGAGGGCGAATGAAACAGGCATTGATTATGACCACCACCTGTCTGCTGTTCTGTGCATCCGCGCTGGCGAATACGCAGTATGAGGATGCGTCAAAATACGCCGACAGCGTGAAGGGCAAGGGGATGGATACCCTGAAGGGAACCGACCCGTCGGCGGTTATTCCCGGGTATACCGCCAGTCCTGACCAGTCAAAATACTATGGCGGCACAACGGCAACCAGTAATACGGCGCTGGACAGTAGCGGCACCACGGAGATGAACAGCAGTGAGGCGGGGAAAACGATTCAGGATGTGATAAAGAATCGTCCGTCAGATCCCATTTCCACCGACGCCCCCTTTATCAGCGGCTCGCTTGATGTTGAAGACCAGGCTGAGACCATCACGCAGGGAACAGACACCCAGTGTAAGGATGTGGACGTGAATAAAACGCAGATAACGAACTATACCTGCGAGCGTACCCCGGCGGTTGAATTGTCCTGCACGCGAACGGCAACGGCCGGTGGGGGGCATGAAGAAGATTCGACCGAAATAAAACAGGTGGTTATTCAGTCTCAGGGGATTGCCTTTGCTTCCTCTGATAGTGGATATACAGGCACCTGGACTTCTCCTGTGACCGGGAGGGTAGTGACGGCATCGGCCACGTATTCGTGGAATAAACACCTGGCGTTCAGTAATCCGAACTGGTTTATGCGAGTGACCACGCCTTTCGGGTTGATCTCAATGGATGATGATACTGGCAGCCCTGCCCTGAACAGTGGGGCGCAACTGACGGAGAGGGCGAAAATGGCGTTCTCTATCCGTAACAGAAATAATAAGCCAACTGTCGATTCCATCTGGAAAAGCAGCAACATGCGCTACAGTTTTACCATCACGCTGATGGTTGAAGTACCTGCAAAAAAATGGGTGCCGGACGTGGTCTGGACGGAAAAATGTCCGTTCGATAAGTCCGAACAGGTGAAAACCGGCAGCATCTGCACCGACCCGGGCGGAGACCGGACGTTCACCATCAACGGCCAGCAGTATACGCTCCACAGCGACTGCTGGCAGTACACCGATACGTATGTGTCCCAGTCGGCGGATAACGGCACCTGCGATACGTATATGAAGAACGCGGCCTGTACGGTTGCCAGTACGACCTGTCTTGAATCACTCAACGGAACCTGCCTGCGTGAACGTGCCGTATTTTCCTGTGAGGAAAAGGTGAACGGTTCGGCGCAGCTCTGCGGCGGAACGCTGGTCTGTGCTGACGGCAGCTGCGACCACCTTGAAAACAACAGCGTCAATGATTTCCAGTCAGCCGTATCGGGGCTGGCTGCCCTGTCCGCCGCCGGCAAGGACGTTTCTGCCCTGAACGGTGTGAATGTGTCGGCCTTCACGGGCAAAGCCATCAGCTGTCGCAAGGCCATGGCCGGATTTAACAACTGCTGTAAGGACAGCGGGTGGGGACAGGATACGGGGCTGGCCAGCTGCAGCTCGGAGGAAAAGGCGCTGGGACAGGCCAAAAAACGCAAGCTGACTATCTACGTTGGTGCATATTGTGCGCATAAGGTGCTGGGCGTCTGTAAGCGTCACATTTAAACCGTCTGTGCAGCGGGCTCCGGTTCCGGGAAAATAGTGTCCATCATTTTTTAATGGACACTATCGCGTGAAACACCGGACATGGCTCCTTGAGGCGCTTCGCCTCCAT
>NZ_VZPF01000116.1 GCF_008801695.1 Pantoea stewartii subsp. stewartii
AATGGAGGCGAAGCGCCTCAAGGAGCCATGTCCGGTGTTTCACGCGATAGTGTCCATTAAAAAATGATGGACACTATTTTCCCGGAACCGGAGCCCGCTGCACAGACGGTTTAAATGTGACGCTTACCGATATATCAACCGACAACATGATTCATCGCGATATCAGCCTTCCCTTTCTGGAAAGCCTTTACACTGCAATTCAGCCCCCCGACAAATTCACCATGAACTGTTATCGGGCAGGAGGGGCTGTGACTGAGCTGCTCTTCTGGAACGCAAAGGACGTTATTTTTGTGCTGACAATTTGCGAATATAAACTGGACGTTTCGTCAGTGACAGACGATGAAATCCGGGTGACACACAAAGTGATAAGTTTGCCTGATATCACTGACATCATGTGCCTGGTCACTCGGCTTGCGTCTCACTACCAGCTTCAGCCTTCACTTTCTTCAGACGCTGAATCGTCAGTTTTCGTTTTTACCGCAGCGCCCAGATAGACAACCATCTGGCGCAGGTCGGTAATTTCAAGGTTTATAACAGAGTTCCCCCCGGCATCTGTTCGGCCGCTAAACGTCGGGTTCAGCAAATACACTTTGAAATACCGGATATCCGGAGTGTTAAGAATATCTTTGATATAGCGCCCTTGCCTTGAGCGCCCAACTATTTTCTTATCCACATATAGAATTAGCTTTTTTCCATCGACTTTGTCATAAAACCTTAAGCGGAATCCATCGCCAAACGCTTTGAAATCAGTCGCGCCACCAAAAATAACGCCATTATGTGGATTATGCAGCCCCTTTGAAATATGCGTAACATATTCAGCGTAAGGCACCCGACCATAATTAACGATATTTATCGTCAGTGCATTGAACTCTTCCGGCTTAAGTTTATTTTTGGCCTCCTGCCATGTATCAATAAATCGCTGTAGTTGACTGGTACGTGTATACCGTGATTTACCCGGATCTCCTGTCTGATTTTCAGGTTCATCCGATAGAGAGACATGGTGCCCGCTATGGGTTAACGTTGCTGTACTCGTGTCTACTTCTTTATCACTGCCAGCAATAAACGGGTCGAAACTGTCCACATAATCATGCAATAAGCTTTTTAAGCTTCTTTCTTTGTAATCATCATCAGATTCATCACACCTCTGCCCTTGTTCCCGCTCTTCTGTAAATTTTCGCCATTCACACTCCGGGTGATGTGGCGTGCGGGACCTGAAGTGCGCAGTAATAAATTTTTCATCGTCCTCAGCTTTTAAGTGGTAATTCACACCTGTAACGGTCACGCGACAATTGTGATCGTCACAGGTAAAGGTAAATCGTTTTCGCTCTTGCTCATCGAGAGCGAAATATTCTCTCCTTGCTTCATCAATTGAAACGCTACGTTTCAGTTCATTGCAGTACGCAAATAAGACTTTCATCTCGCATTCCTTCCATTATACCAGTATTCACTGGAGACTATAATGAAACAACTCTGGATAGCTGAAAAGCCCTCCGTAGCCAGCGACATTGTTAAGGCGCTTGGCGGCAATTTCACCCGGCATGATGGCTATGCCGAATCATCTACCGATATCGTGAGCTATTGCGTTGGCCACGTCCTCGAAATGGTTCCTCCTGAGCAAATCAACCCGGCCTATGCCACCTGGTCACTCGACACCCTCCCCTTACAGCTGTACCCCGTCCGGTTACAACCAAAGGAGAGCGTGGCCAAACAAGCCAACACGCTTATTAAGCTGATTCGTCGCCCGGATATCAAAATGGTTGTCCACTGCGGCGACCCGGACGACGAGGGACAGCTCCTGGTTGACGAGGTGCTGGAGTTCGCCGGGAACACCGCGCCGGTGAAACGGGCGCTGATTAACGACAACACCGCGCCAGCGGTGAAAAAAGCCATCAACTCTCTGCGTGATAACAGCGATTTTCGGGGGATGTACCTGAAAGCCCTGATGCGCAGCGCCGGTGACGCGATTTTTGGCTTCAGCATGAGCCGCTGTTACACCCTCAAAGCCCGTGATAAGGGCTATAAGGGCACGATTTCTGTTGGCCGCGTCCAGACGCCGGTGCTGGGTATGATTGTGCGCCGGTGGCGCGACAATCAGGCGCACAGCGAGGTGTTTTACTATCAGCTCGCCGGGCAGTTTATCAGCGGTACTGACGTTGTCAGCGCCCGCTGGCAGACGTCCGAATACGCGCCGGTGGACGATAAAAAGCGGCTGACGGATAAGGCCTGGGGAGAAGGACTCGCGAGGGCTCTGGCCGGAAAACCGGCCAGAGTGCTCGCGGCCGCCACCGACCGGGGAAAAACCACGGCCGCCCCGCTGCCGTTTAACCTGCTGCGCCTGCAGGTGCATATGAACCGCAGGCACAAACTGACCGCGCAGCAGACGCTCGATATCACGCAGAAGCTCAAGGACAGTAAATACATTACCTATAACCGCTCTGACTGTTCGTATCTGTCCGATGAACAGTTCAGCGACGCGCCGCAGGTGGTCACGGCCTTAAAAACGCTCGACGTTTTTAACGGCCTTGCCACCGACACGGCGCAAAAAAGCGCGGCGTTTGACAGTAAAAAGGTCACCGCCCACACCGCCATTATCCCGACGGCAACCCTGCCAGATTTAAACAGTCTCAGTGAAAAGGAAAAGGCAGTCTATCTTGCCATCGCACAATTTTATCTCGTGCAGTTCGTGGCGAAAAAGCGGTTTGACGAAGCGCTAGCCGAGATTAAATGCGGTGACGAAATATTTAAAGTCTCGGCGCGGAAAACCAGGGATGCGGGTTTTACGGTATTCCTGAACGACTCGGAAAACGAGGACGAGGAGGACGAAAACAGCAGCGCGTTTGAGGCCATCAGCCGCCTGCAAACCGGGGCGACATTAACCTGCCGCGAGGTAGTGATATCGGAGAAAAAAACCAAACCGCTGCCGCTGTTCACCGAGGCGACCCTGCTCGCTGCCCTCGTTCGCGTGGCCGATTTTGTGGCAGATCCGCGTATAAAAAAACTGCTCAAGGAGAAGGATAAAGACAAAAAAGACGAACACGGCGGCATCGGCACACCGGCGACCCGCGCGGCCATTATAGAGACGCTGAAAACCCGCGATTACATCACCGAGGAAAAGGGGAAATTTATCCCCACAGCCGCCGGGCTGGCGTTAATTGATGCCCTGCCCGACTCGGTGACGCAGCCGGATATGACCGCTGTCTGGGCTGAAAAACAGGCAGCAGTGGAAACCGGCGAAATGACCATCGAGCGATTTATTGATGGTCTTTACGCGGAAGTTTCCCGCTTGGTTGAGAGCGCCGATATTGCCATCAGTGCGACGGAAAAACAGCCCGTTAAAACGGCGCTTAACCGCAGCGCAGGCTTTGTTGAATAATAGGTAATCATTCTGTTTTGTCTGCACTGTTTTGGTAGAAAACGCTGATGCCAGACAGAACACCGTCATACGCAAGCATGTAATGCATTGATTTTATGTTATCTGAAACAACCGTTTTCATAGTACCACAGCATAAAATCCATTTATTCAACAAAGCCCAGCAAATATCGATATCGATGTTAAACGCATACGCCCATTTCCTAAAATCGCACCTCCAAAGACATTTAACATTGTTAAAGTCGTTGCTCAAACCACTAAAGATAATTCATCTTTAATAAGGCAGCTTGAATCTGCAATTCATTATCTAAAAAAAGGGAATTCTAAAGGAGTAGATCACGATGATGACATCGGTTTTACCTTCGAAATGACTATCGAAGAAAATTCCATTTTTGGCGATGAATGTGCAGCAACCAGATTTGAATAATACTGGCACAAACTATTCCGTTGACCTTGCCGTTAGGCTGCGAAGATTTACGAGGATGGGGATTCAATTTTGAAAAAATTGCTAATCACCAGACCGTAAAATCAGCGCAGTGGTGAGAGGCGAGTAAATTCAATTTCAACGAAATTGTTAATTTGCGTCGCCGAACCCACTTTTTGAGCGTTCACCCCAAGTGAGCCGAAAAAAGCCGGGGGGAGCCGCAAAAAATTTGCCGCCCCAGCGAGCAAATAGGCATCCCCAGATGCCGGTTTTTGTGGGGGGCTTGCCCCGCACACCGTCGAGCCTAAGTCTCCGGCCAAAAGCCGGTCGCGCGTAGCGCAAGACGGTGTGCCGCCTTTGACCTTCGGGGGTTTTGGCTCGGCGTCCAGCCGGGACATTACCCCCATGTGTCATGCAGTGAGGGCGTCCAGCCCGAACGTAATGGCACACGCCGTTGCCCGTCATTCGGGCGTTTCAGAGGACAGACGACCACTGGTCGGCTGTATTCTGAAAGCGCGGATAACGGGCTTGATCGCCACTGGCGATCAGCGCCTTTTGCCTATTCATCGGAGCATACTATGGGAGCATCGCATGGGAGCGTGGTTACGCTCCTATAAGCTGCTCCCATCTTTTGCGCCCAACACGTCAGTTTTCGTATGGAGAAAATAGATATGGGTTCCCACCTGATGCAAAGGCTGAATGCCTTTGCCGATGCATTTTCCTTTTTTCTGTTATGGCTGCAAAACAGCCCTGTCATATTATCCCTGCTCGCAGGTCTTACATTACCTTTTATATTCCACCTTCCCCGAGAGGAAAGAAAGAACGCCCCATTCTGGTTAAAGTCGGTGGCGTGTGTGTCCATTTTCTTTTTTATATTCGGCACCATATCACCGCTAACTATTCAGGGGTTGAGCTACTTTTTTAAGTCACTCGACGGCTTTGTTGAATAATAGGTAATCATTCTGTTTTGTCTGCACTGTTTTGGTAGAAAACGCTGATGCCAGACAGAACACCGTCATACGCAAGCATGTAATGCATTGATTTTATGTTATCTGAAACAACCGTTTTCATAGTACCACAGCATAAAATCCATTTATTCAACAAAGCCTCACTCGACAACAACATACTGTTTAGAGTTCCGCTATGGATCATGACCATAATATTTACGGCAGCAGGATTAATATTTCATATTGCAGCCCGACGACTTTTAGCAGGAGAAATTGACAACCTAAAACATCGAATGATTAAGAAAAGCAAGCTGGAGAGAAATACCCGAACCGATGTACGCAAAGTAAAAGAGCTATTACCCGACCCCATAGAATATAATCCACTCGATTACATTGATTTAAAGAAAGGCGTTTTTATTGGATTAAACAAAGATGACCAGCCGCAATACATAACCATAAAAGAATTCAAAACCCAACACGCAGCAATTATCGGTACAACAGGTTCCGGGAAAGGCATAACTGCGACCGTTCTACTTTATCAGGCTATTCTTTTAGGTGAGGCTGTTTTTGTAGAAGATCCAAAAGATGATGAATGGGCACCTCACGTACTTAGGGAAGCATGTAAAAAAGCAGGCAAGAAATTCACACTTATAAATTTAAACAAGCTCAATTTCCAGCTTGATTTACTGGCTGATATCTCTCATGAACAACTGGAGGAATTATTTAACGCTGGCTTTAGCCTGGCTAAAAAAGGGGAGGCTTCTGATTTTTATCGTATCTCTGACCGTCGCGCAGCCAGAAATACATCTGCAATTTATGAAAAAGGAATGACACTTCGTGATTTATTTAACACTGAACTTTGTTCAGTCATTACGTGAAGATGTTCCCGCATTTTGTGGCGAGCTGGAAGAAATTGCTTTAGTTAACTCAATTAATGCCACCAAAGGATTTTCATTAAAAGAGGTTTTTGATGAAGGTGGTTGTTGCTACATTATTGGTTCAACGCGCAATCAAAAGATAATTTCCGCACAAAGAATGATTCTGACCCGGCTGATACAAATAGCAGAGACCAGGGACAGAATAAACAGCACCCCGCGTACTGTTGCTATTTTCCTCGACGAGTTGAAATATCATCTTTCTCGCCCTGCTCTTGAAGGGCTTGGAACGGCACGAGATAAAGGCGTGCACATATTCATGGCTTTTCAGGCGATAGACGATCTGCGTGACTGCCCGTCTGATTTAAATGGTGATTCAGTTATTGGCGCTATCATTGAAAACGCAAAATTCAAATTGATTTATAAAATCCAGAATCCCGAAACAGCAGAATGGGCGGCCAAAATGACAGGCTCTATCCTGGTCGATGATGAAATGAGAAAAGTACGAACTGATTTATCATTAACGGAAAAAGTGGATACAGACCGAATGATAAGACAGGCAGAAAGTTACTACGTTGACAGTAATATGTTTTTAAATCTCCCTGAAAAAGTTGGTTTTGTATTTACGTCAACCGAACTACCAAGAGCTACAAAGATGTTTCAGGTTCAGGTCAAAAAAGAAAACATCGAACTTCTTTCATTTGAGTATAAGCAAGCCACGCCGGAAAAAAATGAAAGTCAGGAACATAAGCCATCAATCAATTTGTGAGGGCTGAAATGCTTATTCATAACGTTGCAGAAAGGAAAGAAGCCGCAAACAGAAAAATGCTTGCATTGCTGACATTCCTTAAAGAAGAAACATACTCCGATTTTAAAACGCTGAAAAAAGTTGTTGGGTTCAAGGGTAAAAGTCACCGCCCAACGTATGCGCTACTGAATAAAGCAGTTGCATTGGGGTTTCTGATAAAACATGATTACCCGGTAATAGCCGGAAAAAAATCACTATGGGGGATCACCATGCAAGGGCTGGCGATGGTGGTTAAACCTGATGATAAAGTATTCCCCGGTTATTTTGAGCCGGGGAAACTCAAATACTGGACGCTGGAACACCGGCTCCTGAATCATCGGGTCAGAATTGCACTGGAAGAGAAAGGCGGGCAAGGCTGGCTTAATGGTGATCGGGGGGAGTTTATTGCGCGTTATCCTGGCGTTCGCCATCGTCCTGACGGGATTATCACGTTAGATAGCGGCGCTATCGTCGCCGTCGAAACTGAGCGCTCGATGAAAACCCGCGCACGCTATATCAACATCATTAACAGCCATCTGGCGGCCAGCGATGCCGGACGCTGGCACTACGCGATGTATGTCATGCCGGATGACAAAACCAAAACATCGTTAATCCGGCTGTTTGACTCCATCAAAACGGTAATGAGGAACAACGTTCCGGTGCCGTTCGACACGAAGAACCGTGAAATGTTTCTTTTCCGCACCATTGATGAACTGGAGCAAGCAGCCGCCAGCGGCGGCCAGTGATTATTTATATAAATCTATTTTTATAAGGTGTGGCAAATGAAATGCCGATCTCGTTTGCTTGTGTTTCTGCCCCTGCTTTTCCCCGCCCTTTGCCTGGCTGACTTTTCTGGCCGTGTTGTTCGGGTCGTCGATGGTGATACTGTCCAGGTACTCACCGATGGCAAAATGGTAAAAGTTCGCCTTAACGGTATCGATGCCCCGGAATCGGGGCAACCGTTCGGCCAGCGCTCGAAGCAGAACCTGTTAAAGCTGGCTGTCCAGAAACAGACGGAGGTCATAGCTAACAATACAGATCGTTATGGCCGCTGGCTGGGAACATTGATGATTGACGGTATCAATATCAACGCAGAACAGATTAAAGCGGGTATGGCGTGGGCTTACCGCTATCATGGCCGTGCCAGTGACGAAACAATGCTACGCCTTGAAGAAGAAGCCAGACGGCATAGAATCGGGCTGTGGTCGTCATCTGATCCAGTGGAGCCGTGGAAGTGGCGCAAACAGAACAAATAGGATTATATTTTTATATAATTCTGATATGGTAAGGTTAATTTTTAGACGGACGAGGGACTTATGATATTCGCTAAATTTCAGTCACTGACCCATAAGATAGACACAATGGTTATTCGTGACATTAAACGGGAGATGCCGTTGAAATACTGGTCATTCAAAGTGGCGGAATGGATCACCAGAATCGGAATGATTGGCTTTGTTTGTACCTTTCTTACGTATTTCGGACTCGGCCTCATCATGCAGCACTCAGGCCAAAACCTGCCGGAATCGTTTACTGAGGGATGCGCTCAAGCCATCGTTGCATTGATAGCTATTGCCCTGGTCGGTTTCCTGGTCAGAGGCGGGTTGTACGTCGATCTGGAAAAAAGAATCCTGGATAAGTGGCAGGGCTACGTTCAGTGATGGTATCACCCGGCCAGTGGCCGGGATACCGGGTGACTCAATGATGTTTTTTCCAGAATTCCTGGTACGCCTCGAATAGCTCCCCATGTTTCATATCGTTGGCCGCAGCAATGGAGCGGAACTCACGTTTCAGCTCCATATCAATGTATAAGTTAAGCTGTGCCTTACGGCCATCAGCACTTTTCCGGGTAGGATTAAAGCCGTGTTCCGTGTCCGCCTGGCTTGGCGGCTCACCTTTGGTATTGCGCGGTTTTGCTGGGACGTTCGCCATAATATCACCTCATAGATAAATATAATTATATTATTATATACTACTGCGTAAGCGTTGTCAGTCGGTCGATCACACCCTGCACAACATCATCAGCTTTTTGCCGTGGGCCAGGAAAAGGCGACTCCGTAAGAGCAAGCCCTTTATCCTGCGCCTGGCTGAACGATGTCAGAAAAGGAATAGCGCCCGGAATGACGGGAACGCCGCAGGGTTGCAGGTATTCCAGCGCCGCGCGATATTCACTCTCACTTTCACTTACCCCCGCAAACACCACCGCCATTTTATCTGTCGAATGCCCTTTGTTACGCAGCGCGTTTACGGTCGTAACGGTCGTTCGTAGATCGTCCACGCTAAACCCTGTCGGCAGTACCAGCAAATCGACAATATCAATCAGGCTGAGTAACGATTTCGTCGCATACGCCGCACTGTCGATGACAATCAAATCCCATTGCCCGGATTCAATCTGTTTCTTCGCCTGTGAAACCGTCCCGCATCCCTGAATTGTCACCGGAGGTTCAAAACCATTCCGCAACCGGCGTTGCCCCCAGTCCAGGAAAGACCCCTGATCGATATCCATATCCAGCCCCAGCCCAAGAACCCCCCATCCCGCCTTTGTATACTCGGTAGCGATAGCCCGTGACATCGAGGACTTTTTCACCCCGCCTTTCCCGTTAGCCAGTGCAATAACAGCGGTCATACAACCCCCTATTAAAATATTTTTATAGAAAAATATAGATTTGGTTTGAGTGTAGCGCAGCCACACAAAAGAGTAAATATAAACCTATAACAATATAATTATAGGTTTATACATTTTTTTTATTCTGCCGCCATAAGCTCACATCGACACTCACCGCAAAGCAATACAGCGGAGGGTTTCGCCCATGCGTTCAGCCCACATTCCGGGCAGGTAAATTTCATGCGGGTGCCAGTACCCTTTACTGGCGGTTTGATCATGACGCTGAGATCGTCATCGTCTGGAATGAGTTCCGGGCGGGATTTGCTGACGGTCAGTGATAGCCGATTGATAAGGTCAGTATCGTTTTCATCGGTGACGGCCAGCCAGTCATCGAGGATATCGCTGTTAATCTTTGAGGTAACGATTGCTCCGTCAGACCAGCGGTCATACCAGGAGATAGAGAAGCCATTTTTAAGCAGGTCATACACGGCTTTCTGAAAGCGGCCACCACGGATAATGTAGTGCGTCATCTGCTGCCCGTTCTTTTTCCCGCCAGGTAAGCCGGTATTTGATGGCATAAGCCCGACTTCCTCCATCTTCGCGCCCCATACACGATCATGATAGCCGCCCCGGCATTTTTTAACGGGGGCGTAATGCTGCCACACGTGCACCATTTCATGCACCAGTGTTGACAGGGTATCGGCCAGCGAACGGCCACCGAAGTAATCGGGATTCATCGCCAGCTCCGATACGCTGGATTCCCCTGTGAAGCGTTCAGGCGCGAAATAACCAAAGGTGTTACGACCGCGCTGTAACGTAATCAGCAGATCCGGCAGAGCCTTATCAAAGAGGGAAAGATTGAACCAGTCATAAGCCTGTTGAAGCTCACTGTATGCCTTAATTGCGGGTTTGATATCGGACATAACACTATCTCCATAAGAATTGTATTGCACAATACAATTGTAGGGTTTGGCGGCAATCCACACCGTGACCGAAGTCATATTATTATATAATTATAGAAAAATAGAAAGTGATATTATCGACGGTTCGTAGGGAAAGGCGGGGGAAATGGAAAGATGTTAAATTTGTTAACGCTTTCGGGAATATTAACAAAAAATTAACCATGTGGTGTCGGTCAGTTTGACCGGAAATCACGTATACAAATGACGCCTTGACGCGAGAAAACAGCGCTAATCGCTATTTGTTATATAGAAATTGTGGATTTAACATAAAAGGCATTTGGCGAACCAAATTTCGGGGCTAACCGAAACAAAAAAGCCAGTCCTGCGGTACTGGCTGAATTCTGTTCAGAAAGAAGATAAAGCTACTGTTCTACTTCATCCGTAAGCGGCTCATTACGCTTATTCTGACGTTCTTCTTCGTACCATGCAGCGCGATATTCATCATCCTGCATCCACTCGCTATGCAGCTCTTCATGGCTTATCAGTCTCACCGGACACCTCCAGATTCACTGTACTGCGCTTTTTTTAGTACCAGTAATTTTGTATGAAAGCACGCCAAACAGGACGCA
>NZ_VZPF01000117.1 GCF_008801695.1 Pantoea stewartii subsp. stewartii
ATGTCGAACGGTTGTGGCAGGCGCTTCATGAGACAATAACCCGAAATCACCAGTGCAGTTCAATGTGGCAACTGTTGAAAAAGGTCCATCACTTTATGAATACCGTCAGCCCATTCCCCGGGGGAAAACATGGGCTGGCTAAAGTGTAGCGGTATTAGGATCAGTTATTTAGCGGCGCTTACGCTGTTCAGTCAGGCCAGTCTGGCAAAAGAAGTCAAAATCGGCATGGCCATTGACGATTTACGTCTGGAACGCTGGCAAAAAGACCGCGATATCTTCGTTAAACAGGCGGAAGCAAAGGGCGCGAAAGTCTTCGTGCAGTCTGCCAATGGCAACGAAGAAACGCAAATGTCGCAAATCGAAAATATGATCAACCGCGGCGTGGATGTGCTGGTTATTATTCCCTACAATGGTCAGATATTAAGTAACGTCGTGGCAGAAGCGAAACGCGAAGGCATTAAAGTTCTGGCCTATGATCGCATGATTAATAATGCCGATATCGATTTCTATATTTCGTTTGATAATGAAAAAGTCGGCGAAATGCAGGCCGAAAGCCTGGTGAAAAAAGTGCCCAAAGGCAATTACTTCCTGATGGGCGGATCGCCTGTCGATAATAACGCCCGCCTGTTCCGCGAAGGGCAGATGAAGGTGTTAAAACCCTCTATTGATAATGGCAGCATAAAAGTTGTCGGTGATCAGTGGGTTGATGCCTGGCTGCCGGAAAATGCACTGAAAATCATGGAAAACGCCCTGACCGCCAATAAAAACCACATCGATGCCGTTGTAGCCTCAAACGATGCTACCGCGGGGGGAGCGATCCAGGCGCTCAGCGCGCAGGGGCTGGCCGGTAAGGTCGCCATCTCCGGGCAGGATGCCGATCTGGCCGCCATCAAACGCATCATGAATGGCACGCAAACCATGACGGTGTACAAACCGATCAAAGAACTGGCGACTGAAGCAGCTAATGTCGCCGTCGAGCTTGGCAACGGTCAGACGCCTGCCAGCAATGCCAAACTCAACAACGGCCTGAAAGACGTGCCGTCGCGCCTGCTGACGCCCATCGAGGTCAACAAAGACAATATCGACAGTACCGTGGTGAAAGACGGTTTCCACAAGAAGAGTGAACTCTGATCGCCATCCTGCGAAGGAGAAGACCGATGTTGCTGGAAATGAAAAATATCACCAAGCGTTTCGGCGCGGTGAAGGCGCTGGACAACGTCAGCCTGCAACTGGATGCCGGTGAAGTGCTGTCGTTGTGTGGTGAAAACGGCTCTGGCAAATCGACCCTGATGAAAATCCTGTGCGGACTGTATCCGCACGGGGAGTTTGAGGGGCAGATTCAGTTTTCCGGGGACCCGATCCAGGCACAGACTATTCGCGATACCGAACGCAAAGGGATTGTCATTATCCATCAGGAGCTGGCGCTGGTACGGCAACTGACCGTGATGGAGAACATCTTCCTGGGCGCAGAGCTGGGGCGCTTTGGCATGGTGGACGATGAAACCATGACGCTGCGCTGCCAGCAGTTGCTGGAACGGGTCAAACTTAACGTCTCGCCCGACACGCGCGTGGGTGAGCTGGGCCTGGGGCAGCAGCAGCTGGTGGAGATTGCGCGGGCGCTCAACAAACAGGTGCGGCTGCTTATCCTTGATGAGCCGACGTCCTCGCTGACCGAGCAGGAAACCACGGTACTGCTCAGTATCATCCACAACCTGCGCGAGCACGGTATCGCCTGTATTTATATCTCGCACAAACTGAATGAGGTGCGGGCGATTTCGGACACCATCTGCGTGATTCGCGATGGTCAGCATATTGCCACTCGTCCGGCGGCGGGCCTGAGTGAGGACGATATCATCACCATGATGGTCGGACGTGAACTCACGGCGCTCTATCCACATTCACCTCACGAGATTGGCGACACGGTGCTGCAGGTCAGCAACCTGACGGCCTGGCACCCGGTCAACCGCCACATCAAGCGCGTGAATAACCTGTCCTTTACCCTGCGTAAGGGAGAGATCCTTGGTATCGCTGGATTAGTCGGTGCTGGCCGAACGGAAACCGTTCAGTGTCTGTTTGGCGTCTGGCCTGGTCGCTGGCAGGGTGAGATCCGGATTAACGGCAACAAAGTGACTATCCGCGACTGTCAGGAGGCGATCGCGCACGGCATTGCCATGGTGCCGGAGGATCGTAAAAAAGACGGCATTGTGCCGCTGATGGGCGTGGGCAAAAACATCACTCTGGCGGCGCTGGATCAGTTCAGCCAGCGCCTGTCCACGATTGACGAAGCCAGCGAGCTGCACGCCATTAATGCCGCTATCGCCCGCCTGCGGGTCAAAACCTCGTCACCTGAACTGCCGATTGGCCGCCTCAGCGGCGGCAACCAGCAAAAAGCGATTCTGGCGAAATGCCTGCTGCTCAATCCAAAAATTCTGATTCTGGATGAGCCCACGCGCGGTATTGATGTGGGTGCGCGGCAGGAAATTTATGTGCTAATCAATGCGCTGGTACAGCAGGGCATTTCCGTCATTGTGATCTCGTCTGAGTTGCCCGAAGTGCTGGGCCTCAGCGACCGCATTCTGGTGATGCATGAAGGGCAAATCAAAGCCGATCTGATTAACGACAATCTGACTCAGGAGCAGGTGATGGAAGCCGCTCTGCGGAGTGAACATTATGCTTAACAGCGAAACCAAGCCCGCCGTATCGACGCCGGCCAACAAGCCCGTCTCCAGCAAGCTCGGCCTGCGTAATTTGCAGGTGCTGGTCATGCTGGGGGCGATTGTGTTGATTGCCCTGTTTTTTACCTGGACTACTGACGGTGCCTGGCTCAGCCCGCGCAACGTCTCTAACCTGCTGCGCCAGACAGCGATAACCGGCATCCTGGCGGTGGGCATGGTGTTTGTTATTATCTCCGCTGAGATCGACCTCTCAGTTGGCTCTATGATGGGGCTGCTGGGCGGCGCGGCGGCGATCTTTGACGTCTGGCTGGGCTGGCCGCTGCCACTGACCATTGTGGTCACGCTGGTGCTTGGCCTGCTGCTGGGCACCTGGAATGGCTGGTGGGTGGCCTACCGCAAGGTGCCTTCGTTTATCGTAACGCTGGCCGGTATGCTGGCGTTTCGCGGCATCCTGGTCGGTATCACCGACGGAACTACCGTTGCCCCGACCAGTCCGGCGATGTCCCAGATTGGGCAAAGCTATTTGCCAGGCGGCTTCGGTTTTGGTTTTGGCTTTATCGGCCTGGCACTGTTTATTCTGTGGCAGTGGCGCTTACGGCTGCGTCGTCAGCAGTTGGGGCTGGCTCAACCGGCGGCGACAAGCACCGTGGCACGCCAGGCGATCACCGCCGTGCTGGTGCTGGGGGCGATCTGGCTGCTGAATGATTACCGTGGCGTACCTACTCCGGTACTGCTGCTGGCGGGAATGTTTATGGCCACCCGCACGGCTTTTGGCCGCCGCATTTACGCCATCGGCGGCAATATTGATGCCGCCCGGCTTTCCGGTATCAATGTGGCGCGCACCAAGCTGGCGGTGTTTGCCATCAATGGCCTTATGGTGGCGATCGCGGGGCTGATCCTCAGCTCACGTCTGGGCGCGGGATCGCCTTCTGCCGGGAACATCGCCGAACTGGATGCGATTGCAGCCTGTGTTATCGGCGGCACCAGCCTGGCTGGCGGGGTCGGATCCGTCGCCGGGGCGGTGATGGGCGCGTTTATCATGGCCTCGCTGGATAACGGCATGAGCATGATGGATGTGCCGACCTTCTGGCAGTATATCGTTAAAGGGGCGATTTTGCTGCTGGCGGTCTGGATGGACACCGCAACGCGCCGCCGTATGTAATCGTGTGAACGATCACACTGTGGCGCAAACCATTTCTGTGATGCATCCAGCTGTGCTATGCAATTCGCTGGGAGTTAACGGGACGCTGCCACTATGCATGAGAAACGATACCGCATTACCCTGCTGTTTAACGCCAACAAGGTTTACGATCGTCAGGTGGTTGAAGGCGTTGGCGAGTATTTACAGGCTTCACAGACAAACTGGGATATTTTCATTGAGGAGGATTTCCGCTGCCGCATTGACAATATCCATGAGTGGCTGGGCGACGGCGTGATTGCGGATTATGACGACAGCGCCATTCAGCGTTCGCTGGCAGACGTGGCGGTGCCGGTCGTCGGTGTGGGTGGCTCCTATCATCGTGAAGAGGATTACCCGCCGGTACACTACATTGCCACCGATAACAGCGCGCTGGTGGAAAGTGCCTTCCTGCACCTGAAAGCGCGCGGTATCAACCGTTTTGCATTTTACGGTTTGCCGGCTTCCAGTGGTAAACGCTGGGCACAGGAGCGCGAACTGGCGTTTCGCCAACGCGTCATGCGTGAGCGCTATATGGGCGTGGTTTATCAGGGCATGGAAACCGCCTCTGAGAACTGGCAGCACGCGCAAAACCGCCTGGCCGACTGGCTGCAAACCCTTCCCCCGCATACCGGCATTATTGCTGTCACTGATGCACGTGCGCGTCATCTGCTGCAGGCCTGCGATCACCTGAAGATTCCGGTGCCTGAGAAGCTGTGCGTAATTGGCATCGACAACGAAGAACTGACCCGTTTTCTCTCTCGCGTCGCGCTTTCCTCGGTAGTTCAGGGTTCACGACAGATGGGTTATCAGGCCGCTAAGCTGTTACACCGCCTGCTGGATAAGCAGGTTCTGCCGCTCCAGCGCATTCTGGTACCGCCAGTGAAAGTGATTGCCCGCCGCTCAACCGATTTCCGCTCGCTGCACGATCCTGCAGTGATTCAGGCGATGCATTTTATCCGTTTTAACGCCTGTAAGGGCATTAAGGTGGAGCAGGTACTGGATGCCATTGGCCTGTCGCGTTCTAACCTGGAGAAGCGTTTCCGTGACGAAACCGGCGATACGATTCACGCCATGATCCATCGAGAAAAGCTGGAAAAGGCAAAGGAACTGCTGGCGGGCTCGTCACTCAGTATCAATGAGATCTCGCAGATGTGTGGTTATCCCTCATTGCAGTATTTCTATTCGGTGTTCAAGAAGAGCTATGCGACGACACCGAAAGAGTACAGGCAGGAAAATGGAGAAGTGGCGTAAGAAGGCGAAGTAGGCATTTCTGTGAGTACATGAATGAACCGATGACCTGTCGCCATCATCTATAAGGAAGCCGGTCCGAATGTCCTGGGCTGGCTTTCCACTTATATTTTCTCTGAAAGACAAGACGAGAATGTCAGAATGAATATATTCAACTGAGTAACACCGTAAGGCATATTAAAGTAGATATAAAAGAGTTAATTTTTTGATTTATATAATGAATTATTCAAAATTTTCTGAGGTTATGTTCTGTTAAACAGTGTGGCAGAGATCGCTGTCACTCTGTTTAACAATCACCATGATCCATGGGCACACTTTTATTGAGGAACTATGTAGTTCAGTGTTAAGCCATTACATTCCTGAGATCATTGACTTTGGAAGAGAAACTGGCGGTTTTGTATGCAGCGTGACCATTGTTAATCTTGCAAAAGGGTTACTTTCATTACCCGATACACTGCTTAAAAAATTCAAAAGGCATCAATGATAAACGGCTGTACCGAAATTAATAATGCCGCGTATTAAAACGCTGGCCTGACATAAAACAGACCAAATGAGCGTGAATAAAATCACGCTGAAGATTTTCACTTAGAAGGTTATTGCCGTTAAAAGACAATTGGCTATGGCGCTGCCGATGACGTTAACGGGATGATTAAGTTAAAGAGCGGCTTTGTTGAATAAATGGATTTTATGCTGTGGTACTATGAAAACGGTTGTTTCAGATAACATAAAATCAATGCGTTACATGCTTGCGTATGACGGTGTTCTGTCTGGCATCAGCGTTTTCTACCAAAACAGTGCAGACAAAACAGAATGATTACCTATTATTCAACAAAGCCTTAAAGAGCATGAAAGTGTATAACTTATTTACTGTAATATTTAAATTAATCTAAGTGATATTATAAATATAATTACCGCAGATAATTCATCATCGGCATTAAAGGTATTTATGCTGAGCTTGCGCTTTGCCTGTGTTTTTCTTCGTGGCGACTGGGCCGCCGCCTCGCTTAAGTAGGGATCGCAAAATCCCAGAGCCATTCGTAATACCCTGGTTGACTGCGCCTGCGCTGTCATCGTTATTATGGTCATCAGCCACGATTTTACAGACTCCATCGCATTAAGATAGCTTCTGAGGGAGACTGCTGCTTTACTGATTGAGCAGGCTCCAACAAGCCGTCAGTCGCGTTTTCGTATCCGCGATGTGTAGCGTTGTCATGGCATTACAGCGGCAAGTTATCTGGCCCATCGACTAAAAGGAACGTCAATGCTTAACGTTCGTAATGCCCTGCCGGATGATTACGCAGCCTGGCTGGGGCTCTGGAAAGATTACCTGCTGTTTTATGGTCATCACCTGGATGAGAGCGTCACGCTATCTACCTGGCAGAGAATCCTTTCACCTGACTCCGCGCTCATGTGTCGACTCGCCGAACACAACGGCAGCGTGATCGGTTTCGCGATATGCGTGATACACGAGGGGACCTGGGTCACTCGGCCCGTATGCTATCTGGAAGATCTCTTTGTTAAGGAAAACAAGCGCGGCGTAGGTGCGGGAAAAGCCCTAATCGTGGCAGTCTGCGATGAAGCCCGTGAACTGGGTTGGGCGAAAGTATATTGGGTGACAAATGAAAACAATCCTGCCCGCAGATTGTACGATAAGCTGGCACAGGTGGATGATATTGTCCGTTATAACATCAGGCTCTGAGCATCAATCCGCTGGGCTACAGGCCTGAAATCACGATGGATACTGCCTCCAGAATCACCTTCAGCCTTTAAAGGATGCAAGATGGCTAATCGGGAACATCATTACCATATTCACATTCGCTGGACCGGTAACCGTGGCAGCGGTACAGATTCCTACGCCGCGTGCGACCGCAATGGTGAGCTTGCCGCTTAGGGGAAAGCGACCATCGCACTGAGTGCCGATCCGGCCTTTCGGGGCGATGCCACGCGCTGGAATCCCGAAGAACTGTTGCTGGCCTCGGCGTCCGCCTGCCATAAATTATGGTATCTACATCTGTGCGCTGATGCCGGTATCATCGTCGAGGCTTATGAGGATGCGGCGGAGGGCACAATGGTCGAGGGTGAGCGGGGGCATTTCACGCAAATCACGTTGAAGCCGTTGGTCACATTGCGCGATCCGGCGGACGCTGCGCGCGCAGAAGCGCTGCACCACCATGCTCACGATGCGTGTTTTATCGCCAATTCGCTGAATTTTCCGGTGAGTTTTGTGCCGCGGTTTGTCTCACGATAAGCAGTGTGCTTCACGGTACTGTTAATCATGCTTAAGTTTTGCGTATATGTGCCGATACTTTATGCGCCACTGGCGAAATCCGTCGCCAGTATTATGTGACCCCCGTTTGGGGCTCAGTCAACATAAGGAGCAACTGCATGGATATTCAGCAACTCACAACGCTGTCTGCAGGGTTAGATCAATGGCAGGCACGTGGTGAAGCCAATGCGACGCTGTTAAAGAAAACCCTGAACCAACAGGCAGATACCATCACTACACTGGTGGAAGGCGTTACTGCCCTTCCCGCGAACCCGGCTGTAGGGCGGAACATTAACACCACCGCCTGATTATTCTGCTCCAGGTTCCCCGGGCGGATCATGTCGTACCGCCCGCTTTATTCCCTTTCCCCGTCGGCTGACTCTCCCTTCATCCCTTCGCTGCAATTTTTTCCAATACCTGAGCTGAGTAAAAGAATGAAATAAGGTATCACTCACGTTCAGGCAGGGAACTCAATGACGCCGCTTCAGTTTACGCTTCGCTCTCCAGAATGGGCTCTTTTTACAGAATTTACAGGCACATATCAGGTGGCACAGCGCGAGGTTCTTTCGTGCAGGAGTGCAGTGCGATGATGTCCTTTTCAACGGGGTTTTTCTTAAGTCTGTCACTGTGTCTGGATATCGGCATTGCCAACATCGCTATGATTACGCTGGCAATGCAGCGGGGGTATTTTCAGGGATTTTCGCTGGGCATCGGCACCTGTATAGGCGATCTTTTTTATGCCGTGCTGGCGCTGGCGGGCATGGCGGTGTTACTGCAATTCGAGATAGTGCGATGGATAATCTGGGCGGGTGGAGGGCTTCTGCTGACAGGGTTCACCGTTAAAATGCTGATGGCTGCCTTCAGTACAGTTAACGATATCGACACATCACAGGTGACTGTCAGGCTGTCGCTGTTCCGTGAGTTCCGTCGCGGAATTGTACTGGCCCTGTCCTCACCCACCGCCATTCTGTGGTTTGCGACGGTGGGTGGCGCGCTCATTTCCCGTTTCGGGGGGCTTTGTTGAATAATAGGTAATCATTCTGTTTTGTCTGCACTGTTTTGGTAGAAAACGCTGATGCCAGACAGAACACCGTCATACGCAAGCATGTAACGCATTGATTTTATGTTATCTGAAACAACCGTTTTCATAGTACCACAGCATAAAATCCATTTATTCAACAAAGCCGCGGTGGGGCTGTAGCCGTTTGGCGGCAAGGTAGGGATGATGCGGGTCAGGTTCGCCCGCCGCGCACAGCAGGTCAAAGGCCCGGCAGGCGGTCAGGTTCTGTTTTCGCTGGCGCTGCTGCGCCTCTGCCCGGCGAAGCCGCCCGGCCTCCTGTTCGGCGGCTTCAATCCTCGCCTGCTGCGTCCGGCGCTGTTCAGCGGTCATCACGTCCGGCTTACCCAGCGCGGGCAGGTTCAGGCCCAGCCTGTCGGCCACGATGCGGGCCGCGTCGGTCTGGCGCACGTTCCACAGGTACGCGCCCAGCGCCACAAGGTCGCCGCCGCCGTCCCCGGTGGCGAAGTCATGCCAGCAGCCGTCCACCAGCGAGACGGAAAAGCTCCCGGCGTGGCGGTCTGCGCGGGTGGGATTGCGGCTCACCCACTCAGCGGCCTGTCGTTTACCCTCCGGCAGCCATTCCGGCACCAGAATATCGGCGTGCTGCACGGCCACGGCGGCCACGCTGCGGATGGCGTCAATCACGGCTAAATCACGCATGGTCGGCCCCCTCGCGGTTGTCGTTGTACCCGTCCAGCAGCGTATCCATGCCCCGGATAAGCTCAGGTGCAGAGGTCAGAAAGTTGCTGAGGGTTATCAGTTCTTCGTCCGAAAACTGGCGGGGCTGCTGGCGCGTGAGGCTGCTTTCCAGCGTAGCGCCGAACCGCGCGGCCTCGTTCGTTGCGCTCCACCATCGCCAGTTCTTTGGCCGTATCCAGCGTCAGAAGGTAATCATGTGCCACTTGCTGGCGAGATTTTGCGCTACTCAAACTTGAGGTGCTCAAAATTTCCACCATCTGATAATCATCCCCGTCAATAAAACCATATTCGGCGATGCGGCGTTTTATCCAGTCAGTCAGGCGGCTATTAACCCCCAATGCTGCATGTAGTGCAGCGGCGCTCACAACGCTGGTTTGATGGCGGCCAATCTGGCCGGGAATTACCGGAATTAAGTCGGCGAACTCGCCCGATGAAATATGGCTATGGCTGTTTTGGGCGTGAGAACGCCCCGCCCCGGTTAAGGGGCTGTTTGCAATTTTCATATTGGATCTCCGAACTAAATAACTGATCCTAATACCGCTACACTTTAGCCAGCCCATGTTTTCCCCCGGGGAATGGGCTGACGGTATTCATAAAGTGATGGACCTTTTTCAACAGTTGCCACATTGAACTGCACTGGTGATTTCGGGTTATTGTCTCATGAAGCGCCTGCCACAACCGTTCGACAT
>NZ_VZPF01000118.1 GCF_008801695.1 Pantoea stewartii subsp. stewartii
ACCAATCGATGAGCGGGCACAGCAGAGTGTTCTGGCAACATGACTGACGGTGTCACCACGATGCAGCATCAGCATGGCGGTGAGCCGCCGGGCGTGGTTTTTGTCCTTTGTTTTATGGATAGTTTTCTGCATCAGGCGTCGTTCGGTTCTGGGTATTGGTGCTATGATCGACATTGCTCAGTCCGGCTGGTGATTTGGGATATTCAGCGATTGATCAGATCGCATAAACCGGACTGAGTTCCCTCTAAGTGATCTACTATTCCGAGCAGTTATTTAGTATCGACCCACAATTAACTCCCTGCATTCTCTTCATTCGTATTTCGGGATCCCACTCTGAGGTCGGTACATTGGGTATACGTATTCCCGTGACGCTCGGGGCCATTGAACCCCTTGCACTCACACCGTTTAAAGCCAACAAAATTGCCTTAGTGTGCGAGGGCGGCGGCCAGCGCGGCATTTTCACAGCAGGCGTTCTGGATGAGTTCCAGCGGGCAAAATTCAATCCCTTTCAGTTGCTGTTAGGCTCTTCTGCTGGTGCGCAGAACCTTTCCGCTTATGTCTGCGGCCAGCCGGGCTATGCACGTCGGGTGATTACCCGCTATACCACCAGTAAGCTGTTCTTTGACCCCGTGCGTTTCCTGCGCGGCGGTAATCTTATCGATCTCGACTGGTTAATTGATATCACCCGCAGCGAATTTCCACTGGCCATGACCAGCGCAGAAACCTTGTTTGCTTCGGGGCGGCAATTTTACATGTGCGCCTGTCGCAGTGATGATTATGCCCCCAGTTACTTTGCCCCCACAGCCAGTAACTGGCTGGATATTATTAAGGCTTCCAGCGCCATTCCGGGCTTTTACCGTCTGGGCGTGGATCTGGAGGGCATAAGCTATCTGGATGGCGGCGTCAGCGATGCGATTCCCGTGCGCGAAGCGGCAAAACGCGGGGCCGATACCATTGTGGTCATCCGTACCGTGCCGTCGCAGATGTTCGATGTGCCCCGTTGGGTGACCCGTATGGAACGCTGGTTCAGCGGCGGGGCGCTGCAGCCAATGATCAAGATTCTGCACCATCACGAGCAGACCTATCGCGAAACCCAGCAGTTTATTGAAAAGCCGCCGGGTGATTTACGTATCATCGAAATCTTCCCGCCGCGCGTGTTAGCCAGTAACGCACTGGGCAGTCGTATTGCCGCGTTGAATCAGGATTACCATCTGGGGCGCCGCTGTGGTCGCTACTTTATTGCCACGCTGGGGCAATGGCTGAGCGATGCCGAGCCCCACACAGGGCTGGATATTGTGGTCCCTTCTGCGCCGGTGGCAAATGAGCCGGGGGATATCGCTCCGGTCATCCCGCTGACCGGCAACGATGGCACTTATGGCGAGGGTCCGCTGACATGAGGTTCGTTGATACCCACTGTCACTTTGATTTTCCGCCGTTTGTGGACGCGGCCGACGTCAGTCTGCGCCAGGCTGCGGACGCGGGCGTAGAAAAAATTATTGTACCATCGGTCGAGGCAGGGCGCTTTGACCTTGTTTGTCAGTTAGCCCGGCAGCACCGCGCGTTATATGCCGCACTCGGCCTGCATCCGATTGTGACGGAGCAGCACGAGGAGCAGCACCTCGCTCAGCTTGAAAGCCTGTTACAACAGCGGCCCCCAAAGCTGGTGGCCCTCGGTGAGATCGGCCTGGATCTCTATCGGGACGATCCGCAGTTTGATAAGCAAACCTGTTTCCTGGATGCGCAACTGAAGCTGGCGAAACGTTACGATCTGCCGGTGATCCTGCATTCGCGCCGCACGCACGATCAGCTGGCACTGCATCTGCGTCGGCAGGCTGTGCCACGGCGCGGCGTCGTACACGGTTTTGCCGGTAGCCTGCAGCAGGCGCAGGCGTTTATTAAGCTCGGCTATGCGATTGGCGTAGGCGGCACGATTACGTATCCCCGCGCCAGTAAAACCCGGCAGACGATTGCCCGTTTACCGCTCTCGTCGCTGCTGCTGGAAACCGATGCGCCTGATATGCCGCTGAACGGCTACCAGGGCCAGCCAAACCGACCCGAGCGCGCCGTTTTAGTCTGGCAGGTGTTGTGTGAACTGCGCGACGAGCCGCCCGCCGAAATCGCCGACGCGTTATGGCACAACAGTCATGCGCTGTTTTCGCTTGCATAATCCCCGCCGTCACATCGTGTCCTGGTGAAATGTTATAATAGTAACATCCCTGTGGCTGAATTATACTGGCTGCCTTGCGCCATACTTTGCAGATAATCTAAATTATCGCTGAGTTTTTGCAGCCGTTTCATACTTTTATGTGATTTGGTGCACAAAAAATGGTCGTTATAATTGTTAATATTATCACATTTAAGGGTGGGCGAACGTTTACCCGATGTTCTGGAGATCACCATGACCGATATTAAACAGCAGGCCCTGCGCGCCCTGAAACTGATGGATTTAACCACGCTGAACGAGGATGACACCGACGAGAAAGTGATCGCGCTCTGTCATCAGGCGAAATCTCCGGTGGGTAACACCGCTGCCATCTGTATTTATCCGCGTTTCATTCCCGTTGCGCGTAAAACGCTGCGTGAGCAGGGCACGCCTGACGTGCGCATTGCCACCGTAACCAACTTCCCGCATGGCAATGACGATATTGAGATTGCGCTGGCCGAAACCCGTGCCGCCATCGCTTACGGCGCTGATGAAGTGGATGTGGTTTTCCCTTATCGCGCGCTGATGGCAGGCAATGCGCAGGTCGGCTTTGATCTGGTCAAGGCCTGCAAAACCGCCTGTGCGGAAGCCGGCGTTTTACTGAAGGTTATTATCGAAACCGGCGAACTGAAGCAGGAAGCGCTGATTCGTCAGGCCTCTGAAATTGCGATTGATGCCGGGGCTGACTTTATCAAAACCTCAACCGGTAAAGTGCCGGTCAACGCCACGCCGGAAGTGGCGCAGATCATGATGAGCGTCATCCGCGACAAAGGTGTGAAAATGCAGGTTGGCTTCAAACCGGCAGGCGGCGTTCGCACCGCTGAAGATGCCGCTGTCTATCTGCAACTGGCGGATGACACGCTGGGTGCCGACTGGGCCGATGCCCGCCATTTCCGTTTTGGTGCCTCCAGCCTGCTGGCAAATCTGCTCAACACGCTTGGGCACAGCAGCGACACCAGCAAGTCGGGTTACTGATTCATCCGGGCGGCTCACGGCCGCCTCTTCTCCTCTTTCCCTGACGTAAGGGGGCGACATTGTACCTCGCACAAGAAATCATTCGAAAAAAACGTGACGGCCAGGCGCTGACTGAAGACGAAATTCGTTTCTTCATCAACGGGGTGCGCGATAACAGCGTGTCCGAAGGGCAAATTGCCGCACTGGCAATGACCATCTATTTCCACGATATGTCACTGCCGGAGCGCGTTGCGCTGACCATGGCGATGCGGGATTCCGGCACCGTCCTGAACTGGGCTTCACTGAATCTGAACGGGCCGGTGGTCGACAAGCACTCCACGGGCGGCGTGGGCGATGTGACCTCGCTGATGCTCGGACCCATGGTGGCGGCCTGTGGCGGCTATATCCCGATGATCTCCGGACGCGGACTGGGCCATACCGGCGGTACGCTGGATAAGCTGGAGGCGATTCCCGGTTTTGACATTTTCCCCAGCGATGACCATTTCCGCCAGACCATCAAACAGGTTGGTGTGGCCATCATCGGGCAAACTAACTCGCTGGCACCGGCGGATAAACGTTTTTACGCGACCCGCGATATCACCGCCACCGTGGATTCCATTCCGCTGATTACCGCTTCGATCCTGGCAAAAAAACTGGCCGAAGGCCTGGATGCGCTGGTGATGGATGTCAAAGTCGGCTCCGGCGCCTTTATGCCGACCTGGGAAGCCTCTGAGAGTCTGGCGCAGGCCATTGTGGGCGTGGCGAATGGCGCGGGCTGCCGTACCACGGCGCTGCTAACAGATATGAATCAGGTCCTGGCTTCCTCGGCGGGCAATGCCCTGGAAGTGCGCGAAGCCGTGCGCTTCCTGACGGGTGAGCAGCGCAATCCGCGCCTGCTGGACGTGACGCTGGCCCTGTGCAGCGAAATGCTGATTTCCGGCAAACTGGCGGCTAACGAAACCGACGCCCGTGAACAACTTCTCGCCGTGCTGGATAACGGCAAAGCCGCAGAGGTATTTGCCCGCATGGTGGCGGCACAACGTGGCCCAACCGATTTCGTTGAGCGCTACGACAGCTACCTCACAGCCCCTGTGATGAGCAAAGCGGTTTATGCCGATGGCGCAGGTTACGTCACGCAGATGGATACCCGCGCGTTAGGCATGGCGGTGGTTGCGATGGGCGGTGGACGTCAGCGCGCCAGCGACGCCATTGATTACAGCGTGGGCTTAAGCGACATGATCACGCTGGGCGAGCGGGTGGACGCTTCACGCCCGCTGGCGGTTATTCATGCCAGCAGCGAAGCGCACTGGCAGCAGGCCGCCGCCGGTGTCAAAGCGGCCATCACTCTGGGGGACAGCGCCCCGGCGACCACACCGGTGGTTTATCGCCGTGTGACTGAAGCGGGATAACGCGGATAACAGACTGTATACCGGAGACGATTCGGGTATACTGATCTGATCGCTTTTTTTGACTTGTCGCGCGCGTTAGCGCAGGAGACTGGCATGAAACGTGCTTTTATTATGGTGCTGGATTCCTTTGGAATCGGCGCCAGCAAAGATGCCGACAAATTCGGCGATACAGGTTCCGATACGTTAGGTCATATCGCAGAAGCCTGTTTTAACGGTAAAGCGGATCAGGGCCGTAAAGGACCGCTGCACTTACCGAATATGACCGCGTTAGGTCTGGGCAAAGCGGCCGAGCTTTCTACCGGGCGTTTCCCGCCGGGACTGGACCCTGAAGCTGAGATAAAAGGCGCTTACGCTTACGCCAGCGAACGCTCATCCGGTAAAGATACGCCGTCAGGCCACTGGGAAATCGCCGGTGTGCCTGTTCTGTTCGACTGGGGCTACTTCAGCGATAAAGAGAACAGTTTTCCGCAGGAACTGCTGGATAAACTGGTTGAGCGGGCGGAGTTGCCGGGTTATCTCGGTAACTGTCACTCATCCGGTACGGTCATTCTCGACCAGTTGGGTGAAGAACACATGGCTTCGGGCAAGCCGATTTTTTACACCTCGGCGGATTCCGTGTTTCAGATTGCCTGCCATGAAGAAACCTTCGGCTTAGATCGCCTGTATGCGCTGTGTGAAATTGCGCGTGAGGAGCTGACGGAAGGCGGTTATAACATTGGCCGCGTGATTGCCCGCCCGTTCGTGGGTGACAAAGCCGGCAGCTTTGAGCGCACCGGTAACCGTCACGATCTGGCCGTGGAGCCGCCATCGCCTACCATGCTGAAGAAGCTGGTGGATGAGAAGGGCGGTCATGTGATTTCGGTAGGTAAAATTGCCGACATCTACGCGGAGCAGGGCATCACCAAAAAAGTCAAAGCCACCGGACTGGATGCGCTGTTTGATGCCACCATCCAGGAAATGAAAACCGCGCCGGATCAGGCGATTGTGTTTACCAACTTCGTAGACTTCGACTCTACCTGGGGCCATCGTCGCGATGTGGCAGGCTATGCAGGCGGGCTGGAGCTGTTCGATCGCCGCTTGCCAGAGTTGATGGAGCTGGTCAAAGAGGATGATATTTTGATCCTCACCGCCGACCACGGTTGCGATCCGACCTGGCAAGGCACGGAACATACGCGCGAGCATATTCCGATCTTAATTTACGGCCCGAAGGTCGAGCCGGGATCGCTGGGTTACCGCGATACCTTCGCGGATATCGGCCAGACGATTGCACACTATTTTGACCTGTCCCCCATGGACTACGGCAAGAACATGCTGTAAAAACAGCGAAATTTTTAAAAAGGATAGAGAATCATGGCAACTCCTCACATTAACGCAGAAATGGGTGATTTCGCTGACGTCGTACTGATGCCGGGCGATCCGCTGCGTGCGAAACACATCGCAGAAACCTTTCTGGACGATGCCGTTGAGGTCAACAACGTGCGCGGCATGCTGGGTTACACCGGCACCTATAAAGGCCGCAAAATCTCTGTTATGGGCCACGGCATGGGCATTCCGTCCTGCTCTATCTATGCGAAAGAGCTGATCACCGAGTTCGGTGTGAAGAAAATCATCCGCGTGGGCTCCTGCGGTGCGGTGCGTCCCGATGTGAAACTGCGTGACATCGTGATCGGCATGGGGGCATCCACCGATTCCAAAGTGAACCGTATGCGCTTCAAAGACCATGACTTTGCCGCTATCGCGGACTTCGACATGGTGCGCAACGCGGTGGATGCGGCCAAAAACCTGGGCGTCGAGGCGCGCGTCGGTAACATCTTCTCGGCCGATCTGTTCTATACGCCCGATCCGCAGATGTTCGACGTGATGGAGAAGTACGGCATTCTGGGTGTGGAAATGGAAGCCGCAGGCATCTACGGCGTAGCCGCTGAATTTGGCGCGAAAGCGCTGACCATGTGTACCGTGTCTGACCATATCCGTACTCACGAGCAGACCACGGCTGCAGAACGCCAGACCACCTTTAATGACATGATTAAAATCGCGCTGGAGTCGGTGCTGCTGGGTGATTAATCCCCACGGTGGCTGATCGGCCCCTTCATCCGGCTGCGCATCTGCGGCCGGATGATCCTCTCCCGTTTTCCATTTCGCAACATTCTCACTAAATGACACACTTTTCATCAGGCTTGTGCATCTTCGCGCTGGCACGACGGGCTGATGTCACTATCATGAAGCCGAACAATTAATAACAACACGCCATACAGAAAATACCTGCCTGATGAATTTCCGTGATTTCGACGCTGAAGAGAAGTTGTTTGTCCGCCGTGCCGCTATGGCGTTTGTACTGGTTTGCCTGTGCTTTAGCATCCTGGGTTTTAACCTGTATCGCCTGCAGGTCCGCGACCACAGCTATTATCAGACGCGCTCGAACGAGAATGACATCAAAATGATCCCCATTGCGCCCACGCGCGGACTGATCTTTGTCCGCAACGGGATCCCGCTGGTGCGCAACGTGACCTGGTATGACATCACGGTTACCCCGTACAAAGTGGAGGACATGAAGGCGCTGTTGCAAGAACTGACGCCACTGGTTGATCTGACCCCGGAAGATATTGAGCGCTTTCAGCACGATCTGCATCAGACCAGCCGCTATAAGCCCGTCATTCTCAAAGAGGAACTCACAGACGAAGAGGTGGCGCGTTTTTCGGTTAACCAGTTCCGTTTTACCGGCGTCAGCATTGATACCTATCAGGACCGGGAATATCCCTATGGGGCCGATCTCGCGCATGTGATCGGCTATGTTTCCAAAATCAACGATAACGACTACAAGCGGCTGAACGCAGAGGGCATCGCTGAAAACTATGCTGCCGACCATAACATCGGTAAGCAGGGGATTGAGGGCTATTACGAATCCCTGCTGCACGGCAAACCCGGCTATCAGGAAGTGGAAGTGGATAACCACGGGCGCATTGTCCGGGTGCTGAAAGAAGTGCCGCCGGTGGCGGGAAAGAACATTACGCTGACGCTGGATCTGCATCTGCAACAGTACGCGGAAAGCCTGCTGGTCGGGCAGCGCGCCGCGTTGCTGGTCGAAGATCCCCATGACGGCTCAGTGCTGGCGATGGTTTCCAGCCCCAGCTACGATCCCAATCCGTTCGTAAAGGGCATCAGCTATCAGGCGTACAAAAAGCTGCTGCAGGATAAAAATTTACCGCTGATCAACCGTGTCACGCAGGGCCTGTATCCGCCGGCCTCAACGGTAAAACCCTATATGGCGATGTCGGCGCTGCTCACGCACGTCATTACGCCACAGACCACCTTTTTTGGCGGGCCCACCTGGACATTACCCGGTACTGACCGCCGCTATCGCGACTGGAAAAAAAGCGGTCACGGTACGCTGGATGTCACTAAAGCGATCGAAGAGTCGGCGGATACCTTCTTCTATCAGGTGGCGTTTATGATGGGCATCGATCGTATTCACACCATGCTCAGTAAATTTGGCTACGGTCAGTCCACCGGCATCGATCTGAATGAAGAGTACAACGGACTGCTGCCCAGCCGTGACTGGAAGATGAAAGTGCATAAGAAACCCTGGTATCAGGGCGATACGGTGTCAGTCGGCATTGGTCAGGGCTACTGGATTGCCACGCCGATTCAGATGGTAAAGGCGCTGGTGGCGCTGATTAACAATGGCAGAGTCATTGCCCCGCACCTGCTGGAGAAATCGCAGCTTGGCAACCACGTGCAGCTTTACCAGCCGAAACTGCCGCAGGCGCAGATTGGTGATCCGCATTCCCCTTACTGGTCGCTGGTGCGTCACGCGATGTTTGGCATGGCTAACGCGCCGAATGGCACAGGCTACAAGTATTTCCACACCGCGCCTTATGGCATTGCTGCCAAGAGTGGAACGTCGCAGGTATTCAGCCTGAAACAAAATCAGACCTACAATGCCAAAATGATCCCGGTGCGGCTGCGCGATCATACGTTTTATACCGCCTTCGCCCCCTTTAACGATCCTAAGGTGGCTGTGGCGTTGATCCTGGAAAATGGGGGCAGCGAAGGCGTGCTGGCCGCGCCGGTAATGCGGCAGCTTCTCGATCATATTTTCCTGCCGCCCACCACGCCGCCGCCCGTTGAGGTTGCCCAGCGTCCGGCCCGCTAGCGGAAAAATACCCGGTTACGTCCGTGCTTTTTAGCATCATAGAGTGCGGCGTCGGCATGCGTATAAAGCGCTTCGAAGTGGGAGCCCGCCGCGCCCCAACTCACGCCCAGGCTGGCGGTGACCAGCCGCTCGGGCAACGCATCCAGGGGAGACGCGTTCAGTGAGGCGAGAATCGCCCCGGCGACAATCACCGCTTCCCCAAGGAACGTATCCGGCAGCATAATCGTGAACTCTTCCCCCCCAATGCGCCCGATGCTGGCAATGTCCGGTGTGTTGCGCTGGATACGTTGCACCAGCTCGCAGATCACTTTGTCCCCGGTGGGATGGCCATATTCGTCGTTAATCCGTTTAAAAAAATCGATATCAAGAATGATCAGAGCGGCGGGGGTTCGCGTCAGTGTGTCGCTGATGCGCTGAATAATGGTAAGCGTCGCATTCAGACCGTATTGACGTTCAGGCAGAGGGAAGCTCGACCTTCCATGGCAGCAGATCGCGGACCCGGTTCACCGGCCAGTCCTGTATATGACCGATGACGTAACGCAACCACGTC
>NZ_VZPF01000119.1 GCF_008801695.1 Pantoea stewartii subsp. stewartii
GCTCTGGCCATGGTTCGAGCGCTGAACAGAATGACAAAGGCAGGAATGCCAGAAAGTGTCCGTATTGCCTGAAACTCTGCCCTGCTACAGGGACACTCGCCCCGAATCTGATTTATTCAACAAAGCCGATGACCGCCTATCTCGCCACCAGTCCAGTTGGCCTGGACACCGTGGCGATCATTGCGGCCGGAAGCGGAGTGGATATGGCGTTTGTAATGGCGATGCAAACCCTGCGGTTATTCACCATTCTCCTGACCGGCCCGGCAATGGCGCGTTTTCTTTCACGCTTTGCGCAGTCGGCCCCGCGCTGAAAACACGACGGCATCCAGAATGAAGACCAGCAATGCCAGCCAGATAAAGCCAAACGTCAGCATTTTATCCGGCGTGATGGTTTCGCCATAAAACAGCACCGCCAGTAAGAACATCAGCGTTGGGCCAAGATACTGAAAGAAGCCAACCGTCGACAGGCGCAGCCGGGCACAGGCTGCGGCAAAGAACATCAGCGGAATGGTGGTCACAATACCTGCGGCGATCAGCAACAGATTCAGGCTGGCGGGATTGGCGGTAAGATGGCTGGTACTGCTGTCTGCAAAACCAAATAAATACAGCGCGGCCAGCGGAAACAGCTACAGCGTTTCAATCAGCATACCGCTCTGAGCATCGACCTGAATTTTCTTCCTCATGAGGCCGTAAAACGCAAAGCTGAAGGCCAGGCCTAATGCAATCACCGGCACCGAACCAAACTGCCACAGCTGCAAAAGGACGCCAGCGGTAGCGAGCGCCACAGCAAGCCACTGCAGGCGACGAAAACGTTCGCGCAGGAAAACCATACCAAACACAACGTTAATCAAAGGGTTAATAAAATAGCCCAGACTGGCTTCTAGCATATGCTGGTTATTCACCGCCCAGATAAACAGCAGCCAGTTACCGCCCACCGTGACGGCGGTCAGCGCCAGTAGCAAGACCTTTTTGGGTTGGCGCACGACGCTTCTGACCTGCCCCCAGCTGCGGCTAAGCGTAATCAACAGCAGCATAAACAAGGCTGACCAGATTACCCGGTGCGTCATGATTTCAGTCGCAGGGACGGCTTTAACTAATTTGAAGTAGGCAGGTGCAATGCCCCATATGAAATAAGCGCCAAGCGCAAAACCTATTCCCTGACGGGTTTGCTGGGTATCCATAAATCATCCTGAAAGTTCGTTCTGTACCAAAAGTCACTGAGAGAAAGCGGCGTGACAGAGGGCCGCAATGTTACCGCAGTCCCCGTCATGTCTGTAGCCCGATCTGGCAACAGGCAGGGTCAGGCTTTGTCCTGCTCACGGGCACGCTGGCGGGAAAGACAAATGGCCTGATGATTGTCATCCGCCCACGCAATCAGTTGCTGCATCGGTTTAAGAAAAGAACGACCTAACTCTGTCAGACTGTACTCAACCCGTGGCGGCACTTCCGGATAAAGAGTCCGCAGGATATAGCCGTCCACCTCCAGCCGTTTCAGCGTTCGTGACAGCACCTGACGAGCGACATCGCCAATATGGCGGTGCAGCTCATTGAAGCGCAGCGTGCGCTCGGCCAGCGCCTCAAGAATCAGCAAACTCCATTTATCGCCAATCCGGTCAAGTACATCCCGAATGGGGCAAGGCTGTTCATAACTGAATGTGTTAGGGGATGACACAGACATGGAAAGGGTTCCTGCACGTTGTAATAGTCACTTTCATGTGACTGAGTCAGCACAAAGTGACGTCTTGTTATCCATTTTGCGCGGATGTACCATCCGCAGCGACAACAGTCTATTTTTGTGACCTGGTGTGATATCAAAACCCGATGGCGCGTCCGGGCCATGCCCGGCACCCTGTATAAAGTGATCCTCTGGCGCGGAGCGGTTAGCGCTGTAACGAATGAGCAAGGAGAAAAATGATGGCAACCTTTCTGAAAACCCTGCTGCTGACGGCAGGTATCCTGACAGCGAGCGCTGGGTACGCCGTGCAACCGAAAGAAGGCCGCGATCTTAACGTGGAAGAGGCCAATCGTGCGCTGGTGATCAACTTTTATAATCAATTTTTCAATCAGCACAAGGTGACAGAAGCGGCCCGGGTCGTGGCGGACGATTACCGCCAGCACAATCCCGGGGTGCCGAATGGCAAGGCACCGCTGGTTAACTTTTTCAGCGATTTTTTCAGCAAAAACCCACAGTCAAAAGCGCGCATCGTTCGCAGTGCAACCGACGGTGATCTGGTATGGCTGCATGTTCACTCGACCAATGGTGAACACGATCGTGGTCAGGCTGTTACGGATATTTTCCGCGTGAAAAACGGCAAAATTGTCGAGCACTGGGATGTGATTCAGGCCGTACCGGCGACCTCAGCGAATACCAATACGATGTTCTGAGGCAGTCAGGATACTGTGTGGCAGGGCCTGAACGGTGCCACGCGTCGATTCGCTTAACCGGTCAGGTAGGTCGCGGTTGCGGTGGCAATGTAAAGGCCCTGCTCATTATGTAATTCCACCCGCGCCACAGAGACTTTATTGCCGGCACGCAGTAAACGGCTGCTGGCAATAAAGCGCTCGCCCCGTCCGGGACGGAGATAATCCACCCGCATATCAATCGTCCCCATACGGGACAGTCGCTGGCGCAGCACGTCTTCACTTATCTGCTCATCACGTGTCAAGGCATGGCTCACGCACACCATGCCCGCGGCGACATCCAGTACCGCTGCTGTTACACCACCATGAAGAATGTGCTGGGCGGCATTGCCCACCAGCATGGTTTTGTTGGCAAAACTGATTTCTGCGTAATCGGGTTCCAGGCGATCCAGTTCCAGACCCAGCGCCTGATTAAACGGCATGTGATAAATAAAAATTTCACCGACGAGGCGGCGAGCGTCCTGCTGAGTCAATAGCACGGATGACATGGTGTTTAGTCCTGAACAGCTGGTAATTGAACTGTAGATGTTAATAAGATGTTTATTCTATGCTTCGCTCGACAGGGTTTCCAGTTTAGGAAATCAGCGCTGATGTTCACCCACTTTTGTGTGTAGAATGTCCTGCTTTTTACAACACCCATTCGCTTTTATGAATACGCAGTTTTCACCGGAGAATCCTATGCGTAAGTATCGCGCCTTGCTGGCGGCAATGTTACTTCCTGCTTTGGCGCAGGCGGACGAAGCCACAATTAAACATGTTCACGATGCACCGCAGGTGCGAGGCAGCATCATTGCCAACCTGCTGGAGCAGCACGACAACCCGTTTGTGCTTTATCCTTACGAAAATAATTATCTGCTTTACACCTATACCAGCGACATAAATAAAGAGGCGATTTCCTCTTACAACTGGGCAAAAAACGCACGTAAAGATGAAGTGAAATTCCAGCTCAGCCTGGCATTTCCGTTGTGGCGTGGCATCGTCGGTGACAACTCCGTATTAGCGGCGTCTTATACTCAGCGCTCATGGTGGCAGTTATCCAATAAAAAAGAGTCGTCGCCTTTCCGTGAGACGAACTATGAGCCACAGATTTTCCTGGGCTGGGCGACCGATTACTCGTTTGCCGGCTGGACACTGCGTGACGTTGAGGTCGGTGTGAATCATCAGTCTAACGGCCGCAGCGATCCGACCTCACGCAGCTGGAACCGTGTTTATACTCGTCTGATGGCGCAGAACGGTAACTTCCTGGCCGAGATCAAGCCCTGGTTCCGTATTTCAGAAAGCGCGAATAATGACGACAACCCCGATATCACCAAATACATGGGTTATTATCGTGCGAAGTTAGGTTACGCCATGGGCGACAGTATTTTCAGCGTTGAAGGCAACTATAACTGGAATAGCGGCTACGGCGGCGCTACGCTGGGCTGGAGTTATCCGATCACCCAACACGTTCGTTTCTATACGCAACTGTTTAGCGGCTATGGCGAATCCCTTATTGACTACAACCATCGTCAGACACGCGTCGGTGTGGGCGTGACACTCAACGATTTATTTTAATTAACCATCAAGTCAGGATCACAGTGGCAACCTCGGCAGTTCTTAATCAGGAAGCGTTGGCGCAGCAGGTATTACAGGATACCTTCGGCTACCAGCAGTTTCGTCCCGGTCAGCAGGCCATTATCAATGAAGCGCTGAATGGGCGAGACTGCCTGGTGGTGATGCCAACCGGCGGCGGGAAATCACTCTGCTATCAGATCCCCGCGCTGGTGCGTGAAGGGCTGACACTGGTCGTCTCGCCCTTGATCTCGCTGATGAAAGATCAGGTGGATCAACTGCTGGCAAATGGTGTTGCGGCGGCGTGTCTCAATTCGACCATGACCCGCGAGCAACAGCAAAACGTCATGGCGGACTGCCGAAACGGACGCGTAAAGTTGCTCTATATTGCGCCCGAACGCCTGATGATGGATAACTTCCTGGAAAGCCTGGCGCACTGGCAGCCAGCGATGCTGGCGGTGGATGAGGCGCACTGCATTTCTCAGTGGGGACACGATTTCCGGCCCGAGTACGGCGCACTGGGGCAGATGCGTCAGCGCTTTCCCGATCTGCCGGTTATGGCGCTCACGGCGACCGCCGACGAAACCACCCGCCTTGATATCGTCAACCTGCTGCATATGCAGGACCCGCTGATTCAAATCAGCAGTTTTGATCGACCTAATATACGCTATACGCTGGTGGAAAAATTCAAACCCACCGAGCAGTTACTGCGTTACGTACAGGATCAGCGGGGCAAGTGCGGCATCATTTACTGCAACAGCCGGGCAAAAGTTGAGGACACGGCCGCGCGCCTGCAGAGCCGCGGTCTCAGCGTGGGTGCCTATCATGCCGGTATCGACAGCGCGCAGCGCGCCCGCGTGCAGGAAGCGTTTCAGCGCGACGATCTGCAAATTGTGGTCGCCACCGTGGCGTTTGGCATGGGCATTAACAAACCCAATGTGCGGTTTGTGGTCCATTTCGACATTCCCCGCAATATCGAATCCTACTATCAGGAAACCGGCCGTGCGGGTCGTGATGGCCTGCCTGCGGAAGCGATGATGCTTTATGATCCTGCAGATATGGCCTGGTTACGTAAATGTCTCGAAGAGAAACAGCCCGGCCCGCTGCAGGACATAGAGCGGCATAAATTGAATGCCATGAACGCCTTTGCTGAAGCGCAGACCTGTCGCCGTCTGGTGCTGCTGAACTACTTTGGTGAAGGGCGGCAGCAACCTTGTGGTAACTGCGATATCTGTCTCGATCCGCCTAAGCGCTATGACGGTCTGGTTGAAGCCCAGAAAGCGCTTTCGAGTATTTACCGTGTCGGCCAGCGATTTGGCATGGGTTACATCGTTGAAGTTTTGCGCGGCGCGAACAATCATCGTATCCGTGAACAGGGTCACGACAAGCTGCCGGTTTATGGGCTGGGTAAAGAGAACAGCCATGAGCATTGGGTGAGTGTGCTGCGTCAGCTGATTCATCTGGGGTTAGTCACCCAAAATATTGCCATGCATTCTGCACTGCAACTTACCGAAGCGGCCCGACCGGTGCTGCGCGGTGAAGTCCCGCTGATGCTGGCGGTACCACGGCTCATTACAACCAGACCGAAAAGCAGCAGTTCGGCAAAAGTCTACGGGGGTAACTATGACCGTAAGCTGTTTGCCAAACTCCGCAAGCTGCGTAAGGCGATAGCGGATGAAGAGAACATTCCACCCTATGTGGTCTTTAACGACGCCACATTGCTGGAGATGGCGGAACAGATGCCGGTCAGTGCGTCAGACATGTTGAGCGTGAATGGGGTCGGTCACCGTAAACTCGAACGTTTCGGTAAGCCCTTTTTGCTGATGATTAAAGAGCATCTTGATGAAGAGTAAAGAGGCATTACCATGTTGATATTGTTTGGCACGATTGCGTTGGTCCACCTTGTTGCGCTCATGAGCCCCGGCCCGGATTTCTTTTTCGTTTCGCAAACGGCGGCCAGCCGTTCGCGCAAAGAAGCGATGTTGGGTGTGTTGGGCATTACGCTGGCGGTCATGATCTGGGCAGCGGTGGCGTTAATGGGCCTGCATTTGATCCTGCAAAAAATGGCCTGGCTGCATCAAATCATCATGGTCGGTGGCGGGCTTTACCTGTTATGGATGGGATGGCAGCTGATCCGTTCCGCGCGTCAACGTCATAAGCAGCCGGTACAGCAGGAACCTGTCGTCGATCTGCCAAAGAAAGGCATGAGCTTTATCAAAGGGTTGTTAACCAATCTCTCTAACCCCAAAGCGGTGATCTATTTTGGTAGCGTCTTCTCATTATTTATCGGTAACGATGTCGGTGGGCTGGAGCGCTGGGGATTGTTTGTGTTGATTAGCGTCGAAACCTTTGCATGGTTTTCTCTGGTCGCCGCAATTTTTGCTTTGCCATGGATGCGGGATAAATATCAGCGTGCCGCGAAGTGGGTGGATGGCATGGCGGGCGTACTGTTCGCCGGGTTTGGCATTCATCTTATCCTGTCACGCTAAGGTCGCCAGACCGGCTTTATGCGGCCGCCGACAGTATGCTCTGTCGTGCGGCTGCAGGTGTACATCAGGCCATTCGCCTTGCGCTGGCCAGCAGTCCGCCAATCGCAATAAATAATCCCCCGAAAATACGGTTCATCAGCTTCATCTGTTTAGGGCCTTTGATCCATCCTGCAATGCGCGTCGCTAAGGTGGCGTAACCAATCATCACCACGATATCCACCAGTACGGTGGTTATGCCCAGAACCAAATACTGCAGCATAAGGGGTTGATGAGGCAGGATAAACTGCGGAAACAGCGCGGCCAGAAACACAATACTTTTGGGATTGGTGAGGTTCACCATGACAGCCCGTTTAAACAGGCGACGACGCGGCATCGCTTTTGACATCGCGTTGAGATCAATGGCGCCGGCAGCCCGCCACTGTTGAATACCCAGCCAGACCAGATAGCCGGCACCGGCCCATTTCAGAATCTCAAACGCCAGCAGCGACTGAGAAAACAGCGCGCCAAGACCAATCCCTACCAGGGCGATATGCAGCGCGAGCCCTACCTGCAGACCGGAGATGGAGGCGACGGCACCACGATAACCCTGGCTGATGCCGGTGCTCATGGTGTTAATCGCGCCTGAGCCGGGTGAGAGGCTCAGAATTGTGGTGGTAAGAAGGTAGGTCAGCCACCATTCGATGGTCATGGGTTGTACTCCCGGTCTCGTCTGAAGTGTGACACAATACGCCAGAATGCTGCGCAGAGCCATGGACATCATGCGGCCGTTCAGACTCTTTTTTTCCGGCAATCAGGAGGGCGGATGAAGCAACACAGGGCAAGCTGGCTGCGACGCGAAAAGGCCTTTGCCGCCTTTGCTACTGGTCCACTGCTTGATTTCTGGCACAGCCGTGAAGAGTGTGAATTCACTGGCGTTGGAAACCTGACATTGCGCTATGTCCGGTTCATTTCACCGCAACATAAACGCGTCATCCTTATCGTGCCGGGGCGCATCGAAAGCTACGTTAAGTATCCCGAACTGGCTTACGATCTTTTTCACTGCGGCTTTGATGTGATCGTGCTCGATCATCGCGGTCAGGGGCGATCGGATCGTCTGCTGGATGACTCTCACCGCGGGCATGTGGTGGAGTTCAGCCATTATGTTGATGACCTCGAAACGCTTTATCTCAAAGAGATTGTGAGCCGTCATTATCAGCAGCGCTATGCACTGGCTCATTCGATGGGCGGCGCGATTTTGACGCTCTTCCTGGCGCGTCAGCCCGGTGCATTTCATGCCGCCGCGCTGGTGGCTCCCATGTTTGGGATTGCGTTGCCGTTACCCGCTTTTCTGGCGCATAAGATTCTTGACTGGGCGGAAAAGCGCCCCGCTGTGCGTGAGGGTTATGCATTAGGCACAGGGCGCTGGCGGGCGCACCCTTTCGGCATAAACCGGTTAACGCACAGCCATGAGCGCTACCGCCGCAGTCTGCGTTTTTATGCGGATGATCCGGCTATTCGCGTGGGCGGACCTACGTATCACTGGGTCAGAGAAGGGATTCATGCCGGGCGCAATATTCTGAGCCAGGTGGATAACATTACGACTCCGTTGCTGGTGCTGCAGGCCAGTGAAGACAGCGTGGTGGATAATCGCTCGCAGGATCTGTTTTGTGACGCGATGGCGGCAGCCGGTCACCCCTGTCAGGGCCGGACACCGCAGGTTATCAGCGGCGCGCGCCACGAGATCCTGTTTGAAAAGGACAGCATGCGCGCCGAAGCGCTCAATACCATCGTCGATTTCTTTTTATCGCAGCATTAGTTCGCAATTTACATTACCGGCTACGGCCAACCGACACCGATACCCGAGGTTTTCATGTACCACATTGTTGTGTCCGATCTGGATGGCACACTGCTTTCTCCCGAACATCGCCTGACCGCCAATGCGCGCGAAACGCTTCAGCAACTTGTCGCGCAGGGCATTCACTTTATTTTTGCCACAGGCCGTCATCACATTGATGTCGGGCAAATGCGTGACAAGCTGGGGATTCCGGCTTACATGATTACGTCAAACGGCGCACGTGTTCACAATCCGGCAGGGGAGCTGGTTTTTAGCCACAATCTGGACGCGGACATCGCCCACGATCTGTTTGGTCTGCAGTATCATCATCCGGACGTGCTGACGCATGTTTATCGCGACGATGAGTGGTTTGTCAGCCGCTGCAGTCCGGCGGAGAAGGATTATTTTCGCGAGTCCGATTTTCACTATCAGGTTTATGAGCCGGGCATGCTGCCGACGGATGGCATCAGCAAAGTCTTTTTTACCTGTGAAGAACCGGAACACCTTGTCCCTATGGAGCAGGCCATCGAAGCACGCTGGGGTGACAGGGTTAACGTGAGTTTTTCGCTGCCGACCTGCCTCGAAGTGATGGCAGGCGGCGTGTCAAAAGGCCATGCCCTGGAAGCGGTGGCAAAACAGTTAGGCTTTACGCTTAAAGACTGTATGTAAGCGTCACATTTAAACCGTCTGTGCAGCGGGCTCCGGTTCCGGGAAAATAGTGTCCATCATTTTTTAATGGACACTATCGCGTGAAACACCGGACATGGCTCCTTGAGGCGCTTCGCCTCCA
>NZ_VZPF01000120.1 GCF_008801695.1 Pantoea stewartii subsp. stewartii
AATGGAGGCGAAGCGCCTCAAGGAGCCATGTCCGGTGTTTCACGCGATAGTGTCCATTAAAAAATGATGGACACTATTTTCCCGGAACCGGAGCCCGCTGCACAGACGGTTTAAATGTGACGCTTACGTATCAACTGCACCTGGAGTACGACGAAGAGTCGCTCAGCTATCAGCGTTTCGTTACTCATCTGAAGTTTTTTGCCCAGCGAATGCTGACCCGCACGGTGGTGCAGGATGACGATGCGTCTTTGCATGTGGCGGTCAAAGACAACTATGGCCTGGCCTGGAAATGCGCCGGAAAAATCGCTCAGCACCTGAATAAAAACTATCAGCGCGAGCTGACAACCGAAGAAATCATGTTTCTCACCCTTCATATTGAGCGGGTGAGAAAAGAGGGGCGTTAAGCCTCAACACAGGATTGTTACTGCATCACGCAGGCAAAACCTGAGTGCGGCCTTCTGACGAAGGACGCCCTCAGGTTTTTTTTAATTCAACAGGTGGCTACAGGCACCGGATGTAAGGAAAACGAGATGGAATACCAGGCTTTAGCGAAGGATATTCTCAGCCACGCTGGCGGAAAAGAGAACATCATCAGCCTTGTGCATTGCGCAACCCGGCTTCGTTTTAAACTGAGAGACAAGCAGAAAGCAGATGCCGAGGGGCTGAAGAACAACCCGGATGTGATTATGGTGGTAGAAAGCGGCGGCCAATTCCAGGTCGTCATTGGGAACCACGTCCATGACGTCTGGCAGGCGGTGCGCAACGAGGCCGGGCTGACTGATGACGCGCCTGTCGTGGAGGAAAAGGGCGACAAGGGCTCCTTATCTGGCCGCCTGATCGACATTGTCTCCGGAATTTTTACGCCATTTATCGGCGTCCTGGCGGCCTCTGGTATCCTCAAAGGGTTGCTGGCGCTGGCAGTGGTCTGCGGTTGGCTCACCACGGAAAGCGGCACCTATAAAATATGGTTCGCCGCCAGCGACGCGCTGTTCTTCTTTTTTCCATTAGTGCTGGGCTACACCGCTGGGAAAAAGTTCGGCGGTAATCCTTTTATCACCATGGTCATTGGCGGCGCGCTGACCCATCCGATCATGATCGCTGCATTCAACGCCAGCCAGCAGCCGGATGCGGTGACCGAGGCGTTTCTCGGCATTCCGGTGACCTGGTTTAACTACAGCTCGTCCGTAATCCCGATTATTCTTGCCGCGTGGGTAAGCTGCTGGCTGGAAAGACAGAGTACGAAGCTGCTGCCATCCGCGATGAAAAATTTCTTCGCGCCGCTCATTTGCCTGGGCGTGACGGTCCCCCTGACTTTCCTGGTGATTGGCCCACTGGCAACCTGGCTCAGCCAGATGCTGGCAAACAGTTATCAATGGATCTATGCACTGGCACCGTGGCTGGCGGGCGCGGCAATGGGCGCGCTCTGGCAGGTCTGCGTCATCTTTGGTCTGCACTGGGGGCTGGTACCGTTGATGATCAACAACGTGGCGGTGCTGGGCCACGACTCTATGTTGCCGATGCTACTGCCTGCGGTCTTCGGTCAGGTGGGTGCAGCGTTAGGGGTCTTCCTGCGCACCCGCGATGCGCGTCAAAAAATGCTGGCCGGATCGTCCGTGACGGCAGGGATCTTCGGCATTACCGAACCCGCGGTCTATGGTGTCAATCTGCCGCTGCGCCGCCCCTTTATCTTTGGCTGCGTGGCGGGAGCTGTCGGTGGAGCTATTGTTGGCTTCAGCGATACCCACGTTTATTCGTTTGGCTTTGCCAATATTTTTACCCTCGCCCAGATGATACCGCCGGGCGGCGTGGATGCCACGTTGTGGGGCGGCCTTTTCGGCACAATGGTGGCACTGGTCCTGAGTTGCGGTCTGACGTTGGTCGCCGGGATGCCAGCGCGCGCAACGCCTAACGGGCACTCATCAGCAGGCAAAAACACGGTGTTATCGCCGATGACCGGCACCGTTCTGGCACTTGACCAGGTACCGGATACCACCTTCGCCAGCGGCCTGCTGGGCAGTGGTGCCGCTATCATTCCGTCTGATAACAACGTCGTTGCCCCTTTCACCGGCGTTGTTGCCTCGCTTTTTCAGACCAAACATGCCATTGGCCTGCTCAGCGACAGCGGCATTGAAGTATTGATTCACGTGGGCATCGACACCGTGAAGCTCAATGGCATCCCCTTTACCGCTCACGTGAAGGTAGGTGACAGCGTGCAGCCGGGCGATCTGCTGCTGGAGTTTGATCGTCAGGCAATTATCGATGCCGGTTACGACCTGACGACCCCGATTATTATCAGCAACAGCGACGAATATCGCGAGGTAGCGACCGTGACGGCAACATTCGCCAATGCCGGTGTACCGCTAATCTGCGTAAGCCATCAATAACAGGAGAACATAATGAAGACTTTCCCGGATGATTTTTTATGGGGTGGGGCGTTAGCCGCCAACCAAACAGAGGGTGCTTATCTGGACGATGGAAAAGGGCTGTCAACTTCTGACGTTCAGCCACAGGGGGTTTTTGGTCCGGTGGTAGAGCGCGTCGCGGGAGACAGCAGTATCAAGGATGTGGCTATCGACTTCTATCACCGCTATCCGGAAGACATCAAACTCTTTGCTGAAATGGGTTTTAAATGCCTGCGTGTTTCGATTGCCTGGACGCGTATTTTCCCGAACGGTGATGAGCAGCAGCCGAACGAGGCAGGGCTGGCTTTTTACGACATGCTGTTTGACGAACTGGCCGCACACGGTATCAAGCCGCTTGTCACGCTGTCACATTATGAAATGCCATGGGCGCTGGTAAAGCAGTACGGCGGCTGGGGAAGTCGTCAGACTATCGGTTTTTTTGAACGCTACGCCCGCACTGTGTTTGCGCGCTACAAAGAGAAGGTGAAGCTGTGGCTGACTTTCAACGAGATCAACATGTCCTTGCACGCGCCGCTGACTGGCGTTGGTCTGCCGGAAACCAGCAATAAAGGCGAAGTGTACCAGGCAATCCATCATCAACTGGTCGCCAGCGCGCTGGCGGTAAAAGCCTGTCATGACATTATTCCTGATGCCAGAATCGGCAATATGCTGTTGGGCGGCCTGGTATACCCGCTGACCTGCAAGCCAGAAGACGTGCTGGAAGCGCTACAGGAGAACCGCAGCTGGCAGTTCTTCGGTGACGTGCAGTGCCGCGGTGCCTACCCGGGCTATATGCTGCGCTTCTTCCGTGACAACGGTATTCAGATTGACATCACCGATGCCGACCGCGAGGCGCTGACATCAACGGTCGACTTTATCTCGTTCAGCTACTATATGAGCGGCTGTGTCACCACCGATGAGGCGTTAAATCAGCAGGCACGGAGCAACATCCTGAGCATGGTGCCAAACCCGCATCTGGCAAGCTCCGAATGGGGCTGGCAGATAGATCCTGTCGGTCTGCGTACGCTGCTCAACGTGCTCTGGGATCGTTATCAGAAACCGCTGTTTATCGTGGAAAACGGCCTGGGTGCGAAGGATAAACCTGACGCGGACGGCGTAGTGCAGGATGACTACCGCATCAGCTACCTTAATGACCATTTAGTACAGGTGCGCGAGGCGATTGACGACGGTGTAGAGGTGATGGGCTATACCAGCTGGGGGCCCATCGATCTGGTCAGCGCCTCCAGAGCCGAGCTGTCCAAGCGCTATGGTTTTATTTATGTTGACCGCGATGACAATGGGAACGGCACGCTGGCGCGCAGCCGCAAGAAAAGTTTCTGGTGGTATAAAGAGGTTATCGCCACCAGTGGTGCATCGCTGGCACCCTGATCCCGCGCGAAAGGGTGAGTCAACTGAACTCGCCCTGACGTTCCTGTGCCGCTACAGACCGGAACGACGGTGCTCATGCGGCCCGCGCGCAGGTGTTGATGACGTTGTCGTTTTTGCTGAATGCGGCCAACAGATGAATCCGTTGATAGCGCCACTGACAGGGATCGTAGCGTAGATGATGAGGCTGCCTCATCGCCGTAAGGGTGAGTCATAAAGCCTGTCTGAGGTATATCGACGAATGAAAAACGTGGGTTAAGCGGGTGATGGCGTTGGCCGCTTAACCGTCCGTCACTGCTCTGTCTTACTGCAGGCAGTCTATATATTTTTGTGCTGAGCGGTTCACCACCTGTTTCGCGTCAGATGCAATATCGCGCCCTTCAAACGCACTATAAAGTCGATCAAAGGCAAAGGGGGTCAGACGCTCGGTTATTGTCCTGATGTTGTCTGCCGGTAAAGGCAGCATGTTGGGATAACTCCACATGAAGGACACAGCATTTGCCCCCGGCGCAACCTGAATAATATCGCCAGACAACAGGATGCCTTCATTTTTTGCCCAGTGCAGTACCGTGCCGCCCGCGAAGTGGCCACCCAGCCGCAACAAACTTATGTCAGGGAGCATAGTCAGGACATCGCCATCCCATAACTGCAGATGTGGGCTGTCACGCACAATCCATTCGCTGTCGCTGGCGTGGATATACAATGGCGCATCAAATATTGCTGCCCAGTCTTGCATGTTGCTGTAATAGTGGGGATGTGAAATCGCAATTGCGTCGATACCGCCCAGCGCACGAATGATATCGACGGTGGCGGCATCAAGGTTAGGTATGCAGTCCCACAGCACGTTGCCCTGTTGTCCTTTAATCAAAAACGCGCGCTGGCCGATGGCAAAATCAGGCACAGACTGCAGGCTAAACAATCCCGTTTCAGGTTGCTGCCATTTGTTGCTGTGCGCGGCATGGAGCGCTTCACTGGATGTCCATTGTTGCCCTGAAGCCGGCACGTACTGACGTTCATCTTCGCAAATTATGCAGTGGGTTGTTTCCATCTGCGAGTAGGCGGTTCCGCATGTGACACAGATCTTTGTCATCCTGTTCTCCCCCGTTAATGTCTTAGATTCATTGTAGAATCTGCATCGGAAGCAGGTTTCCTTTTGTGCTATGCGCGGCGGTTTTGAGGTTGCTAACCCTGATGGCTATAGACAAAAAAATCTTCATCTTGCATAGCAAACTGTGCCACCGGGTACATGCCAAGGCGTTGATGGGCCTGAATTGAACGGCTGTTTTGCGCCTGAATAAATAACACAGGTGCGCCCTGATGATACTGGCACATGTGGTGATAAAGGCGTTTTAATCCCTTTCCCCGTTCAGCCTCACTGATACAAACCGGGCCGTAGAGCCAACAGTGCCACCCCGGTGGCCACGCATGAAGCATCGCGTTAATCATCTCGGGTTCGTGCTGAGTGGGAATGGCGCTAAATAATACGCCGGTAATCGCCTCATCGCGCTGGGCAACCACTGTCCTGGCACCGGCACGACGCAGCATCCCTTCAACTTTATCGGCAGGAAAATCCCCATTCAGTGTGCCGCCGCGTCCGGCCGAGTTTGCCTGAAGCAGGGCTGTAATTCCGGCCAGATCGTGCAGGGTCGCCAGTCTGATAACCGAGCGGTCAGAATTCACCACAGCTTACCCCTTCGATTCGTCACGGCGGTACAAGGTCCATTCCTCGATATGTTCACCCGAAGGCAGCGTACAGTAGCCCACTTCACCCGTTGGGGTTTTTACAATATCGCTTTTTCCGCCAACGGCCAGACAATGCTGTGAGGCAGGATTGGCGAGGTCTGATGTGCGGGTGCGATGATCCGGCGCACAGCCCACGACCAAAATTGATGTTAAAACCAACAAAAATTGCCGCATAACCACTCACTTTTAATCCGTCAGAAACGCCATATTATATTCCAGACGTGGCGTGAAAACGCACTTAGCCATCGAAAAGAGGAACGACAATGTCAGACAAGCCGTTAAAAATGGTTACCTTACTGGGCAGCCTGAGAAAAGGATCGTATAACGCGATGATTGCGCATGCGCTACCGCAACTGGCACCGCAGGGCGTGGTGGTAGAAGCGCTGCCGTCAATCCGGGATATTCCACTTTATGATGCGGATATCCAGCAGGAAGCAGGCATTCCAGATACCGTCACGGCGCTGGCTGAACAGATCCGCCAGGCTGATGGCGTCGTTATCGTGACCCCTGAATACAACTACTCCGTTCCTGGCGGATTGAAAAATGCCATCGACTGGTTGTCTCGCGTGCCCAATCAGCCTTTAGCCGGTAAGCCCGTGGCGATTCAAACGAGTTCAATGGGGGCTATCGGTGGCGCGCGCTGTCAGTATCATCTGCGGCAGATTTTGGTTTTTCTGGATGCGATGGTGTTAAACAAACCGGAATTCATGGGGGGCGTTATCCAGAATAAAGTGGATGAGCAGGCCGGAGAGGTGATCGAGCAGGGTACAAGAGAGCATCTGGCTAAGCAGTTAGCGGCATTTAGCGACTTCATTCGAAAGGTGAGCTGACAAACCGCCGCTGAGTGATAAGAACCACGCCTGTAACAGGCGTGGTTCCTGAATTGGCTCTTAACGCAGTAATGACAGCATCGTCTGTGGCACCTGGTTGGCCTGCGCCAGTACCGAGGAACCTGCCTGCTGGAGGATCTGAGCACGTGACATATTCGACACTTCCGTCGCGTAGTCCGCATCCTGAATACGGCTGCGGGCAGCAGTCAGGTTGGTGACGGTGTTGTTCAGGTTGCTGATGGTGGACTCAAAACGGTTCTGAGACGCACCCAACAGGCTACGCTGACTGTCAACGGCTTTAATCGCTTTATCAATATCTGCCAGCGGTGTGCTGCCAGATGCTGTACCGCCCGATCCACCGGTAACGGCACCTTTCAGTACGTCAAAGCCGATAGCCGCGGTGCTGCGGGCTGTACCATTCACTGTCTGACCGGTTGTTGAACTGGTGTTTTGCACGTTACCAGAAGAGGCGTTACCTGCTGCGGCCAGGTCAAAACTGTCACTTGAACTGATGGTAATTCCGATCGTTTGGCCATCCTGTGCACCAACCTGGAAGTTGTAGGTGGTGCTGCCTGAACCGGTGTTCAGTACTTTGAGTCCGTTAAAGTCGGTCTGCTTGGTATCGCGGTCGATTTCCTGCATGCGCTGGTTAACTTCAGCCTGAATCGAATCGATATCCGAAGCAGAGTTGGAGCTGTTCTGCGCCTGTACGGTCAGATCGCGGACGCGCTGCAGGTTGTTGTTTATCTCATCCAGCGCACCTTCCGCTGTCTGAGACAATGAAATACCGTCGTTCGCGTTACGCGCAGCAACGGTCAGACCGTTGATGTTTGACGTAAAACGGTTTGCAATCGCTTCACCCGCGGCATCATCTTTTGCGCTGTTAATACGCAGGCCCGATGACAGACGTTCAATAGCGGTACCCAGAGAAGACTGAGACTTATCCAGGTTATTCTGAGTGATGAGCGACAGAACGTTAGTGTTAATCACTGACATGATAAATTCCTTCTAAGGAGAACGTATGATTTACGCATTATTATTATCGAAACGAAACCACAGAACTTTAATTAAAAATCGCCAGGTAAGATTAATTCGTGAATAGCAGAAGTGCCGTTTTAAGCGAAAGGAAACGCCTGCGCTCTCCTTGTAAAAAAGAATTATTGCCACACATCAAATACAACCAAATTACTTAATTCCTTAACCTTAAAAACTTTTTGTTACAGCATTTACTGTTAAATAGCACGGATAATTAAATATCAGAGAAAGTCCCTGATGCCAGGCGGTTGCTTTATTTTCTTCCTGCTTATGCATTGATAAGAAAACCTGTATTAAATCTGTCTAAGAAAGCCCGCCAAGATATATCATTACTTGCATTTAACACTTTGAAATAATGAAAGTTATGCGTAAATTTTTTTACGTTCTGGCGCAACGTGGTCAGAGAGGATGAGCGGTATTGCATTGCAAAGCAAGTGGGCAGGGTAGCATGGCCCAATCACTGCTGCTGGTTTCACAGAAACGGAAGAAATTAATCTAAACCTGTATTACGTATGACTCAGCTCTGAAAGAGAGTGGTAAAGCGTTACCGCTATTCAGAAACAGTAAAGCAGAACGATGAAGGGAAGATAATGACCAGACAGATATCTTTTACAAGATATCTGTCTGCAGAGTAATAAGATAAGGCGGCTATTACATTTTTGCGAATTGTGCAGCCAGATAGTTACCGGTCTGCGTCATAGAAGAAACCAGCGTACTCAGATTGGTAAATTCCGTTTTATACTGCGCCATAATCGTGGTGATTTGGTCGTTAACAGTATTGTATTGATCTGAGAGCTGCTTCAACGACGTATTAATCCCTGTTGTGGCGTTCGAAACGGTACCATTACTCGCCAGCATTTGGTTGAGATTATTCGTCACCTCTGTCGCAAAGCCGGTTGTCTTTCCATCGCCGGTCAGAAACGCTAAAACATCGGCGGGCTGATTCGTCAGCGCATTATTCAGTTTCGTACTGTCCACGGTCAGGTCACCTTTATCATCCTGTGGGCTTTGTTGAATAATAGGTAATCATTCTGTTTTGTCTGCACTGTTTTGGTAGAAAACGCTGATGCCAGACAGAACACCGTCATACGCAAGCATGTAACGCATTGATTTTATGTTATCTGAAACAACCGTTTTCATAGTACCACAGCATAAAATCCATTTATTCAACAAAGCCCATCCTGTGTAATGCCCAGTTGAGACAGCTCCTGAATATTACCCGACTGAGGATCAGAAAACTGACTGCGCAGGCTAAATAACTGCTCGGAATAGTAGATCCCTTAGAGGGAACTCAGTCCGGTTTATGCGATCTGATCAATCGCTGAATATCCCAAATCACCAGCCGGACTGAGCAATGTCGATCATAGCACCAATACCCAGAACCGAACGACGCCTGATGCAGAAAACTATCCATAAAACAAAGGACAAAAACCACGCCCGGCGGCTCACCGCCATGCTGATGCTGCATCGTGGTGACACCGTCAGTCATGTTGCCAGAACACTCTGCTGTGCCCGCTCATCGATTGGT
>NZ_VZPF01000121.1 GCF_008801695.1 Pantoea stewartii subsp. stewartii
AATGGAGGCGAAGCGCCTCAAGGAGCCATGTCCGGTGTTTCACGCGATAGTGTCCATTAAAAAATGATGGACACTATTTTCCCGGAACCGGAGCCCGCTGCACAGACGGTTTAAATGTGACGCTTACGTTCAGCACCGCGCTGCCGGCATTACGGACATGAAGACGATAAAGACGTAGCTCACCGCCGTTCCACATGGTGAGCGGCTCGACCCTCAGCCAGGCCGGGAGGCTGAATGGCGGCAGCGCGGCGACAGGTGCTTCAGCAAAGCCTTCCGGCACCTTGCCCGCCAGCACGGCTTTTTGAATGTCCGTCAGAAGGCGAACATAGGGTTGTGATGTTTCCCAGCGACGGGCGGCTTCATGATGAACCGGCCTGTCGGAGATAAAGTGCAGCACGCGTCCGTCACGTTTCTGCGGGACGCCCACAACTGAAACGGTCAGCCCGCCCTCCGTCCTGACATAAAAGGTGAAGGGTGCTGTCTGTGCCGTCATCAACTGAACGCCACCGTTCAACTGCCCCATGGCCCGGTTATCATTGATAAACATCCCCTGCGCGCTGTCGACGGCAATAATGCGGTCGCCGGGCACCACGAGCAGGTTCGGGTTTGTATTGCTGAGCGCGACCCTGACCTGGCTGTCGGGGCTGACGGGAATGTTGACCGCGTGCAGGGCCACCGGCTCCGCCAGGACGGCGGCACACCAGCAGGCCAGTGCAGCAGCCAGCCATTTAGGACTATTTTTTCTCATCCACCTTCTCCCTGAAATCTTTGATGGTGGTCATACCACGTTGATAACGCAGTTCCAGACGGACGGTTTTGTCCTCAGGAAGCTGCTTACGATTCCCGATCCACTGCTGAACCGTGCCGTGAATATCCACGATGCCGGCTGACGGGTACGTATCCATACCGGACAGGTAAAATGCGGTGGTCACGTTATTGTCGATAACTTTTTGTGCCTCATCAGCCAGAACCTCCTGCATGGCCGGACGGGTCTCATTGTCGAAGAAACGCAGCAGGGCCTTGTGGTTTGCCCTGACGGATTCGGGTGAAACGTTGTAGCGAAGAAACACCAGCGACTCGGCAGTCTGTTCCAGATAGTTTGCATCTGCGCGGTTGCGCGACAGGGTGAAAGGCGAATCGAATCCCATCGGGATATAGGTTTCATCGTGGCTGTTAATCAGGGTGTCAATCTGCAGCCAGGCAAGAATGTTGCCGCCCAGCGACAGTCCGAACAGCCCCAGCAGAATGATAAACGTGAGAGATGTGTAACGGGCCGCAAGACGTTTTGCCTTCAGGTCCACGGGATGCCTCCATGATGCGGTTCAGCGTAGCCATAACCGGTAAGCAGAATCGGGGATGACTTTGTACATGCTTTTGAAGAGAGACGACGGGAGATACCAGTAGCAGGCGTTGAGCAGCCAGGTGGTTCCCCTGCCCTTTTTGAAATGTTTCAGACAAACCCAGAGCAGAATGGAGACGACAAGCCCGGTCACATACTGTCCGGTCCAGAACCCCCAGCCCATCGGACCAAAGAGGGCTATGGTCTCATCGGTTGGCAGGCCCACCGGCCCCGCCTGCTCTGTAAGCGTCTGAGGAAACATGAAGCGCGCAGCGCGTTCCTCATTCATCGCTTATGCTCCTGAAAATCAGCTCCCGGAACGGGCTGCGATGATGGCAAAGATGATCTTAGTCACCACTATAAACACAGGGATTAAGAGGAAGGTGGCCGGGTTGTGGCTACGCAGGTACAGCAGGAAGACCAGCACCACTTCCGCCAGCATGAAGTAATACATCATGGTGGAATCCGCACCGAACGTATCCTCCGCATCCTGTTTGCCCGCTTTAGTCAAATCATCGGCATGCGCCATACCGCGCGCGGCAAGCCAGATCGCCAGCGGTACCGCAACATACTTAAACAACGCCTTAGCGGTTTTGTTGTTCAGCAGCGTCGGTACTGACTTCACTGCAGACACCATGCGGAACAGCAGTCCCTTACGCTCGCCCTGACGGGAAAGCCCCGTCTCCTGATTGATAACTGACATATCAGCCATTTTCTTTCCTTAAATAAAATGATTAAACGAACGGGCAAATATGCCCCCGCTGCACCCGCAAAGCAGACACAGCGGGGAAATATCTTCAGAAATAAACAGAGAAATAACCATCACTCAGGCACGCTACCGCCCCAGGGCGTCACGCCTGTCGTGGGGAATAAACACACCCGACGGATTTTGGGCAAAGGGAAGCCCGCCGGTTTTTCCGGTGAAAGAAAATTCGGTGAAGGAACAAATAAAATTTTCTGCTGACGGATACCTGTTTATTACAGAGCGTCAGCCAGACTTAAACAAAACATAAACAACAATCACTACCTGAAACCAATTTGTCAGCGCGAGTCTCCTACTCCTTATTGGTTATGTAAATTGATCTAAATCAACAAAATGAACTACGATCTCCTCAGGCGATTATTGGGGATGTTTTACCCCTCCACAGTCTCCTGAGGCGATTTTCACCCATGAGGTCAGACCAGATGAAATCTGATATTTACCCTCCGGTGCAGATCATCAGGGATGAAATATTCAGCAGGAAGCTGACTTACGAAAAAATTTCCGGCCTCACCGGTCTGAGCAGCGGCAGATTGCGAAACATACTGACCGGGCGAACCGACATGACAATGAGAGAGAGGGACATCATCTGCCAGAGCCTGGGGATCTACCCCGGAGAAGTTGTTCTGCAGCGCGAGGACCTGACGGACAACAAAGGCTTTATCGATGTCCGGCATTTCCCCGAGTCGCTCAGGGAAGCAATCAGAACGCTGGTCAATGCACTTCATGACCATACACCTCCCAGAAGAAAGAGGAAGAAAGTCACAGCGTCGTGATTTCATAATAATCCCCGTGGATTTCGGGAACGCGCCTGAGGTGGTCATGCAGGCGAAGGGTGGCCTCCTGTACGCGGGAGCGCCCTGCTTTGCCGGCCACGTCCGACAGTTTTGTACTCGCTCTGGCGGTGAGGATCACCGTCAGTTTTTTGCTTTGTACCGTTCCTTCCTCGTCAACCTTCCAGTCGTCAGGAATGCGGGAGAACAGCTTAAGGTGGTCATGGAGCCGGAGCATGGCTTCCAGCTGCCGGGAACGTTTTCCCTTTTTCGCGAGCTGAGACAATTTCTCACTGTCTTCCTGAGTAAGCAGTACGCGGATAGATTTAGGAGGCTTTGTTGAATAAATGGATTTTATGCTGTGGTACTATGAAAACGGTTGTTTCAGATAACATAAAATCAATGCGTTACATGCTTGCGTATGACGGTGTTCTGTCTGGCATCAGCGTTTTCTACCAAAACAGTGCAGACAAAACAGAATGATTACCTATTATTCAACAAAGCCGATTTAGGACGCACCAACTCGTCTTCTGCGGTTGTTTTCTGACTCATGGGGTTTCCCTGGTGTTGGATACATCAGGGGCTTTTTAAATGAAATGGAAGGGGGATCCAATTCCACAGCTGTAGAATGTGCAAATATACATATTGACAGTTTAATCATTGATTACTTTGTCAATAATCAAAAGAACGATTAAAAGACACACAAATACGGGGTGAGTTTTTTTGATTTTTATCAAAATAACTTCAGATTGAAGATGCGGATTTTCGAGCCTGCCGATCCTCTAAATCTCACAAATACGTATAGCAATTTGCTACCTTCAGGGTTATCATTGACGTATAGCAATCTGTTACCAATAAGGGCAAACCTATGCAAATGTTCACCCGGAAACCAACTCGTGATAAACAGATCAACGTACGAGCCACAGATGAGGAACGGGCGGTTATCGACTACGCAGCAAGTCTGGTTAATAAGAATCGTACTGATTTTATTATTGAGAAAGCAGTGCATGAAGCTCAGAACATCATTCTGGATCAAAGGGTCTTTGTTCTGGATGATGCCCGTTACCAGGCCTTTATCGAGCAACTGGAAGCACCCGTTGAGAATATTGAAGGTCGTCATCGCCTGATGAACGTAAAACCGGAATGGAAATAAATGTCACATCTCCAGCCTTACTGACCGAAGAACACAACCTCCAGCCATTTGATTGTGGAAACGATGTGTTAAGTGACTGGCTCGTACGCCGTGCGCTGAAAAATCAGCGTATTAATGCATCCAGGACATTTGTTATCTGCCTGGAAGGTACTTTTCGTGTAGTCGGTTATTACTCAATAGCAACGGGGTCAGTAAGCCACGTCAACCTGGGGCGCAGTTTACGCCAGAATATGCCAGATCCAGTACCTGTTATTCTCCTTGGTCGTTTGGCTGTTGATATCTGTACACAGGGCCATAGTTTCGGTAAATGGCTACTTAATGATGCTATAATACGAGTATCAAATCTTGCCGATCAGGTGGGTATTAAAGCCGTAATGGTTCATGCTATTGATGATAAGGCACGGCAGTTCTACGAGTATTTTGGCTTTGTCCAGTCACCACTATCCCCACAAACGCTATTTTATAAAATTTGATACTGCTCTACGTAAAATCACGACCTTTTCGGTCGTGATTTAGCATGATGATAAATATATTTCATCGAGATTAATTAAGTCAGGAGATCCTAATTAATGCAGGCAGAGCCAAAAATGATTCAGGAACAAAATTAACCCAGTTATATTTCTCAGCAACTTTTAACAATCCACATTTATCATAAACCCTTAAATTCATATAAGCGCTACTTGCTCTTACCTGTACAGTTTTGGTACTTACATTTAAATATTTTGCTATTCCACGAATTGAAAAACCACATATTAGCAACCAAGAAACCTCCCATTCATTTTCAGTGAGAATTAAGCGAGGGTCATCATTTTCATACGAAGGCAATAGTCGCTCAGTATTAGGGAGAGAATCTATCCTTAATACTTTAGATAACCAATCTACACTATGATTCATACAAGAAAGCTCAGATATCAATACCATAATCATGCTTTCATTTGATAGAGCTAATGGTTTGATATTAATCACAAATGATTTAACTTTATCCTTATTGCACATATAGCCATAAGAAAAAAGAGTTACATTTTTCTTATGCACTATAGCATGTGTCTCAAAATCATGCATAAGGTTAATATCTCTACCTGACGCAATAGAAATATCTCTATCATCCAGTCCTATGACAGAAGCTAAGCCATCATGCAAAAAATGTGACAAAAAATTGATATTTGCATCAACATAACGATGACCTGCATCTTTTATGTACCACATCTCCACTTTCATCAAGTCCTCACCTTTTGCAGTTAATGAACCGTACTACGGAAACGTGGCCACTGAGAAGTTGATCACACCTACCCGTGACACCCGAGATATCATCGCGGCGGCGGTCAGATCTCTAGACAGGATCTGGCTCGATGGCCACCGTTACGCCAAAGCGGGGATAATGCTTAACGATTTCACTCCGAGCGGCGTTGCGCAGCTGAATCTCTTCGATGGAGAACAGCCGCGACCGCACAGCGATGAGCTGATGAAGGTCGTGGACGGTATTAACCATTCTGGTCTGGGGAAAATATGGTTTGCGGGACGAGGCATCGCTCCTGACTGGCAAATGAAGCGAGATTTACTGTCGCCAGCATATACGACAAGATGGGCGGACATTCCTTCAGCAAGGCTCTGTTAAAAAACAGCATGAAGTCATGAAGTCATGAAGTCATGAAGTCATGAAGTCATGTAATTTTCAGGTTCGCTCAAACATATATGTCATTATCGATGGAGTGCAAAACCGAGGGTTTCTGGAGCTAGAGACAGGTTTAAAAAATCGTATGAAATAATGACATCATGAAATAATGTTTTCATGATGTCATTATTTCATTATTTCATTATTTCATTATTTCATTATTTCATTTTATTTCTGTACATGTCATACCCAGCAAGGAGCATATCGGTCATCGAGATCCCCTGCTCTGCTGCATATGCTTTCATTTCTTTATGTTTCGACACCGGAACTTTGATTTGGATAGGTTTGACAGCCGAATCTGGAACAGCCCCTTTTCCGGTAACATCCAGTGTCGGTTCGTCCTCTTTCGGGGGCTCAATTTTAATTGATTTACCAGGGCCTTTCATAAACTTCCTCATGCTCAAGATAATGATATCGTTAAATCATGCTATCATGAATTAATTATATCATGAATCTCTTCAATCATTTGTTTTGCAGTCTCATTCAACGATTTGAATGGCGTTTCATGTAATGCCCGTCCAGTATCCAGAGCTTCGCCGTAACTGGTTTTGAAGGGGATGACTGTATTGATTACTTTATAACCCCACGCCTTGATAGTTTCCTGAGCTTTTTCGCCCTGCGATTGAGATGGTGATTTAGAAACGATAAAGACAATCTTGCTCTTATCAATCCCCTTCTTTATCAATTCACGAGCCAGTTCAAGTGAGGGTTCTAGATCATCAATAGTAGTCCCCGTGGTAATAATGACGAGGTCAGATTCATCTGCGACATCCAGTGATGTTGTCTCTGCTGCAGGGCGCCCATCGATGATCAGCAAATGACAGCTATCTTTCATCCTGACAGCCGTTTCAACCCGGCGGTAAAGAGCACAATCAATCGTGCTTAGCCCACTTTTCTCGCGTCGTTCTGTCCACTTCAGTGAGGTTTGTTGTTTGGTGTCTATATCAGCCAGGTGCGTCTTCCATCCAGCTTCTGAAAATCCAACAGCAAGCGTTCTAGCTTTGGTGCTTTTTGAACCACCGCCTTTCTGACCAACGATCGATATAACCTTTCCCATGATATCACCCTTTCATTAAATCATGATTTCATTATCAAGTTCTACAACTAAGCTAACTATGACATAGCTGAGGTAAAGGAACAATATCAAATCATGATTTAATGATTTCATTAAAACATGAAATTTATAATCATTTAAATTACAATACGATACAACAAATGAAATCATGATTTAATTATAGCATGATTTCATTTGTTGAATGGCTAAGGCGACCGGACTTGTCCTGACATAGAAACCTCCGATACTAAACGTCCCAATGCCTGGCTATTCCACCACAGTGTTTAATCGAAACCGCGAGTCAGCTCTGAACTTGATTCTGAGCAGGCGAGGGGTTGGACAAGCCTAGAGGGCGCGTCAGCATGGCACATTAGGGTATACCTCAAATTCACCTATCCATAGCATGACAATCCGTATCATTGTGACCATATTACTGATACCATCAATAGTGAGACCACTTAAACGTAACCAGAAAGGTGAAAATGCTCATTTTTGGCTACCTGCGTGCATCCACTTCTGGACAGGATGCAACCCGCGCAAAAAATGCACTGAAACAATTTGCCCGTCAGCATGGCCAACGCATCGCCGGATGGTACGTGGACAATGCCTCTGGTACCACGATGACCCGGCCGGAACTGTTACGCTTGCTGGATGATGCAGAGCCGGGGGATGCCATCCTGATTGAGCAGGTAGACCGACTCTCCCGTCTGGACGACACGGGGTGGGAAATACTGCGAAAGCAAATCACCGATAAGCAGCTGGCCATCGTCAGTCTGGACCTGCCAACCAGTCATCTGGCTCTGGCCAGCGTCGTCGGCGATGATTTCACCCGCAGCATGCTGAAGGCCGTCAACGGCATGCTGCTGGATATGTTGGCCGCCATTGCCAGAAAAGACTACGAGGACCGGCGGAGACGCCAGGCGGAAGGTATCAGTAAGGCGAAAGCCGAAGGAAAATACCGGGGCAGGGTAGCCGATGCGCAGAAACATGAGCTGATACGTACGCTGCGCCTGAATCACGGAAAATCACTGCGTGAAACTGCCCGCCTGGCTGGCGTATCAAAAATGACTGTCATCCGCGTCTGCAACAATGCTAAAGAGTAAGGGCCCGTACCACCCCGGAACGGCCCCCGGAGAAACAGAAGGTACCAGGACCTCAGCTCCGGTATAATACTGCCGGATGAGTACACTTAAACCAACGGAGAAGCGGAATGTCAGGCAGAAAAGGAAAGGGCGGGAAGTCACCGGTTCCCCATGACGGGCTGTTTAAAACCTTCCTGGGGTCAGTTTGGATATCGGAAATTATTGTACGTTAAGGTCATTTTTTGTACTTCCAAGCTGCGGTAAGGGCGCTCGATGGTTAGGAAACTGAATCATCGTTTTAAAAATTTCCTGACCATGAACAGCAGTGTCTGCAATGCCGTAATGAAGTGCCATCGGGAACATTATGGTCATAAAATGGCATTTTCGGCGTGTTTTTAACCTGAAAGCTGTTTTTCAGACGCACTTACCCTGCGGCCTGTGCCAGAAGCCATCGTTTCCGGTCAATACTGTGCAGTCTTTCTGCCACTAATACCGACGCATGCCTGCCGGCCTGAGCGCTGACAAAGCGCAAACGGTTGCCGCACAGGATGCATTTGTACGGGTCCGTGCGCAGAAATTCCTTCATCAGCGCAGCGAAGCCGGGCTGCTCCGGTTTTTTCCGCGCCTCCATCTCCAGGGCTTCATACACCTTCGGCAGCAGCTCACCCCGTTTCCGGCTGGACAAAAATCCGTAGTAGCGCACCATCTTAAAGTGCTTCGCCGGGATATGACTGATATAGCGCCCGATCATATCTTCCTGGGTCAACGTCTGCTGCCGGTACTGGTACGTCCGGTAATCGTAATAGTGGTGCACCACGGCACCGCCGTTGTAGTGCCTCAACTTCGCCGCCGACACCGGCGGTCGCTTCAGGTATCGGCCGAGGTATTTGACGCTTTTCGTAAGCGTCTTATTCAGACCGTCTGTGCAGCGCCCTCCGGTTCCGGGAAAATAGTGTCCATCATTTTTTAATGGACACTATCGCGTGAAACACCGGACATGGCTCCTTGAGGTACTTCGCCTCCACT
>NZ_VZPF01000122.1 GCF_008801695.1 Pantoea stewartii subsp. stewartii
GCCTTGTTGTAGTTGCACCAGTTGGTGATTTTGAATTTCTGCTTAGCCACGGAACTGCCTGCATTATCAGGATTATGCGTGATCTGATCCTGCAACTCAGCAAAAGTTCGATTTATTCAACAAAGCCGACAAAGTACATGGGCAATATTTTTGGTGCACTGTGCTGCTACGAAGGGGATGAAACTGACATCAATGTGCAGAAGGATTCTTACTGCGAAAATCGTAAAAACTCATGGGAATACCGGACAAAATTTATGCATAAACTCCTGCGACTGGATTATGACCAGATGGAATCCTTCCTAGATGAACTGGACGCAATCCTGTTACCCGAACGCGAAATTCTTCAGTCGAAGCTTAACCATAAAATTGACCATTACCAGAGGGGGTATGTATGAATCTTTCAGGAAGCGTGACCATTGAAGTGTATGACAAAAATGGCGAAGAGATTGAGGTCCTTGACATCAGAGCCTCTGAGTTTGGCCTTGAGGAATCAGGAACGCGTAACTATGACGGAGATCGTGCTTACCGGGGTCTGTACATCTACTTCAACAGCGAATATGGCTTTGATGTGCTGGCAGAAGCCGAGGAAATGAACCACTCCATTACTGATTTTGGTATCAACCTGCGCCAGCACAGTAGCGAGTATCGACTCAGTATGGATTCAGACGATCTTGAAGCCAACCCGACAGACGCTGACGTGGAGTACGACGAAGACGACTGGCGGTAATCCTGATAGTAAATACCCGGCCAGCGTCGTGGCCGGGTATGACTGCAACAGCATCGCGAAGCAGGCGAAAGCCATATTTCAGTCCTGTGTTGACTTATGTCCGATAAGCACATGGATGTATTCATCTCCGATGGAGGTTCCTGACTGTACGGCCTTAGCATCAGTCTGCCGGCGGCTTATTCGGTGATTGCCCCAAGTTTTTTCATGCTCTCGCGTAGCTCAGCATTAATTGTTTGATTTCTTCCATTTTAGAAATCATCTTTCATGATGAGACATTAATAGTGTTCCCTGTCGTTTTTGCTTCATATACACATAATGCTTCCCTTGAGCAATAACATGATTAAGTCAACGGAAGTATGGCATTTGGGGTCGACTACCTCCGCTCTCTTTGGGGGGCCAACAGTATTATCTGGAACAATACGGTGTCACGGTGGCTTTGTTGAATAATAGGTAATCATTCTGTTTTGTCTGCACTGTTTTGGTAGAAAACGCTGATGCCAGACAGAACACCGTCATACGCAAGCATGTAATGCATTGATTTTATGTTATCTGAAACAACCGTTTTCATAGTACCACAGCATAAAATCCATTTATTCAACAAAGCCGAAAAAAGTATGTGGTATCAACAAACGTTGACCTTAAGCGCAAAATCGCGAGGTTTTCACCTCGTAACGGAAGAGATTGTGCAACAGTTGCCCGCACTCCGTGATATCCACACCGGATTACTCCATTTGCTGTTGCAGCATACGTCGGCCTCACTGACGCTGAATGAAAACTGCGATCCGACAGTGCGGAGCGACATGGAACAACACTTTATGCGCCATGTCCCGGAAGCGGCTCCTTATCAACACGATTACGAAGGCCGTGACGACATGCCCGCCCACATTAAGTCGTCCACGCTGGGCGTTTCACTGATGCTACCGGTGCAGCGTGGACAGCTGGTACTGGGCACCTGGCAGGGCATTTGGCTGGGGGAACATCGTATTCATTGCGGAGCCCGACGTATTGTGGCGACCTTACAAGGGGAATGAGTATGAATAATTCGGACTTACTGACGTACTGCATGAGCAAACCCGGCGCAGAGCAGAGCGTTCACAGCGACTGGAAAGCTACGCAGATCAAGAGCAACGGCGTGCTGTTTGCCATGGTGCATGAAGTCAAAGGGCGTCCGGCGGTGTCGCTCAAATCCTCGCCCGCGCTGGCTGAACTGATGCGGGATGAGCACAGCGATGTGTTTCCCAGTGAACATCTGAATAAATCACACTGGAACACGCTGTTTTTAGACGGCACGCTGAAAGATTCGCAAATTTACTATCTGGTGGATGCCTCTTTTCAGCAGGCAGATACCGGGCGGTAACGGCCCTTTCCCGGCGTGGGAAAGGGCACAGGACAGGATTATGCCACCGCGTTTTTACGCAGCGTATCGATATCAATGACAAAGCGATATTTTACATCGCTCTTCAGCATACGTTCGTAAGCCTCGTTGATCTGATCCATGGCGATCAGCTCAATATCTGACGTGATGCCGTGTTTGCCACAGAAATCCAGCATCTCCTGGGTTTCAGCGATACCGCCAATCAGCGAGCCAGCGATGCTGCGGCGTTTAAAGATCAAATTGAAAACCTGTGGCGCGGGATGATCGTGTTCAGGCGCGCCGACCAGAGTCATATTGCCGTCACGCTTCAGCAAGGTGATAAACGGATTAAGGTCGTGTTGCGCCGCCACTGTGTTAAGAATGAAGTCAAAACTGTTGGCATGTTGCGCCATCTGGTCGGCATCTTTCGAAATGACCACTTCGTCTGCGCCCAGACGTTTTCCGTCTTCGATTTTTGACGGTGAGGTGGTGAATAACACGACATGCGCGCCCATCGCGTGAGCAATTTTTACGCCCATGTGCCCCAGGCCACCCAGCCCCACGATCCCGACTTTTTTACCCGGGCCGACATTCCAGTGACGCAGCGGTGAATAGGTGGTGATACCGGCACACAGCAGCGGTGCCACACCGGCCAGCTCCAGGTTTTCTGGAACGCGCAGCACAAAGCTTTCATCCACTACCATAGAGGTGGAGTAACCACCGTAGGTGATAGCCCCTGTCTGGCGATCCTGACCGTTATACGTGCCGACAAAGCCATTTTCACAGTACTGCTCCAGGCCTTCCTGACAACTTGGGCAGCTGCGGCAGGAATCAACCATACAGCCAACGCCGACCAGGTCGCCGACTTTGTACTTCTGCGTCTCGGGGCCGACTGCGGTCACGCGGCCAACAATCTCGTGTCCCGGAACCACAGGAAAAATGGTGTTTTTCCACTCATTGCGCGCCTGATGCAAGTCAGAATGACAAACGCCACAAAACAGCACGTCAAGCTGTACGTCATGAGCACGAAGCTCACGCGGTTTGAAATCAAACGGTGCCAGTTTGGACTTTGCATCCTGAGCAGCATACGCATGGGTAATGTTCATGGTGTCTCCAGTTAAAGTGTGTCGTGATTTTTCGAACAACGCCGCAGCATAACGCGCGCAGCAAGAAGGTGACGCCAGGGGCGTACCAAAGGGGAACGAATTAAGGATAGTCAGGGGAGAGAAAAGCGTATATGCCTATATGTGTCTGAATCTTGCCTGATCCTGCATTTTTCAGGGTAAATTGGGCTTTGTTGAATAAATGGATTTTATGCTGTGGTACTATGAAAACGGTTGTTTCAGATAACATAAAATCAATGCGTTACATGCTTGCGTATGACGGTGTTCTGTCTGGCATCAGCGTTTTCTACCAAAACAGTGCAGACAAAACAGAATGATTACCTACTATTCAACAAAGCCGGTAAATTGTGCAATCCCTGTAAGAAGGCCCGCGTGATGCGGGCCTGCAATTTTATTTTTTCAACAAGGGTTTAAGGAAGCGGGCCGTATGTGATTTTTCACATTCGGACACGGTTTCTGGCGTGCCTGCCACCAGAATTTCACCGCCGCCACTGCCGCCTTCCGGCCCCAGGTCGACAATCCAGTCCGCCGTTTTCACGACGTCGAGGTTGTGCTCAATGACCACGATGGTGTTGCCCTGATCGCGCAGTTGATGCAGCACTTCGAGCAGTTGCTGGATATCGGCAAAATGTAACCCGGTGGTGGGCTCATCCAGAATATACAACGTCTGTCCCGTGCCGCGCTTCGACAGCTCACGCGCCAGCTTGACGCGCTGCGCTTCACCACCGGACAGGGTGGTGGCCGACTGACCCAGGCGGATATAGGACAATCCAACGTCCATCAGCGTTTGCAGCTTACGCGCCAGGGCAGGAACGGCATCAAAGAACTCACGCGCTTCCTCGATCGTCATTTCCAGCACTTCGTGAATGCTTTTGCCTTTGTATTTAATCTCCAGCGTTTCACGGTTATAGCGTTTGCCTTTGCACTGATCGCACGGCACATAAATATCCGGCAGGAAGTGCATTTCTACTTTTAGCACGCCGTCGCCCTGACAGGCCTCACAACGTCCGCCACGCACGTTAAAGCTGAAACGGCCTGGGTTATAACCACGTGAACGTGATTCAGGCACGCCGGCAAACAGCTCACGAACCGGCGTAAAAATACCGGTGTAGGTGGCCGGGTTAGAGCGCGGCGTGCGGCCGATAGGGCTCTGGTCGATATCGATGACTTTATCGAAGTGCTCCAGACCGGCGACATCGCGATACGGTGCTGGCTCAGCAATGGTGGCCCCGTTCAGCGCGCGCTGGGCAATCGGGAACAGCGTATCGTTGATCAGCGTCGACTTGCCTGACCCGGACACGCCGGTGATGCAGGTAAACAGGCCAACAGGCAGCGTTAAGGTGACGTCCTTCAGGTTGTTACCGCGCGCACCCGTAATTTTCAGGACCTTCGAGGGATCGCCCTTCACGCGCGTTTCAGGCACGGCGATTTCGCGTTTGCCGCTGAGGAACTGGCCGGTCAGCGAAGCTTCTTCCGCCATAATCTGCTCAACCGTACCTTCCGCGACGATAGCGCCGCCGTGCACGCCCGCGCCGGGACCGATATCGATCACGTGGTCGGCGGCGCGAATCGCGTCTTCATCGTGCTCGACCACAATCACGGTATTACCCAGATCGCGCAGGTGAATCAGCGTGCCCAGCAGGCGCTCGTTATCGCGCTGGTGCAGGCCGATTGACGGTTCATCCAGTACGTACATCACGCCGACCAGACCGGCGCCAATCTGGCTTGCCAGACGGATGCGCTGGGCTTCACCGCCCGACAATGTTTCTGCAGAACGCGACATCGACAGGTAGTTCAGGCCGACATTGACCAGAAAACTCAGGCGATCGCCGATCTCTTTCAGCACTTTTTCCGCGATTTTAGCCCGCTGACCACTGAGTTTCAGATTTTCAAAAAACGCCATGGCATGACCGATGCTCATGTCTGAAATGGTCGGCAGCGTGGTGTTTTCGACATAGACGTGGCGCGCTTCACGACGCAGACGCGTGCCTTCACAGCTGGCGCAGGCGCGATTGCTGATAAATTTCGCCAGTTCTTCGCGTACCGCTGAGGATTCCGTCTCTTTATAACGGCGCTCCATATTGTTCAGCACGCCTTCGAACGGATGGCGGCGCACGGAGGTGTCGCCACGGTCATTAATATATTTAAATTCAATCGTTTCTTTGCCGGAACCGTACAGAATGACTTTCTGCACGCTGTCCTTGAGGCTGTTAAACGGCGCTTCTATATCGAAGTCGAGATGATCGGCGAGTGAGCGCAGCATCTGGAAGTAATAGAAGTTACGACGGTCCCAGCCACGGATGGCGCCGCCAGCCAGCGACAGCTCTGCATTTTGCACTACGCGATCGGGATCGAAATATTGCTGCACACCCAGACCGTCACAGGTCGGGCAGGCACCGGCGGGGTTGTTAAACGAAAACAGGCGCGGTTCCAGCTCACTCATGCTGTATCCGCAAACCGGACAGGCAAAGTTCGCGGAGAAGAGCAACTCTTCTGCCGCGCTGTCGTCCATATCGGCCACAATCGCGGTACCGCCAGAGAGTTCCAGCGCCGTTTCAAAGGATTCCGCCAGGCGTGTCGCCAGATCATCGCGGACTTTAAAGCGATCGATAACCACTTCAATGGTGTGTTTTTTCTGCAGTTCCAGCTTAGGGGGATCGGAAAGATCGCACACTTCGCCGTCGATCCGGGCGCGGATGTAGCCCTGCGTCGCCAGGTTTTCCAGCGTTTTGGTATGTTCACCTTTGCGATCTTTCACGACCGGTGCCAGCAGCATCAGACGACGGCCTTCGGGCTGTTCAAGCACCTGATCGACCATCTGGCTCACTGTCTGAGCAGCCAGCGGGACATCATGGTCCGGGCAGCGCGGTTCACCCACGCGGGCAAACAGCAGGCGCAGATAATCGTGAATCTCCGTAATCGTGCCTACCGTCGATCGCGGATTATGCGAGGTCGACTTTTGCTCAATGGAGATGGCCGGCGACAAACCCTCAATATGATCGACGTCAGGCTTCTCCATCAAAGACAGAAACTGGCGCGCATAGGCAGAGAGCGACTCCACATAGCGGCGTTGACCTTCCGCATACAGCGTATCAAACGCCAAAGAGGATTTACCGGACCCGGAAAGGCCAGTAACCACAATGAGTTTGTCGCGAGGGATGGTCAGGTTGATGTTTTTCAAATTATGGGTGCGGGCACCACGAACTTCGATCTTATCCATTCACCTTTCCCGGATTAGCTGCACTCACCGCGCCCTGTGACACGGCCAGAATAAACGCATCATTATGGCACAAAAAATAGACTGAATAAATATCCAGTAGTTTTTTGCTTTTTTCCGGCGAATGATTAAAAATGGAACACCGCTCGAAACTGGGAAACCAGGCGCGGGACGTGTTAGAATTGATCGTTTAGAGTTGACGTAATCATTCATCGGGAGACAGCAACATGGCCAGTCGTGGCGTTAACAAAGTGATTCTTGTCGGGAATCTGGGTCAGGATCCGGAAGTTCGTTACATGCCAAATGGTGGCGCTGTCGCCAACATTACGCTGGCTACCTCTGAGAGCTGGCGCGACAAGCAGACCGGTGAAAATAAAGAGATCACCGAATGGCACCGTGTCGTGCTGTTTGGCAAACTGGCGGAAGTGGCGGGCGAATACCTGCGTAAAGGTTCTCAGGTGTATATTGAAGGCCAGCTGCGCACCCGTAAATGGCAGGATCAGGGCGGTCAGGAACGTTACACCACGGAGGTGGTTGTCAACGTGGGCGGCACCATGCAGATGCTGGGTGGACGTCAGCAGGGCGGTAACGCGCCAGCAGGCGGCGGTCAGGGCAACAACAACGGTTGGGGCCAGCCTCAGCAACCGCAGCAGGGCAATAACAACCAGTTCAGCGGCGGCGCACAGTCTCGTCCGCAGCAGCAGCCCAGCGCTCCGGCCAGCAACAATAACGAACCGCCGATGGATTTTGACGACGACATTCCGTTCTGACATTTACCTGCCATTATTTAGTAAAATAATAAATCATATATCCCTGTTATTACAGGGATTTTTTTATTTACATTATTGGAAAAAGTAAAAATTATTTTTTGAAGTTTTTAGGATATTGACTACCTTATAATTATGGCTTTGTTGAATAATAGGTAATCATTCTGTTTTGTCTGCACTGTTTTGGTAGAAAACGCTGATGCCAGACAGAACACCGTCATACGCAAGCATGTAACGCATTGATTTTATGTTATCTGAAACAACCGTTTTCATAGTACCACAGCATAAAATCCATTTATTCAACAAAGCCTATCCTGATTAGTAGTATTTAAGATATGCATCGCAAACCAACGAAGATAGGTAGCAAATGTTGTCAGTCGAGAGTATTGCGTTCCATTATTAACAGTTTCAGTAGACTTTAGAATATTTTCTTGGGCATGACATGGGTCGGGAAGTACCATTAATAACCTTTTTTCTTGCCTGCGCTGAGAAAAATCTCTTAAATCATCCAACTCATTCGCCTTGAGGAATTCCAAATTCAAAAATCTCTGCTCAAGGCAAATATTACGGCACTTAAGAAAGTGCAATAGTAGAACTAAGTTGCCGGCTGCGGCCACCATAGTTGCAAAAGCATCCCCCCGATTACGCATCTGAGTTGTGAGAAATAGATTGGTGTAATACTCGGGAAGGTTAGAAGAACGATCCACCACTAAACAGTAGCGCTCTCCACTATCTATTACAAATGCATTAACACTGAAGTTCTTGTCCATGTAACACCACAGAATTTTGACATAATTATAGGCTTTGTTGAATAAATGGATTTTATGCTGTGGTACTATGAAAACGGTTGTTTCAGATAACATAAAATCAATGCATTACATGCTTGCGTATGACGGTGTTCTGTCTGGCATCAGCGTTTTCTACCAAAACAGTGCAGACAAAACAGAATGATTACCTATTATTCAACAAAGCCTGTGCAACGACGTAATCGTCTTATGATATTGCTTCTTTATTATTTGGGCATACGTGGTGGTGAGTTACTCAATATTAGAATAAGGGATATAGATTTTGGTGCTAACAGGCTCAAGATCGTTAGGCGAGCTGATGAACTAAATAACTGATCCTAATACCGCTACACTTTAGCCAGCCCATGTTTTCCCCCGGGGAATGGGCTGACGGTATTCATAAAGTGATGGACCTTTTTCAACAGTTGCCACATTGAACTGCACTGGTGATTTCGGGTTATTGTCTCATGAAGCGCCTGCCACAACCGTTCGACAT
>NZ_VZPF01000123.1 GCF_008801695.1 Pantoea stewartii subsp. stewartii
AATGGAGGCGAAGCGCCTCAAGGAGCCATGTCCGGTGTTTCACGCGATAGTGTCCATTAAAAAATGATGGACACTATTTTCCCGGAACCGGAGCCCGCTGCACAGACGGTTTAAATGTGACGCTTACCACCAAAATGACAGCCGGCACCATAAGGCGGATGCCAGAACGGTGATTCTGGGCAATGCGCTTGAGCAGGATGACGTCGCAGCCCATCATCGCCACAGACTGGATAAACTGAAATATCAGCATGGAAATGGCGATCACACCAAACGTGACAGGCCCGACGTACTTAGCGACGAAGGACGTTACAAACATCAGGCCAAATACCGCAACCAGCTTCTCAATGATCATCCATAACGAGTTTTGCAGCTTTTGTTTCACGAACGCGCCCTCAACAGAGTCTGTACGGCATGACGCAGCCCGGACACCAGGCGTGGAGACAGGTAGAAAAGCGTAAAATAAAGGCTCCAGGCGTCTGGGAGCACGCCCGCGGCAATATAGGCACGATAGTTTTGCCGGTAAAGTTCAATATACTGCCTGACGAATGCCGCGCTGAACGTCCCACTATACAGGGCTTTATAGATGTGCGAGGCCGTAACCTTCAGAAATAAGAAGTAGTAATAGCGTTCCTGCGGCCGTAGCAAGACGCGTTTAATCCCTGTAAAAGCCCGGACGTAAGTGAAGTGTTTTTCTTTGAGCGCCGAGCGCGTTGCGGAATCGTGTGACTCAACATAGTGGTAGACGACCCGAGGGCTGAACACGACCTGTCCCTGCGGGGCACCGGACAGGTAGCTGATCACAAACAGCAGATCTTCAAAGTTGAAGATATCTTCCCGAAAGCGTAACTGCTGCTGTTGCACGATCGTCCGGCGGAAAAACTTGTCACAGATACCGTGTTTCGGCGTGTGGTAGAGCAGTTCACCGATCGCCTTATCAGCGCGCAGACTGCGCAGTGCGGTCTCTTCAGGCTCCCCGGACAGCGGCTCGCCGTCATGAGAAAAGGTGCGGGATTCGCCTACGGCCAGAATGACGTCTTCATTCATCAGCCCCAGCCAGGTATCCAGCACACCTGAAGGCAGAAAGTCGTCGGCATCGATGAAAGAGAGGAATGTGCCACGCGCAGCATCCAGACCGCAGTTACGTGCCGATGAAACGCCGCCATTGGGCTTATCTATAATCTCTACGCCAGGATAATTCTGGTATTTTTTCATTAGCTCAAGTGAATTATCACTTGAACCATCATTGGGCTTTGTTGAATAAATGGATTTTATGCTGTGGTACTATGAAAACGGTTGTTTCAGATAACATAAAATCAATGCGTTACATGCTTGCGTATGACGGTGTTCTGTCTGGCATCAGCGTTTTCTACCAAAACAGTGCAGACAAAACAGAATGATTACCTATTATTCAACAAAGCCCCATCATTGACTAAAATAAGCTGGCAATGCTCAGCATGAGGTTGCTGAAGAATACTCTCGACGCAACGTTCAATAAACATCGCGCCGTTATAAACAGGCACGATAAATGACACTAAAGGGGCGTGTTGATCATTAAACATATAACCTCTGGTGTGACATATTTATTAAAGTGTAGCGCAGGGAAAGTGTCGGTTAGTTCCAGCTATTTTTATTCGTAAAAATTTTTCGCTACTCTAAATCAGTCATCTGTATGCACATCGCCAATTTTTGTATCAAAATATGTATAGCATGAAACCAGAAAATAAAAGACAGCATAAACATGAGGATGACATCAAAACTAAGAGTATTCTGTAATTTAAAATGGCGTTACTGAACCCTGCGGAAATACAGAGAGCCTGCCTGTGATACTCTACTCAGGCGCGGACCGTTTCCGCAATAAGCCACCTTCGCAATGTAAAGCGTAAAGAGAACATTCAGACAATAGCCAGTGAAGTGAAAAATGGAAGACACTTTTCCCGGAAAAAATTAATAAGAACTTCCTTATAAAAATCGACATATTTCAGATGGCATTTTAATAAAAAACAACGCGTGTCCAGTAAAAATAAATAAATATGCCAGAAGAAACATAAGTGTTTAATTAACGTTTAACTTTTTGGGGCATATAAAAAATCTCAGCGCCTGAAAATATGCGTGGACTGGCACACCCCGGGGCTGCATGGACTGGCTTTCTGCGGTGAGATTGATTCCGCCCGGGTCGCGGAGAGAATCGCTAAATACGCTCCCGGCATTGCCTCTTCGTTCAACGGCGACCGAGGAAACCGTGCGATCAGACTGCTAACCTTATCATCATTGCTTTCCGGCGGCTCCGTCTGCCCACGGTTATTATGGGCAGCCGCACACATCCCCGTCGTCCTCAGTCGCTGGCATGCCGGTGCTCAGCACATCCCGCACAGCCGCCACATCCTGTCTTACGCGATGAGGTGAGCGGTGCGGAAACCGGCTTCGTGCGCGCACGTCCACCTGCGTGGCGCAGCAGGCTAATGACCAGACCGTTAAGCACGACCACACTCATCAGGCACAGCGCGCTAAACCCCGGATGCAGGCGAAAACTGACACTCTGATAAAACAGCGTAGCAACGGAGTACGCAACGTTCAGGCCCCAGAAAAAGGAAAACAACATCCAGTTTTTCCCGGCTTCCCGGGCTATTGCGCCCATCACCGATACGCAGGGAACGTAGAGCAACACAAACAGCAAATAGCTGTACGCGGCGAAGCCGTTGCCGAATTTCGCACTCATCACGCCCATTTGCGTCGCATTGATTGTACTGTCACCTTTATTCGCTTCAATAGGGTTGGCCAGCGCACGCAGGCTGAATGCGCTCTTCAGGCTGTCACCGGTTTCTTTCAGCGCGTCACCTAACTCACCCGACAGCGAAAAGTCCTGCGGGCGAAACGCGCCGCTTTGAACATCTTCGCCGACATAAAGACTGTTCAGCGTACCGACCACGACTTCTTTCGCCATGATGCCTGTCACCAGCCCGACCGTGGCCTGCCAGTTGTCTGATGTCACGCCGACTGGTCGCAGGGCTGGCGTGACGACTTTACTCACAGTAGCCAGCGCAGAATCATTGATATGGTCTACGGTTGCCCCACTAAACGAAAAGTTGCTGAGTAATCCGATCACCATGCTGACCACAATAATGACGCGACCTGCGCGTACGATAAACATCTTTAAACGTTGCCAGGTCTGGATCAACAGGCTTTTCACATGGGGGCGATGGTAGACCGGCAGCTCCATAAGAAAAGGTGACGCTTCGCCGCGCAGCAGCGTATTTTTCAGGATAAGCCCAGTGACGATGGCCACGATAATGCCCAGCACGTACAGAGAGAAAACCAGGCTGGCGCGCCAGGCGCCAAAAAAGGTGGCGGCGAAAACCGCAAAAATCGCCAGCCGCGCACCGCAGGACATAAAGGGCGCAATTAGCACGGTAAGTAAGCGCTCACGGGGTGTATCCAGCGTACGCGTGCCCATTACTGAAGGCACGTTGCAGCCAAACCCGACAATAAGCGGTACAAAGGATTTTCCCGGCAAGCCCAGCGACTGCATCAGGCGATCAATTACAAACGCCGCACGCGCCATATACCCCGAGTCTTCAAGAAAAGACAGAAACAGGTACATCAGGCCGATCTGGGGCAGAATCGGCAACACCGTGTTAATCCCGGCCCCTATGCCCTGCGCAAGGAAGACCGTTACCCAGTCGGGAAAGTGGCAGGTATAGCCCAGCCACTGCGCGCCATGAATAAACAGCGCCACCGATCCGCTGTCGAACAAAGGCTGGAAGGCTGCACCGATGTTAATTGACAGCACAAACATCAGATACATCACGCCCAGAAAAACCGGTATTCCCAGGAACCGGTTCAGCACAAGGTTGTCCAGCCACTCAGTCAGCGCAGCGGGTGCGGCTTTATTGAGATTACAGACCGCGGCGCAGAGCGCGTTGATAGCCTGATAACGACAGTTCACCACATGCATTGCCGGATCGCCGCCCGCCGCCTGCCTGATCGCCGGCAGTTGGGGGACGACTGTGGGACAGATGCGCTGGCTGTTAATGTCACCTGCCAGCAACTGTAGCGCCAGCCAGCGCTGCTTTTGCCTGGCGATGTCCGCAGGCATCATCGTTTGCAGGCGCGCGATGGCCGTCTCAATTTCACGAGGATAAACCAGAGGTTGTGGCGGTCTTTCTCCCTGCCAGTCGTCAATGGCGCGTTTAAGCGAGGCGATGCCTTCGCCACGTGTTGACGTCAGCGTCACGACCGGGCACCCCAGCCGGGCTGACAGCGCTGCCCTGTCGATGATGATATTCTGGCTGAGCGCGATATCCTGCATGTTTAACGCCACGATACAGGGCATGCCCAGCTCCAGTAGCTGAAAAGTCAGGAAAAGATGACTCTCCAGGTTTGAGCTGTCTACCACATTAATCACCAGGTCGGCGTGATCCTCAAACAGATACCCACAGGCGATACTTTCATCGATGGCGCTGTCCGCAGAAAGCGTTGTAAGCGAGCGCGTGCCTGGCAGATCAACCAGCCGTACATCCGTTTCAGCCGTAAAGAACTGCCCTTCCTTGCGTTCTACCGTCACGCCCGCCCAGTTCCCTACGCGCTGGCGGGCCCCGGTAAGCTGATTAAATAACGTGGTTTTACCGGTATTCGGGTTGCCGATCAGACCCAGGGTTAATGTTCTCATCAGCGGACTTCTTCCAGCAGAACCGAAGCCAGATCGCGTTGCCGCACCGCCAGACTGAGGCGACGCGTACGGATATGAACGGGATCGCCCAGTGGTGCAGTACGGATAATGTCAATCAGCGTGCCGGGCAGCACGCCCATGGTTAGTAATTTTTGCCGCCAGGCGGGATCAACAGAAGGCTGGTAGCCTCTGACACGATAGCTGGTGTGTGTTTTGATTTTCACAGATATATCCCAACCGTTAACAACTAAGGCAGGAATTATACAAATGATAACTATTCTTGTTTCTTGATCTGGATGGGGGTGATGCGCAGGATAACGACAAAAACACGCTGATATGCCATTTCACCCTGACGGCCCGCTCGGGTTAAGGGCCATCCGGAAAGAAGCATTGCGGAAGATTGTCAGAAACGTCCCTCAGCGGCAAACAGGCTGAGCGGCCTCAGCAGTGGGAAAATAACAGATGGTGTTGCCATACCTATTTTCAGCCCCCTGTCTGTGAAGCACGGCTTATACAGCGAAGACGGACACAACGTCAGATTGCGGTCACGTATGAGGGCAGCGAAAAATATTAACGCGCAAATGTCTCACCCAGGCCTTCATCTTATTATTACGCGAAAAAACGTAACTCCCGGTACATTTCTGCATAAACGGACCCTTGATCACCCCGTTTTTGTGACTATGCCAAGCCATTAAAAAAACGCGCTTTTCCTGAAAACGTCATTTTATTTTTAAACTAATCGTTATAGATCACATTATTTATGGCGTCACTATTAAGGTAATCCGTTAAATACCGATATACCTGTATCCACGTTTATCAGGTATCGCCGCCATGTTTAAAAACCTTAAAATTACAACGGGCATTATTGCCGTATTGTTTTTGTTCAGTGCGCTGTTAATGCTTACCGGGTCGCTTTTTTATTCGTCTGTCAGCCAGGCGGGACTCAACTTTTCTCACACTGAACAACTGACGCTACAACAACAGCAACTGAGCGATAGTGTGCAGACGCTGATAAAGACGCGTGTCACCGTCAGCCGGGTGGCTATTCGTTTTCTGAAAAACCAGAAGGATCCGGCATCTCTGGCCTCGATTGCCACACTGCTGGACACAGCGAAACAATCTGCTGAAAAAGCCGATGAGTATTTTTCAGCCTACAAAGCCGCCCCGCCCTTACCCGGACAGCATGCGGAACTGACCCAAAACGTGCAGACGGCTTACAGCAAAATGCACGATACCATGCTCGCGTCGGTCGAGTTCCTGCGAAATAACAACTATCAGGCTTACGGCAATCTTGATGCACAGGAAGCGCAGGATCAGCTGGATAAGGCTTATCAGGCCTGGCGGAGCGCTAACTATCAGCTGATGAAGGAAATCGCCGCAGAAAACGATCACAACTACACCAATATGCTGTGGACCTTGCTGATTATCGCAGTTATTGCTCTGGTGACCGTTGCCAGCGTATGGGCTGGCCTGCGGACACTGTTGCTGAAACCTCTGACTCTGGCAACCGACTACATGCGCGCGATCTCTGCCGGGGATCTGACCCGTGAGATCGCCAGCGACAGTCACAATGAAACCGGACGGCTCCTCAGCCAACTGGAAGAGATGCGCAGCGCGCTGGTGGTGACGATTCGTTCTGTCGATGATGCAACGCAGTCCATTTTCACCGGCGCAGCAGAAGTATCGGCCGGCAGCATCGACCTCTCTGCCCGCACAGAGCAACAGGCAGCCGCACTGGAAGAGACGGCAGCCAGCATGGAGCAACTGACCTCGACAGTAAAACTGAACGCGGAAAATGCACAGCAGGCCACCGCGATGGCGAACGATGCCGCGGTGATGGCGTCGCAGGGTGGGCAGATTGTGGCGAAGGTGATTTCCAATATTGAGCAGATCAGTGAAAGTTCTAAACAGATTGCCAGCATCATTGGCATTATCGACAGCATTGCGTTCCAGACGAATATTCTGGCGCTTAACGCTGCGGTCGAAGCCGCACGCGCAGGCGAACAGGGGCGCGGTTTTGCTGTAGTCGCCGGTGAGGTGCGTTCACTGGCGGGACGCAGTGCAAGCGCGGCGCAGGAGATCCGCACGCTGATTGAACAATCGACGCAGCGTGTCAACAGCGGTTCGACTCATGCCTCCGAAGCGGGTGATGTCATGGGAAGCATTGTGCATTCCGTTAACAGCGTGACCCAGTTGATGGCTGAGATTGCCTCGGCCTCGGCCGAGCAGACGCGCGGTATTGAACAGGTGACGAAAGCGGTATCGGAAATGGACGGCGTCACGCAACAAAACGCGGCGCTGGTAGAGGAATCGGCCAGTGCGGCAGCCTCACTGGAAGATCAGGCTACGCAGTTACGTCAGTCGGTCTCCGTGTTTAACACGGGCAGAAAGCCGACCACAGGTCTGGCGACGTCCCGCAGCACAGCTTTGAAAAAACCCGTTATGACGCCTGTGTCTACCGCACCGTCAGCGGATAACTGGCAGTCATTCTGATCGACTTGCCGCGGAGCGATGCCCTGCTCCGCGGCAAACGGCTTCAGGCGCGGTGGGCCATATCAACGACCTTCGTTTCACTGCCCCAGTCGGCGTCAAACACAGAAGAAACCAGGGCTGGATGAACGCCCGTAACAGCCACATCAACCAGTCCCAACGCCACAAAGGGATCCTCGGTCAACCTGTCGCGAACAGCCTGCTCATCAGAGGCGAGAAACAGCACAACGCCGCCCTGCTGATTTTCCAGCGGTCCGGCCAAAACCACCTCGCCCGTCTTGATGTGCTCCACCAGCCAGCTTTTATGACCCGCGCTGTGTTTTTCACGTTCGGCGGCGGCACCACGATAACTCAGCGTAACAATGTAAAGCATAAGGTTCTCCTGTGGATTACAACGCAAGTGACTGGATGAGCGTGCTGGCGGCATTAAACGCGTTGCCGATTTCACGCTGTTGAATGGCTTCCCCTTTTGAAGCCCCTTCTGCACGGATAACATGAATATGCTCAACGCCTAAAAACCGAAAAAAAGCGGCCAGATACCGTTCCTGAAAATCTCACTCTTCAAGGGAACCGCCGTGGTAAAAGCCGCCCCGCGCCGAGGCCACGATCACGGTTCGCCCACCTGACAATCCCACCGGGCCTTGTGCCGTATAACTGAATGTTTTGCCTGCCTGCGCGATCCGGTCCAGCCAGGATTTTAGTTGGGCAGGCACCGAAAAGTTGTACATCGGCGCACCGATGACTATCACATCACTGGCAAGAAACTCCGCCACCAGCAGGTCAGATAAGCGATGCTGTTCTGCTATGTACTCACTGACGTTGTCGTCGTTTCCCGCCCTGAAACCTGCCGCGATGGCCGCGTTAAGAGGACGGATTTCCTCGGCCACGACATCACGGTAAGTCGCCTGAGCAGCGGGGTACTTTGCCAACAGTTTTCTGACGATGTCCGCGGTAAGCTGCCGGGTAACCGACGACGTCTGGAAAATACTGGCGTCAATATGAAGTAATCTGTTCATGGGATTCCCCTGAGAGTGATGGTGCTATGACGATGGAAGGGTTCTGGCCGCGCGATCGATAAACGTAGCCACCTGTTCAGGATGTGAAACCAGCGATAAATGACTAAATAACTGATCCTAATACCGCTACACTTTAGCCAGCCCATGTTTTCCCCCGGGGAATGGGCTGACGGTATTCATAAAGTGATGGACCTTTTTCAACAGTTGCCACATTGAACTGCACTGGTGATTTCGGGTTATTGTCTCATGAAGCGCCTGCCACAACCGTTCGACAT
>NZ_VZPF01000124.1 GCF_008801695.1 Pantoea stewartii subsp. stewartii
ACCAATCGATGAGCGGGCACAGCAGAGTGTTCTGGCAACATGACTGACGGTGTCACCACGATGCAGCATCAGCATGGCGGTGAGCCGCCGGGCGTGGTTTTTGTCCTTTGTTTTATGGATAGTTTTCTGCATCAGGCGTCGTTCGGTTCTGGGTATTGGTGCTATGATCGACATTGCTCAGTCCGGCTGGTGATTTGGGATATTCAGCGATTGATCAGATCGCATAAACCGGACTGAGTTCCCTCTAAGGGATCTACTATTCCGAGCAGTTATTTAGCGCAGCCAGTCTTTACGACGCTCAACATTCCAGGGGCGATTCCGGATATCTCTGGCCAGCTCTTTCAGCGTCCAGCACTGGCTGGTTTGCTGCATCTGCTCCCGCAGCCACGCCAGCTTTTCCTGCCGGGATTCGGTCATCCACTTATCGCTGTACTGCCACAGGAAGCGTGTTCCTTTTGCCTGGCGTCGGCTTTCAACTGGCAGGTGGGGATGTTCATTCTGGCGGGTTCTATCCACAACCTCGCCCAGTTGTTTAGCCACGTGATTTTCTCAACCGCACTGGGTAAGTGGATACGCGCTGCCCTTATATAGCCCGCGTTCATGTCCATCGAAAGTGTCTTGATGGTCAACAACTGGCTGTCAGTGAGTGTACGAAGATAACTGGCAAGGCTTTCTGTACCGCGATCATCCGTTAAGGCCAGCGCCCACCCATCGCGATCGGAGATCACTGTTATATAGCGATGTCCTTTTTTAAAAGCGACCTCATCCACATTCATATGACGGGTGGATAATGGCTTTTTTATCCTGGCAAGTCCTCGCTTAACTGCCCGGGTCATAATACCGTCAACCGCATTCCAGCTGAGCTTAAGTTGTTTCCTGACGGCGTCAACAGTGCTGATTTTCAGCCATGAGAGAACGAACGATTCGAACAGTAACGTATACCGGCTACCGGGTCCTGCCCACGGAACAGGGAGGGTCTGGCATCCATGCTCCGGGCACATAATGCGGGGAACATCGGCTTCGACGAGCGTGGCGAATTGGCAGGTATCAAGGTGGCGCCATTTGCGATGACGGTGATCGTGAACAGGGCAGGATTTCCCACAGGTCGGACAGGTTAACTGAGAGGTTTCAGAGATCCCGACAGTGACAGTAACTGAGCCGGCATTTTCATCGAGAGAAACTGATTTGGGCTTTGTTGAATAATAGGTAATCATTCTGTTTTGTCTGCACTGTTTTGGTAGAAAACGCTGATGCCAGACAGAACACCGTCATACGCAAGCATGTAATGCATTGATTTTATGTTATCTGAAACAACCGTTTTCATAGTACCACAGCATAAAATCCATTTATTCAACAAAGCCCTCCATTTGCTGCAGTAAGCGCTGCACAAAGGCCACGTCCTCTTCGCCGAAATAGTGGATCAGCGCCTGATAACTGCCGGGGTCGAGCCGCGGCAGGGCCATATTGCTGCCCGTGTTATGCTGCATAACGTCGTTAATCAGCAAAACCATGGCCTGGCGCAGTGCCTGTTCGCTGCCTGCCACATGCGTGCCGCTCTGGCTACGGACCAGCTCCAGCGCCAGCGGCTGCAACCACTCTTCAATCACCTTGAGGTCATTAACAATCGAAGCGTGACTGATGAAATAACGTTCAGATAACTTACTGATCGAGGTTTCACGTGGCGCGTCTCGTAGCAACTGGGACAGGATTTTTACCCGCCGCGCATTGTTGCTTAAGCCCGCAGACCAGTTATCGTCGCTGGCAACATGCTGCTGCAAGCGAAGCCGCTGTTCATGATCGTGTGTTTCCAGCGCCACACAGCGGCCAGGCAGCTTCACCAGTTGCGCCTGCCAGCCATGCAGCCAGGGTTCCAGACTTTGTAAATCGCGATAAATACTTTTTTCAGAAACGGTTAACTGTTGGGCTAATTGCGCTAATGCCAGCGGCGTGCCCGCCTGTAACAGTAATTTCAGTAATCGGTGTTGTCGTGAAGTCAGATTTTGCATTCAGTCACCTGTCTATTATTTCGTTAGCGGTGCTTAAGTGGCAATTCGTTAAATCCAACCAGGGCATAAAATAAAACCGGTATATGTCGCTGAAATTGAATTTAGGGGGTGAAAGAAAAAGCAACAATACTAAATGTTGTCCCGGGAACGGGACAGGATTAATACGCTATAAATAAGCTGATAATTAATTGCGAGGAAGGTCACAAACTATTAAAAATAAGCGCGCGGGGATTTTTACCGGTGCGGTTTTTTCGGCGACCGGAAAACAGGGAAAAAAGAGTGACCAGCCCGTTCCAGGACTGTGACTAATACCCACGAATAAGGTACTATCCTCGCCAAACAACCGCCGGGTGATCCGCCGTTGCGGGTCACGATGTGAGGATGAGGACTTAATGAGCGAATTGACGCAGGATGGTGCAGAGCGTCTTGCCCTGCATACGTTTACTGAGAATGCGTACTTAAACTACTCCATGTACGTCATCATGGACCGTGCGTTGCCTTACATTGGCGACGGCCTGAAACCCGTCCAGCGCCGCATTGTATATGCCATGTCGGAGCTGGGGCTTAACGCCACCGCCAAATTTAAAAAATCGGCCCGTACCGTGGGTGACGTGCTGGGTAAATACCATCCTCATGGTGACAGCGCCTGTTACGAAGCCATGGTGTTGATGGCACAGCCGTTCTCCTACCGTTATCCGCTGGTCGATGGCCAGGGAAACTGGGGGGCACCTGACGATCCTAAATCTTTCGCCGCCATGCGTTATACCGAGTCTCGCCTGTCGAAGTATGCCGAAGTGCTGCTGGGTGAGCTGGGGCAGGGCACGGCAGACTGGGTGCCAAACTTTGACGGCACGATGCAGGAGCCGAAGATGTTGCCGGCGCGCCTGCCAAACATTCTGCTGAACGGCACCACCGGGATCGCGGTGGGCATGGCAACCGATATTCCGCCGCATAACCTGCGCGAAGTGGCGCAGGCCGCTATCGCCCTGATTGACGATCCGAAAACCAGCCTGGATGCGCTGCTGGAGATTGTGCAAGGGCCGGATTTCCCGACCGAAGCCGAAATTATTACGCCACGCGACGAGATTCGTAAAATCTATCAGAACGGGCGCGGCTCGATTCGCCAGCGTGCGGTGTGGAAAAAAGAGGACGGCGAGGTGGTGATCACCGCGCTGCCGCACCAGGTGTCCGGTGCCCGGGTACTGGAGCAGATTGCCAGCCAGATGCGCAATAAGAAGCTGCCAATGGTCGAGGATTTACGTGATGAGTCCGATCACGAAAACCCGACTCGCCTGGTGATTGTGCCCCGGTCAAACCGTGTCGATCTGGATCAGGTTATGAACCACCTGTTCGCCACGACCGATTTGGAAAAAAGCTACCGTATCAACCTGAATATGATCGGACTGGATAACCGTCCGGCCGTGAAAAACCTGCTAGAGATCCTGTCTGAATGGCTGGTGTTCCGTCGCGATACTGTTCGTCGCCGTCTAAATCATCGTTTAGAACGCGTGCTGCGCCGTCTGCATATCCTGGACGGTTTGCTGGTGGCCTTCATTAATATTGATGAAGTCATTCACATCATCCGTACCGAGGACGAACCAAAGCCAGTGCTGATGTCGCGCTTTGAGATCAGTGAAACCCAGGCCGAAGCGATTCTTGAACTCAAGCTGCGCCATTTGGCGAAGCTGGAAGAGATGAAGATTCGCGGTGAGCAAAGCGAACTGGAAAAAGAGCGCGATCAGCTGCAGGCGACGCTGGCCTCTGAACGCAAAATGAATACGCTGCTGAAAAAAGAGCTGCAGGCAGACAGCAACAGTTTTGGTGATGATCGCCGTTCGCCTCTGCGTGAACGTGAAGAAGCCAAAGCGCTCAGCGAAACCGAGCTGGTTCCGTCTGAGCCGGTTACGATTGTTCTGTCGCAGATGGGCTGGGTGCGCAGCGCCAAAGGACATGATATTGACCCGGCGGGCCTGAGCTATAAAGCCGGTGACAGCTTCCTGGCGGCGGCACGCGGCAAGAGTAATCAGCCTGTGGCCTTTATCGATTCCACGGGCCGCAGCTATACGCTGGACCCCACCTCGCTGCCGTCGGCACGCGGCCAGGGCGAGCCACTGACCGGTAAACTGACGCCACCACCGGGTGCGGTTGTTCAACAGGTATTGATGGAGCCGGAAGAGCAGCGCCTGCTAATGGCTTCGGATGCCGGATATGGCTTTATCTGCACCTTCAACGATCTGATTTCGCGCAACCGTGCGGGCAAAGCGCTGCTGACTCTGCCGGAGAATGCGCGCGTCATGACGCCGATGGCTGTGCATCATGAAGACGACATGCTGTTAGCGATCACTCAGGCGGGCAGGATGTTGATGTTCCCGGTCGGCGAGTTGCCGCAAATGTCGAAAGGCAAGGGCAACAAGATTATCTCGATTCCGTCGGCAGATGCCGCGGCGGGCACGGATAAACTGGCCTGGCTCATGATTCTGCCACCAGGCAGCGCGATTACGCTGCACGTCGGTAAACGCAAGCTGTTGCTGCGCAGTGAAGAGTTGCAGAAATTCCGTGCCGATCGGGGTCGCCGTGGCACGCTGTTACCGCGCGGTCTGCAAAAAATTGATCGGGTCGAACTGGATGCCCCGGCACGTCCTGACAGCGCTGACAGCGACGCGTAATTCATCCGGCTGGTTCATCGCCAGTCGTGTTACATTGAGGAAGCTATGTTACTGATATTACGCACGATTATTGTGGTAATTTATTCGATTCTGGTCTGTGTATTTGGCTGCATCTGGTGTCTGTTCTCGCCGCGCAATCCGCGTCACGTCGCCACCTTTGGTCATCTGTTTGGCAAATTATCGACGCTGTTTGGTCTGAAGGTTGAACTTCGTCGCCCAGAGGGCGCGGATAATTACGGTAATGCGATTTATATCGCTAATCACCAGAACAACTACGATATGGTGACGGCCGCTAAAATTGTGCAGCCCACCACCGTGACCGTGGGGAAAAAAAGCCTGCTGTGGATACCGTTCTTTGGCCAGCTTTACTGGCTGACCGGTAATCTGCTGATTGACCGTGACAACCGGGCCAAAGCTCACGGCACCATTGGCGAGCTGGTCGACCAGTTCAATAAAAAACGGATTTCGTTCTGGATGTTTCCTGAAGGTACGCGCAGTCGCGGGCGGGGATTATTACCGTTTAAAACCGGTGCGTTTCACGCTGCGGTGGCGGCCGGCGTCCCGATCATCCCGATTGTGGTGTCCAATACGCACAATAAAATTAACCTCAACCGCCTGAAAAACGGCCTGGTGATTGTGGAAATGCTGCCGCCGGTAGACGTCAAACAATTTGAGTCGTCGTCTGTGCGCAAACTGGCTACCCACTGTCGTGAACTGATGGCGGCGAAGCTGGAAGAGCTTAACGCCGAAGTCGAAGAACGCGAAAAAAACGGTAAAATCTAACCGACAAATCCGTTGTCGGACTATTCTGCATGGATGCCCCACGGCGAGTGACGTCCTGCGTCGCTCGCCGTGAAAGCAGCACAGCAATGACAGCAATAAAAACAGGGTTGGCGTTTCAGCGCCACGCGTAAAAGGTCTGAAATTTCATGTCTTTCAGCAGACGTCAGTTTATCCAGCTTTCTGCCGGTGTGGCGCTCAGTGCCACGGTAATGCCGCATGCGGCACGTGCCGCTTCCTTGCGTGGTGACACGCCACTTCCCGTTCCACCGTTGATCGAATCCCGCCGGGGTCAGCCGCTGTTTCTGACCTTACAGCGCAGCCACTGGTCGTTTTACGGTGACAATAACAAGGTGCCGGTCTGGGGCATCAATGGCATGTACCTTGGGCCAACTGTCCGTGTTTACAGCGGCGATGATGTCAAACTGATCTACAGCAACCGCCTCAATGAACCGGTTTCGATGACCGTCAGCGGCCTGCAGGTGCCAGGGGCACTGATGGGCGGCGCGCCGCGGATGATGTCAGCGGGCGTCGACTGGGCACCGGTGTTACCGATTCGTCAGAACGCCGCCACCTGCTGGTATCACGCCAACACGCCAAACCGCATGGCACCGCACGTCTATAACGGCCTGGCGGGCATGTGGCTGATCGAGGACGACCTCAGTAAGCAGCTTCCGTTGCCAAAACACTATGGCGTGGATGACTTTCCGCTGATCATTCAGGACAAGCGGCTGGATAATTTTGCGACACCGGTTTATGACCCACCCGCTGACGGCGGTTTCCTGGGCGATACGCTGCTGGTTAATGGCGTACGCAATCCGTTTATTGAGGTATCACGCGGCTGGATGCGCCTGCGGTTGCTCAATGCCTCCAATGCCCGACGTTACGAACTCAGCATCAGTGATAACCGGCCGTTTACGGTCATCGCCAGCGATCAGGGTTTTTTACCGTCGCCGGTAGCGGTACAGCGGTTAACGCTGGCTCCCGGTGAGCGGCGCGAAGTTCTGGTGGATATGTCGCAAGGGGATGAGGTCTCCATTACGGCGGGCACCGCGGCTGGCATCATGGATCGCCTGCGCGGTTTCTTCGAGCCTTCGACGATTTTGACCTCAACGCTGGTGCTCACGCTTCGCCCCACTGGCCTGCTGCCGCTGGTGACGGATAATCTGCCAATGCGTTTACTGGCCGATCAGATTCTGGACGGCGCTTCGGTGCGTACCCGGGAGTTTCGTATTGGCGACAGTATGCCCGGCATCAACGGTGCCGTTTGGGATATGAACCGCATTGATACCACCGCGCAGCAGGGCACATTTGAGCGCTGGATTATCCGTGCCGATCGTCCGCAATCGTTGCATATTCAGGGCGTAATGTTCCTCATTAAGAGCGTGAACGGTGCGCAGTCGATGGGGGAAGACCGGGGCTGGAAAGACACCGTCTGGGTGGACGGCGAGGTCGAACTGCTGGTCAACTTTACCCAAAGCTCTTCAGACCATTTCCCGTTTGTCTATTACAGTCAGACGCTGGAGCTGGCAGATCGGGGAACGGCAGGTCAGCTGCTGGTGCAGCCTGCCACGGCATAACGGAGCAGACTGTGCCGGGCAGGGCTTTCAGCTTTTGCGTTTGGCTAGCGCAGAAGCTGCAACATCAGTTGGGGCATCTGATTTGCCTGGGCCAGCATGGCGGTACCGGCCTGCTGTAAAATCTGCGCCTGTGACATCGCCGATACCTCCGCAGCGTAGTCTACGTCCTCTATCCTGCTACGGGCAGAGGTAAGGTTTGTGACCATATTGTTCAGGTTGGCGATAACCGACTGAAAGCAGTTCTCATAGGCATCCAGCATACTACGCTGACTATCAACGGATTTAATCGCCCGATCGAGATCGGCCAAAGGCGTACCGTCTGTCGCGGTTCCACTTGCTCCGCCGGTAACATCCCCTTTTAAAACGTCAAAGCCTTCTGCCGCAACCGTACGGGCCACGCCATTTACGGTATCTCCTGAGGTCATTTGCCGGATATTAAGTGTTGAGCCGGTGGTACCCGCTTTCAGAAGGTTATAGCTGTCGCTGGCATCCAGATCGATCGTGATCGTTTCGCCGTCTTCCGCACCGACCTGAAAGCGATACGCAGCCGAGCCCGAGCCGGTATTCAGCATACTAATGCCGTTAAAATTCGTTTGTGCGGTAATACGGTTAATCTCCTCCATTCGCTGATTCACTTCTGTCTGAATAGAGTCGATATCCGCAGCGGAGTTGCTGCCATTTTGCGCCTGCACCGTCAGGTCACGTATGCGTTGCAGGTTGTCGTTAATCGTGGAGAACGCCCCTTCAGCGGTTTGTGATAGCGAAATCGCATCATTGGCATTTCTGCCCGCTACCGTCATGCCGTCGATGTTTGAGGTCAAACGATTAGCAATCGCCATTCCCGCCGCATCATCATTTCGCACTGTTAATGCGCAAACCTGAAGACAGGCGCTCAATGGCGGTCGATAAAGCATTTTGAGAGTTATACAGATCGTTTTGAACGATCAACGACACGATATTGGTATTGATAACCGACATGATACGCTCCCTGGTTAAGTCGCTTAACGTTCTGAAAACCGTGAAATGACGCTCAATGGTGGTAGCCGGGATCACGCGACAGGTGTGACAGAAAACAGTATTACCTGCACAACGACGTTTTCACAAAAGCGGAGCGGCTTCGGTGTGTTGCAAAATTTTACCTGTTAAAACAAGGTAAGGTGAGGTGATTAGAATTTTAATTATTTGATTTAAAACACAAAATACAGGGCGGAATTAAGGTGTCAGCGTTCAGCGCAAAAGTAAGCGTCACATTTAAACCGTCTGTGCAGCGGGCTCCGGTTCCGGGAAAATAGTGTCCATCATTTTTTAATGGACACTATCGCGTGAAACACCGGACATGGCTCCTTGAGGCGCTTCGCCTCCATT
>NZ_VZPF01000125.1 GCF_008801695.1 Pantoea stewartii subsp. stewartii
CTGATCGTCACCTGCCGGCTTAACGGCGTTGACCCCGAGACGTGGTTGCGTTACGTCATCGGTCATATACAGGACTGGCCGGTGAACCGGGTCCGCGATCTGCTGCCATGGAAGGTCGAGCTTCCCTCTGCCTGAACGTCAATACGGTCTGAATGCGACGCTTACGGGCGTAAAAACCATTTCAAACCGGAAAAAGCCCGGCTGCTGGATACCACCTGGCCGGTTCTGATCAGTTTCTGCGACAAGGGCAAACATTCTGTCGGCATGTGCACGTCGCGGCTGGCTCACGAGGTCAGTCCGAAAGACGAACATGGCAACGTCATTCCGGAGACGGCCGTCACGGTGAGCCGCATGTCTCGCCTGATTAGCGAACAGGTCCGGTATGGCGTACTCGCGGTGTCGGAAGAAAAAATGTGGGATCGCGCGTCCGGGCAGTGGCTGCCGAAGTATGTCTAGATAACCGATGCCGGCTTCCGGATGCTGGGCGCGGATATGGACAGACTCGCAAAGGAGCAGGAAAAGGCGCTGCGCAGGAGCGAGGAACGCCGGCAGATGATAGCGGAAGGGCTGATGCGGGAGGATGAAGACATCTCGCCACAGGCCGCCCGACGTCGCTGGTACGACCGCAGGAGGATCGAGTCGCTGAAATACCGCCGTCAGCAGGGGGCGATGCGTAAGCGGGCCAACCGGCTCAGCAGCCATCCGCGTGACGTCCAGGTGTTTGAGGTGATGAAACACCTGCGTAAAACGCTGCCCGCAGGCGAGCTGCTGTACTGCACGGATGAGCGTCTTGAGAAGCTGGCCATCCGGCAGCTCTTCCAGATGCAGCTGTTTGAGGCACACGACACCCACGTCTGACGCGTAACTCCTGACATACAGACCATGCCCCTTAACCGGGGCTTTTGCCGTGGTTTTTTTTCAGGCTCCGGCCACGTCTTCTCAATTATTCCCGTTTCATGCCGGCCGCGACGTCGTTCATGCGCCGGCAGCGTGCGCAAAACCCCGTCGCCGTCCTTTTATTCACAGAAATCCGCAAAGGGATAACCTCAGAAAGCAGCAAACGGATATCAGATAATCTGCAAAACATTCGTAAACACTGTTTTAAGGTCTTCCGGATAAACCCGGAATGGTCTCTGTCACCCGCGACACTGTGGATAAGTGGAAAAGGCCTTCGCTCGCAGCGGCCGCAGGCGTCCGCGCCGCTCAGAACGAGAAGTAGCTCCCGCTGACGCGGGCCCCAAAAGCCCATCATTTTAGTTACAGCATACATTCATTCACTGTAAACAGCACCGGCGCAGTTCTGCACTCTGAGTGCCCCTCCAGGCAGGGACCGGAGCCGGACCTGAAAACCCATCGCCCCCACTGACCAGCCGCCCCCGCCCGGCCCTTCGGGCCGGAACAGGAGTGGCTGATTAATGGGTGTTGTAACTAATGGCTTTTGTGTCGCTGTGGGTAGAGTTGCTTCTGCTTACAGTGAACACCCCCCTAAGCGTCAGCAGCAAGCTGCCGACGCCAAGGCCCCGGAAATCACGCCCTTCACGTCGCAAGCGCCGTGAAGCCCGCTCACCGGGGTTAAAAGGGTTTACATAAACTTCTTCATTGCTGAAAGCACGTAACGCTGTTCAGGAAAAGGTAGGGTAGGGCACGATATATAAAGCTGTAACCGGCTTCGCCGGGCTACCGGCGCCAACAGGCCAGTTCACCATGTCGGGCATCGGCTGGCGCCTTCATGCCGCTGAAGCGGCATTTAAGATGGTGACTTCATTACCTCAAGTCAGTCTTTGATTCTTATGACATTTCAGGAAAAACGACCAATTTTTGCCAGAGGCGGACATATAAAGAGGTGTCATAGTGAGTTAGTCGCTCTTTCTTCTCTGATTTCCCCATCAGATTTCTGGATTATGATAGATTTTTGCTCATAATGATTTCGGAAAAAGGTAAAAGCATGATTCTTCTAAGAAAGGCTCAGTGTAGTGATGCTAATGCAATTGCACTACTGCACGTAGCAAGCTGGCGAGATACATACAGGAATGTGATGTCTTTAGACTTTCTCGAAAATCATGCGGAAGACGAGCTCATTTCTCACTGGCAGCATTTGTTAAATCAAAGCAGCCCAGATGTGTCTGTCTTTGTCGCAGAGAAAAAGGGAATTATTCAGGGATTCATTTGTGTCATGCTAAATAAGAACGCGCAATGGGGTACTTACATCAACAGCCTTCATGTTAGTTCTGAATTGCGTGGCCAGGGAGCAGGAAAAAGATTGCTGCATCATACAGCAGAATGGATACGCAGAAAGGATTCTGAATCGCCGCTTTACCTGTGGGTATTTGAGGATAACGTCAGGGCAATCCATTTTTACCAGAAGCTGGGAGGGATTATCACAGAGCATACAGTATCAGACATGCCCTGGTCAGATAATGCTCCAGTGTTCAGAATCAGCTGGAAAAATGCCGATATACTAGAAAAAAATACCCGCTGACTCTTCACTGCGCATTTGAGATGTTGCGATGCATCAACTATGCCGGCATATTTTACTGAAAATGAGATTTTGTGAAATCGGCAATCAATAAGGACATCGGACTGAGATTCAATCATACTGGCCGCAAGATCCAAACTACCCGTTCCGTTGATTATACTCAATCCTTATCAATATTTTCTCAACTACCACCGTGCCTGCTTATGCTAACTGGAACCCCGGACTTTTCAGCGATGGCGCAGGGAAAAGTAAAAGATGGCTCCGGTAGCAGTAAGACGCTTCAGAATCTCAATGGAGATCATCCGCAGCAGAGGAACAAACCATCCGCCCTGCTGTATAGTCCCGTTCAGTCCAATTTCAGTGCAGGCTCCAGGTGAGCGTTTCTTCCGGCGGCTATTCCGGTGCAGGCACCTGCGATAGCAATTGCTGCGGTCAACAGTAATGGTACCGTCCAGCCTCCGAACAACTCCTGTACTTTGCCCAGCAACAGTGGACCCATCGCTGCCATAAGATAACCGACACTCTGTGCCATGCCTGACAGCGCCGCAGCATCACCGGCGTTTTTAGTACGCAGCCCGATGAAGATCAGACCCAGCATCATGCTGGCACCTGAGCCGAAGCCGAGAAGCGCAGCCCACAGCATCGCCAGATTCGGCAGATACAGGATGCCGATATAGGACAAAGCGGTTACCAGGCTGACGCCAGCAGCAGCTAATTTCTGATCGTTAAGACGGCGCAGCGTGGCGGCCAGAATCAGGCCGGGAATGGCGGTGGTCAGCTGAAGGATACCGTGTACCTCACCAGCCTGAGCTGAGGAGAGTCCACTGTCCGTAAGAATGGCTGGCAGCCAGCCGACCGCAACATAAAACGGCATCGCATTCAGGCCCATAAACAGAGTGACCTGCCATGCCAGAGGTGAGCGCCAGACCGCGACGATTGCCGTTCTATTCTCACCCGCTGCTGGCAGCTGATGCTTTTTCGTTAACTGGGGCAGCCATAAAAGCAGCGCAAGGAGCGGTGCAATAAACAGCATGGCTAACGCCATATTCCACCTATTCAGACCTTGCCATCACGACTGTCCTGATGATTAAACGCGTATTCCGGCTGACCCTGCGAGCCGCACAGGGCTTTATTGATTCCATTTTTTCCCTGATGGGACTCCCACTGCGCTGCCCGGACTACAGCAGCGTCAGCAAACGGGCGAAGTCGGTCAATGTCAGTTTCAAAACGCCCACCCGGGGTGAAATCGCGCATCTGGTGATTGACTCTACCGGGCTGAAGGTCTTTGGTGAAGGTGAGTGGAAAGTTAAAAAGCACGGCAAAGAGCGCCGCCGTATCTGGCGTAAACTGCATGTGGCTGTTGATGGTAAAACACACGAAATCATCTGTGCGGATTTGTCACTGAACAACGTAACGGACTCAGAAGTCTTCCCGGGTCTTATCCGGCAGACTCACAGAAAAATCAGAGCAGCAGCGGCCGATGGCGCATACGATACGCGTCTGTGTCATGACGAACTGCGTCGTAAGAATATAAGCGCGCTCATCCCTCCCCGAAAAGGGGCGGGCTACTGGCCCGTTGAGTATGCAGAGCGCAACCGTGCCGTGGCGAATCAGCGTCTGAGCGGGAGCAATGCGCGGTGGAAGTGGACAACAGATTACAACCGTCGCTCGATAGCGGAAACGGCGATGTATCGGATAAAACAGCTGTTCGGGGGTTCACTGACGCTGCGTGATTATGACGGGCAGGTGGCAGAGGCTCTGGCCATGGTTCGGGCGCTGAACAGAATGACAAAGGCAGGAATGGCAGAAAGCATACGTATTGCCTGAAAAACCTGTCAGCTACAGAGACTTTCGCCCTGAGTATGATTTATTCAACAAAGCCCGCTGGCGTCATAAAGGGAGTGTTTTCGGGGCGCTGGCCTCGGCAGCTTGCTGCTGACGTTTAACACAGAAAAAAGCGTTAAAGATGCTTATAATCGGAACGATTACATTCAGTGAGAAAATAACTCGAATTTAATAATAAAGTGGTAATGGTCAATTGCGGCTGGCAGCTCTTCCGGTCTGCCAGCCTTTTTTCGCTTCTGGAACATAGCAGAAATGCACTGAAACTCAAATCAGGAGCAAACATCAACATCTTTCATTGCCGCTTTTAGGCAGATAATGGTCTGGTATTGAGTGTTAAATTCGCAGGTAATCGTACTGACGTTTTCATTTTTACTAAAAACGGTGTTCCTAGCGGCACGCCTTGATGTCGATATTTAACGCAAATTAGTCGTTTTTCAATATTTAAGGGTTGCAGCAGGCAGTAATCTAACTCGTTATGCCGCATCGCATTTGGCCTGAATACCGCGTGCCAAAATGCCTCCCTAAGGCACGCAGAAGTTACTTAAGCTGATTCCGGTATTACTCACATATCTGATTTGCTTTTAAGTTATGACATCTTTATGCTTAGATAGCCACCCCAGTGATGCTGCCTGCATCTTTAATCCCCATTGCCGTCACCGTATCGCCCGGTACCGTGAGATCCTTAGCGACAGTAGCATTTTAATAGCGTCAGCGATGGGCATATTTTTCATGCAGACACGCCATGTTGGGTTCTGCGTCCTCAATTTCTGACAACAGCGAGGTCAGAAACGACGCGCTGATGGAAATATTACGGCAGGCGCATCCGGAGATGCGCCTGCCAACAGACTGGAGTATGTAGATCTGTGTCAGCTTCATCGCGGCGGCAGGCCGGATGAACGAAGATGAGTTTCAACTGGGCACGGAAAGCGGTATCCGGGAGTCGGTGCACTCCGGCGAGCCCATGTTGCCGCAGTTAAGAGCGCATTTTATGTATTCACTGCTACGTTTTATGCTCGATTATGAAAATCGGAGCTGGGTCTTCAGATTCCATGGAACCCGCAAGGTAAACTTGAGAGTCTTACATTTAGTGTCTTTTTGAAGCGAATACTTGAACGCCTATTAAAGGCAGCCCATCTACCAATGATATATTTTCGATAGTATCAGCCAATTCTTTCGAGTGCGTATGAAACTCTCCGAGATTAGGATCAAATATGGTTGTTCTTTTACTGTCTGCTGATACAGAAAAGCCCAAAGCGTGTGCCATTTCCTAGCTGTATATTACCATGACCCCTTTTTTATTTTCTAAAATTGCATCACATAAGGAGCTTAACGCAGCTTCATCTGTACTCACCTGCCGCCCGGATTGCTTACACGCAATTAAGAAAGGTAAACCTGAGTTAGACTTGTCCTCCAGAACAGGTTTAAGCTTTAATCCTTTCAATTCAGCAGCTTGTAATAAACTTTCTGTGCCCGCCATTGCACCACTGAATACTCCGGGGTTTGCAGAAGCTTGTTCCAATAGAAATTTGTGCTCACTTCGATAGAAATTATGAACGGTACGAGCGTGTACTACCCCCTCAAAGGACCCCAGAAATCTCATTCTTTCTGCTGATGCGTAGGGCGTAGCGTGATCTTTTCCGGCATGAATCATGTTAATCCAGCTCAATGAAAGGCCAAAGCACATTGCTCGCTGACTGATGCCATGATTATTCGTGCAAATATCTTGATCAAATCTCGCCAATGTCATTGACGATAATTGAGCCGGAAGCTTTTTCCATCGGCCATCACTGAACTGTGCAGGATCAGGCATTTGATTCGCGACCGAAGCCGAAGACCCAGCCTGAACTGTGGTGAGGCTTGGGTGTTTGCCGATATGCTTAGACGTGATTGTCATATTTTCAACGCCCTATTCAAAAAGATAAGAAATTAGTGACTTCATAAGCGGTTCGGTTCCGCAGGTTTCTGAAGTTGGTCAGCCTTTTTCTCTTGGATTTGTCACATATGATGCTATCAAACTCAGGAGGCCAAGACAGCACAGCACGATGCTGCTTGCCAGGCTCTACTATCTCACCAGGCCTTAGGTTGATTTTCCATTCCACATAAGTTAACCAGCTTAGTAATCTGGCTAATCTACCCATTCAGATAACGGCTGATAAAAAAGGGCTGCTCTTTTAGTGGCCTCAGGGAGAGATTTTATTTCCAAGATCTCAATCTAACTGTGTGCCCCTTCCCCCCCAGGGACCAAGGCCATCAATACTGGCGCGAACAGATTGTGCGATGTAAGAAATATCTGCGCCCCCACGTTCAGCGGCCGGCGCAGCCCATAAGCGTCTGCCACCCAATGCAACACTCATTCAGCAGTTGCCTCCGGCATAGCGGGCATGATATTGACGCTCGCTCGACCATTCGCGCCGTTATGGTGACATCAAGCAGGTGCTTGTGCCGATGATCGTGGTGCAAAAAAAAGCAAAGTTGGCAATACCCATAACTGACCGACTACACTGAGCGACTCGCGCGCACTCTGAAGCGGTTTGCACGGGCTGCACGCAACGGAATCATTCCGCACTTATTTAGCTACTCGGGTAGAACATAACCACGACCGTACTCTTCAATCCATTTATGCATATTTTTATTTATCTGAAAATTTTGCTCTTGATGTTTAAATTTAAGTTTTGTCTTTAAATTTAATTCTAAAAGACCTTGTCCTGTCCAAGAATCTGCTATTGCCCCTCTGGGGAAATCTTTGCAAGGTTCAATGACAACATAGTTGTGACTTAATTTGTTATTGCTGACGATCTTGAAATTATCTAAACCTAGCCGATATTTTAGATGTAAAGCAACTTCTAACGCCTGCACATCGCAATTTGAAAATCCATTTTCCCTACATCTATCGATGCATTTTGAGATTTGTTGCGACGACATTTCAATAGCACCTCGTAATTCTCCATCGGAAGTTTTATAAATATATGATTGTTGTAGTGAAGCAAGAGACTTCAGCGTTTCTGTCGGATATGTTCTTTTCGCCGCATTTACATATTGTTCTGCTCTTCTCATTGTCATAAGCGCGTCTCCATCCAGTTTATGTGAATTGTTCATACGCCCCATCGCGGTTTGATACCCTGTAGTGGATAGCTGGGTTCTATCTGCAATTTCTCTTGTTAATGCACTCACACGTTCCGGCAATCCTAATGAGCTACTGGACGAAGATGTAGCGGGAATATTCGAAGATGAATCAGTGGAATATAACCAATATGATGTTGCTGAAGAGCTATTTATTCTATCCATTTGAAATCTCGATAATTGTAGAAATGATAAATAACAGGTAACGATTTGGTTTTGTGTGGTAAAAGACGATTTAGTTCCATGAGTATGGCGTTTAAAGGGAATTGTTTATTTAGACATTCGATAAGAATCAGACAACCACGAGCTGTTAACAGAAGCCTTATTGAACTGACGCCGGCCCGGCGTGATCTTCTGGTTGGTCCCACACAGGTAAACAATAGTGAAAAAGGCGTAAAAAAACCGCCAGACAAGGCGGTTTTTCATAGATTTCTACCGTTAAAACGGAACGCTACTGCAAATTTTTGTTAGTCAGGAAGCATCATCGGTGGTGTCATCTGCAGGCGGGCATGGGCCTCCATCATCACATGCTGGGTTGATGCGCAGCCCTTTAGAGGCTTTGTTGAATAAATGGATTTTATGCTGTGGTACTATGAAAACGGTTGTTTCAGATAACATAAAATCAATGCATTACATGCTTGCGTATGACGGTGTTCTGTCTGGCATCAGCGTTTTCTACCAAAACAGTGCAGACAAAACAGAATGATTACCTATTATTCAACAAAGCCCCT
>NZ_VZPF01000126.1 GCF_008801695.1 Pantoea stewartii subsp. stewartii
ATGTCGAACGGTTGTGGCAGGCGCTTCATGAGACAATAACCCGAAATCACCAGTGCAGTTCAATGTGGCAACTGTTGAAAAAGGTCCATCACTTTATGAATACCGTCAGCCCATTCCCCGGGGGAAAACATGGGCTGGCTAAAGTGTAGCGGTATTAGGATCAGTTATTTAGGCCACATCTCCAACCCGGTGTTAAATCGGTACAGGACAAAACGCTGCCCATGCTTAAACAGGCAGCGCTTTTTACACTTGAGGGCAATATCTCTGGCGCAGACAGACTGCTTAATCAGGCCGGGGCAACAGCAGCGGATGGCGTAAGGCGTTTTATTACCGCCTCAGATTTTGCTCCGCTGGCGGATAGCACGGTAGCAGCCCGCGCACGAAGGGGGCGGAAAGGTGCCAGAGCGGAACTTGACAGCCGCGCGGCGGGTAACGCACCTGATAATGCCAACGCCAGACCACTTATCGATACCGGGCAGTATCGCCGCTCTATCACGTACATTGTGAGGGATAAAAATGCCAAATCTTGACGTAACAGACGTGCTGTTTGATCCCGACTTCTGTGATACCAGCCTGCTGGTTACGCGGCGGTTTCAACAGACGGATGCGGACGGCATCACGACCAGCGTGGAAGAAAAATCCAGTTTTTCTGGTGTGGTGACGGTTGATCGCTCACTGGAAAACCGCCGAATGCAGGCAGGGCAGGCTATTGGCGGGGCGATACTGGTGGTGACGACTGAACGCCTGAGTAACGGCGAAACGGGGCGTGACGCTGATATTGTCACGTATCAGAACCGTGATTACCGGGTGTCCTTTGTCGATCCTTATACCGCGTATGGTGCGGGTTTTGTTCAGGCGCACTGTGAATTGCTGCCATTTGATGGAGGAATACCGGTTGAGCAATAACACAAGCCAGGAACGTGGCTGGCTGACACCCGTCAGGGAATCACCCGTTTATGGTGAAGAACTGGACAGGCTTCTCAGCCGATGGCTACGCGGTGTTTCCGGTCTGCCTGAGTCTGTGGTTCGTCCCCGCTGGCAACCTGAACAGCCCGCACTATTACCGCCAGAGACTAACTGGTGCGCTTTTGGTGTGGTGGATATGCCGGGCGATGATAATCCGGCATTTGTTAACCAGACCGAAGATAATACTGAACTCTGGCGGCATGAGACCATTGAATGCCTGGCTTCCTTTTACGGCCCCGCAGGACAGCAGTACGCGACCCGTTTTCGTGACGGGATCGCTGTCAGTCAGAACAACGCGGAACTGAACACTCAGGGGCTGTCGCTCGCGGGCTACAGCCACATTATTCCTTTTCCCGAACTCATCAACAATCAGTGGGTACGCCGGTACGATTTTACCGTGCGCCTGCGCCGTAAGGTTGTGCGCGAATACAACGTTAAATCGCTGGTTGCTGAATCACCGACCGATATACCGGTCACCTTTTCCGGAGAATAAATTATGTCACAGGGCTTACCTGTATCGAGAGTGGTTAACGTCACTGTCGATATGTCGCCGCGTGCGGCAAGCGCACGGAATTTTGGTGTGCTACTAATAATGGGGGCATCGTCTGTCATTGATCCCCTGGAGCGCCTGCGGGCGTATTCGTCTGTTGAAGAAGTGGCTACCGATTTTGGCACTGACGCGCCGGAATATCAGGCGGCGGCACTTTATTATCAACAATCCCCCCGTCCGGTTGATCTCTTTATCGGGCGCTGGGTCAGTGAAGCCTCTGCGGGAATGCTGCGCGGCGCGATACTGACCTCAGAACAGGCGAAAATCAGTAACTTCACCGGTGTTACCGATGGCGCAATGAAAATTACCGTCAACGGGAAAGCGGTAAATGTTACCGGCGTCGATTTATCGAAAGAGACTAACCTGAACGGCGTTGCCCAGCGTATTGCGGAAAAAATCACCACCGCTACCGTCCTGTGGGATGCAAACAACAGCCGGTTCACGGTGGTTTCCTCTACAGCAGGTAAGAACAGCACGGTGGGCTACGCTACCGCGCCGGACAGCGGTACCGATCTGACTGCGCTGACAATGCTGTCACAGGCGGCGGGGGCGTCACCTGTTGCGGGCATGGACGGGGAAACAGCGGTGCAGGCGGTAGCGACACTGGCCGATTTCTCCAGTGCCTGGTATGGCCTTATAGTTGCTGCTGACCTGTCGGCAGATGATACCACCGCCATTGCTGCCTTTATCGGTGCCAGCAGCACATCGCGTATTTTCGGTTTAACCACACAGGATACGGCGGCTATTGACGCCACCAGAACGGACGATATTGCCTCTGTACTGAAAAAAGGCAATTACGGTCGTGTTTTCACACAATACTCCACCTCTTCCCCCTGGGCCGCTGCTTCGGCATTTGGCCGCGCCTTTACGGTGAATTTTGGCGGTAACAATACCACTATCACGCTGAAATTTAAGCAGGAGCCGGGTATTACAGCGGAACTGCTGCGAACGTCTCAGGCGGATGCGCTGGCGGCAAAAAACGGTAACGTTTTTGTTCGTTATGACAACGAAACCGCTATTTTGCAGGAAGGTGTGATGGCAAATGGCGATTTTTTTGATGAGCGCCACGGCCTCGACTGGCTGCAAAACTATGTTCAGAACAATCTCTATAACCTGCTTTACACCAGTACAACCAAGGTACCGCAAACCGATCCGGGGGGAACGCGGCTGCTGGCCAGTGTAGAGCAGTCGATGGAACAGGCGGTGAATAACGGTCTGATTGCCCCCGGCGTCTGGAATGGCGGTGCGATAGGGCAACTGTCTCCGGGGGATACGCTGACCAAAGGGTACTACGCCTGGATCCAGCCAATGTCAGAACAGGCGCAGGCAGATCGTGAGAAACGCAAAGCGCCGCCGATTCAGGTCGCCTGCAAACTCGCCGGTGCCGTGCATTTTGCTGATGTACTGATCACAGTCGTTCGCTAAGGGGAAAAAATGGCAACTTACAGTTTTATGGATGTGTCGGCCTCAATGACGGGGCCGACCGGTGTAATTGACCTCGGTTATGGTTCGGCAAACTCCGATGAGGGGATCGTGGTCGCCATGACAGAGGCGAAGAACACCATGACTATTGGCGCAGACGGTGAAGGTATGCACAGCCTGCACGCCGGGAAATCGGGCACTGTCACGATTAACCTGCTGAAAACTTCACCCGTTAACAAAAAGCTGATGATCGCCTACAACGCACAAAGTCAGTCGTCAGCGCTATGGGGCAACAATGTGTTTGTGATCCGCAACCATGCGTCAGGTGATATCGCCACGGCTCGCGGCGGTGCGTTTCAGAAAATACCCGACTGGCAGAATGCCAAAGACGGCAACACTGTGGCCTGGGTGTTTGACTGCATCAAAATCGATGAACTGCTGGGAGAATTTTAAACGATGGATATTGAACTGAACGGTAATACCTACCGCGCCGGGAAACTCAGCGTGTTTGATCAACTGAAAGTGGCAAGAAAACTGTTGCCGGTATTATCCGGCATGGTGGGTGAATTGCAGAAGCTGCGCAGTGGTGAAGCCGCCATTGAAACGTTGTTGCCTGCCATTGCTGATGCGGTGGCGGGAATGAGTGACAGCGATTGTGATGCCATCCTCCACCCGTGTCTTTCCGTGGTTTCCCGCCAGAACGGTAATAAATGGATGCCGGTTTTTCGCCAGGGTGAACTGATGTTTGACGATATCGACCTGATTAGCATGCTGAACATCGTCGTGCAGGTTATCGGGGATTCGCTGGGAAATTTTTTTCACGCACCCCAAGACGCCGTGACAGCGCCCCCACCGCAGGTTTAGTTCTCGACAGTCTTCCTGATGGCGAGAACTACCTGATGGATCCGGTTGATGCCGGTTACATTCCCTATACCGCACTGAAAGATGGCTCGGTCGATCTCGCTGATATCGCCCGTATGAATGACTGGCTGGGCCTGAAACACGACAACGAAGCGCGAATAGCGCGATGGAGAGAGGCAAACAGTGGGTAACGTAGATACCATCCGCGATTTCCTTGTCAGTCTCGGTTTTCAGGTTGATGAATCGGGGATGCGGAAATTTCAGAGTGTCCTTACCGGTGTTACGGCCAATGTGCTGAAAATGGGCGCAACGGTGGAGGGTGCAGCGCTGTCGGTGGTGGGATTTACCACCAAAATAGCGGCGGGGCTGGATAAACTCTACTGGTCGTCACAGCGCACCGGATCGACGGTCGCAGGAATGAAAGCGCTGACGTTTGCCGCCGCGCAGACCGGCAGCAGTGCAGAGGCGGCGCAGGGGGCGCTGGAAAGTCTGGCGCGTTTTGTTCGCAACAGTCCGGGGGCAGAAGGGTTCCTGAACCGACTTGGCGTGCAGACGCGCGATGTCAGCGGAAAAATGCGCGATATGTCTGCCATCTTTACCGGGGTGGGGCAGAAACTGAGCCAGATGCCGTATTACCGGGCTAACCAGTACGCGCAGATGCTGGGTATCGATGAAAATACGCTGATGGCGATGCGCAGGGGGCTGAATGGCTTCACGGCGGATTATCAGTCCATGTTAAATCGTACCGGCTTTAATGCAGAAAAAGCGGCGGCGCAGTCTAATAAGTTCATGACTTCCATGAAGGGGCTGACGGCGCTAATGGGTATTCTGCGCGATAAAGTTGGCGCAAACCTTGCCGGAGGGCTGGCCGGAACGCTGGATAATCTGCGAAAAAAAATCCTTGAAAATTTCCCCAAAATAGAAGACGTACTGACCCGGATTATCCGGGGAATGATCCGCGCCGGTGAGATGGTCAGTCGGGTTATCTGGCGGCTGATACAGGCAGTGGGCGAAATCTTCGACTGGTGGAACAGCCTGGATACGCAGAGCAAAAAGGTGATCACGACTTTTGGTGCATTTACTGCTGCAATCTGGGCGCTGAACCGGGCCTTTTTCTCATCGCCAATTGGCATCATTACCGGCCTTGTGGCGGCGTTGCTTTTATTGTGGGATGACTATCAGACGTGGAAGGAAGGGGGGAAATCCTTTATCGACTGGTCGAAGTGGGGGCCAGAAATTGAGCAGGCGAAAAAGGCTTTTGAATGGATCAGGGATAAGGTCACCGGGCTGGTTAAAGACGTGGGAGGCTGGCAAAACACGCTGGAAATTCTAGCCACATTTATCGCTGGTGCCTGGGTGTCAAAAGTGCTGGGAGCCTTTGGCAAAATTGCCGGGATTCCGATGCCGCCCTGGCTGAAAGGATGGACGGCTTATGCTGCCTATCTCTACAGTGACCGCGAAAACATCAAAGACAGCGCACAATCATCCTGGAATTACACCAAAGGTAATATTGGCGATGCGCTGCGCTGGATGGGAATTAACACCGATTTTGGTCGCAATCCCAATACGGTTCATGGTACGCCTGAAGCCGCTCTGGACATTCCTGGCAACGAGCCAGCGCAGCATGCTCAGTCGGTTCGCAGGCCCCACCCTTCCCGCTCAGGCGCGGCGTTGTTGGGCTGGTTGCAACCGACACTCGGCAAACTTGAACAACTTTACCGGTTGCCAGAAGGGCTTCTCCGGAGCGTGGCTATCACTGAATCCGGAGGCAATCAGTTTGCTGTTTCCGGTGCCGGTGCTAAGGGGCTGTTTCAGTTTATGGATGGCACTGCGCGGGATATGGGCCTGAAAGGCAATGATGTGTTCGATCCTGCTAAATCCGCGCAGGCGGCAGCGCGTTATCTGTCCCAGCTTCTGAAAGCCAACGGCGGCAATCTGGAAAAAGCGCTGGCGTCCTACAACTGGGGGCTGGGTAACGTGCGTAAGCACGGTATGGCGCTGATGCCACAGGAAACCCGTAATTATATCCCCAGAGTGCTGAGTAATATGCCTGGGGCGAGCGGCAGTGGTATCCAGCAGGAAACGACAATTAATGTTTATGGAGCGACTGATCCGGTGGCAACCGGCATGGATATTGCCGGGCGGCAAACCAGCGTGAACGCCCGACTTATCGGGCAGACGAAACAGAGGGCTTACTGATGGATATTCTGTCAACGCTGTTTTCGCAGCAATCGCGGAAAATTGACCTGCTGGTGCCTGACGTCATTATCTCGGAGAAGCATCAGGACACGCTGGAAATCACTGAACACCCTGTTGAAATTGGCGCGGAAATCGCCGATCACGCCTATAAACGTCCGGCTGAACTGACTATGGAAGTCGGTTTTTCAGGGGGTGGATCGCTTCTTGATTTCTGGGATACGTCAAATGTTGGCCTCAGCATGGGCCTAAGCCCGGAGGAAACGTATCAGAAGATACTCGATCTCCAGTCCAGCCGTCAGCCATTTGACGTTATCACGGGCAAACGGCAGTACAGCAATATGCTGATACGTGCGATTGAGGTGACGACTGACAAGGCCAGTGAAAATGTGCTGATGGCGGTGCTGACGTTACGTGAATTAAACATGAATCAGACGGAAACGGTGACCGTCAGCAGCCAGCAAAATATGAAGGAGGGGGCAACCACGACCGGTGTGAGCAATACCGGCGTTAAAAACGCCAGACCGGTTGAGAATGTCAGTCTGTTACAGCGACTATCGGGGTGGTTCAATGCAGCTTAGAGAAATACCGCTCAGTGCGACCTGCCAGCAATTCACTATCAGCCTGTCAGGCCGGGTATGGCAGATGCGACTTATCTGGCGTGATGCGGCAGGCTGGGTGCTTGATATGCTTAATGCGTCCGGTGATCCGGTCATAACAGGAATACCGCTGATCCCCGGTACAGATTTACTGGCGCAATATGGCTGGCTTAATCCGGGGGGCAGGCTGGTTGTCGTGACGGAAGATGAACAGCCACCCGGCGAAACCTCGCCCGGCCAGACGGCAAAATTTTACTGGCTTACTGATTAACCTGCTACGGCAGGTTTTTTTACGGACAAAATCATGTCACAGAACTGGATAAGAAAATGTTCGCTTATTGTTGCCGATGAAAAAGGCGAAGGGCTGGAGCTTTCTTCCTTTTGCTGTACGTTCAGTATTTCGTGGCCGGATACGCGCTGGCCACGTACAGCGGTATTTAAAGTCTGGAACCTGAAACCTGAGACGGCGAACCGGATCCAGGCCGGAGAGTTTGCCAGCGTGCAACTGATGGCGGGGTACCAGGATAACTACGGGCTGATTTTCACCGGAAAAATTCGCTACTCCATCACCGGCAGGGATAATCCGACTGATACCTTTGTGATTATTCAGGCGGTGGATTCGCATGATGCGTACGATTACGCGACCATGAATACCACACTCAGCGCCGGGCACACGCAGGCCGAACAGCACCATGCTCTGCTGGAAGGGCTGGCCCCTTACGGTATCGTGAAAGGCGCAGCACCCGATTTTGACGCCACGCGCTTCCCGCGAGGGAAAACGTATTTCGGCATGACCCGTGATGCCGCCGACAATCTGGCGGGGCAGTGCAGGGCTTCATGGCAATATATCAACGGTCAACTGGTGATGGTGCCGGAAGATAACTATGTCCAGGAGGCCATTGTGCTTAACAGCACTACGGGTCTTATCGGTATGCCGCAGCAAACCATCATGGCGGGCGTCAACGTTCGTTGCCTTATCAACCCTAATATTCAGGTTAACGGCCTGATACGGCTGGATCAGTCTCTGATTTACCGCACCATGCTTCCGGACAGCGATATTGCCGCAGCACCAGGACGGATTGATACCGTAACGGACGGCGCGTTGCAACAAACTAACGGCAGCATTTCACAACCGGCCAGCCTTTCTACTGACGGGGACTATATCGTGAAAAATATCAGTTATTCAGGGGATACTCGCGGAAAGCCGTGGTATATGGATTTGGTCTGCATCGCTAAAGGCTCTGCTGACCTGATGAACGCATCAACGCTGAACAGGACAAGCTAATGGCGATATCCGTATCTGAAAGAGCGGGCGGTGAACAGGAACTGCTCGATACCCTGCGTCATGCTCTGTCGTCACAACTCCGGGTGGCCATGCCTGGCATTATCCGTAAGCGTCGCATTCAGACCGTATTGACGTTCAGGCAGAGGGAAGCTCGACCTTCCATGGCAGCAGATCGCGGACCCGGTTCACCGGCCAGTCCTGTATATGACCGATGACGTAACGCAACCACGTCTCGGGGTCAACGCCGTTAAGCCGGCAGGTGACGATCAG
>NZ_VZPF01000127.1 GCF_008801695.1 Pantoea stewartii subsp. stewartii
TGAAGCAGTGGGACGCGTTAAACCTGTACTGCAGCAATGGCTGGGCGGAGATCGACAACAATATCGCGGAGAACGCGCTGCGTGGCGTAGCCCTGGGCCGGAAAAACTGGCTGTTCGCCGGTTCAGACGCAGGCGGGGAGCGGGCCGCCGTGCTGTACTCGCTGATCGGCACCTGCAGGCTGAACGGCGTGGAGCCGGAGGCGTGGCTGCGCTATGTGCTGGGGCATATCCAGGACTGGCCGGTAAACCGTCTGCGCGATCTGCTGCCGTGGAAAGTCGATCTTACCTCAGCCTGACAGTCCATACGGTCTGGATGTGACGCTTACAGAAAGCAGGAGGCCACCGACATTGCATTAACATGCGGGGCGGCACTGCACTATTTAGGCTGAGTAGCAGCGGGGGTTTGGGGTGTAGTGGAACCCAAAAGACAGTTAAGCGGTTCAATTGAATGGTCAATAACAGGTAAATCAATCTCTTGAGTTCAACTGAGAAGTTGCTCTGCAAACTCCCGAAACCCCGTCATTTTGCTCAGTTTCTGACGGCATTATTAGGACCAGCGGGAGCATTTGCGCAGAAACTTACGGTTTGGGTAGTGACCGGGTAGTTGCGATAAGTGCCAACAACTGGCGCTACAAAAACGAGGATTTGTGAGAACCAGAATCAGGCTCCTGTTCAAACAGCAATATCAAAAGGTTAAGACTCTCAAAATCCATTCTCGAAACAATATTCTCGATTATTTCTGTTTGCATGAGTTTTGATAACAAAAGTTGTTGCTGCCAGTTCACTCAAGCCAGCTATAGCGCGAAACCGAAAATTCTTGTTCGGATGCTCCCGCTGGTCCTAATAATGCTGTCCGATACCGACCGATCGATTGCAGACATCACCCAAATGTCGCAAATCGCAGCTTCGCTCCCACTCGGCCTAAAGGTCGGGAAGGATGCCAACTTCTGCAAGTATAAAAAAACAAGCACTCCCATTAGTTTGTATATGCTTATGTATATACAATTTATTATACCTACAAGACAAATTTATCTACTTTAGATGGGCAACTCAGGGGGGGGCGGTTTGCACGTCTACGCGTAGTTCTACTTTAAAGGTAAGCCCTTAAATGCATCCTCCCAGTATGGGTCTCTGTCTGGGTCATTGACGATCTTGCTCATCCATGATTCAGAGCGCCGCCATCTCTCGGCCACTTCTTTCATTGTCCAGTTTCTTTCTTTTAGTAGATTTTTGATATCCGAGACTGTGAGTTTGGCGCCAACCCAGTTACGCAGCAGATTTTCATCAACAGCGAACTCAAGCCCCGGATATTTTTCTTCCAACGATTTCCTGGAGGTGCTGAACCATACAGGGTCATGGTTGCCTTCAAATGTGATAGTGGTATATCGGTGGTCATTATTCAGGCTGATCTCAGGGTGGTAATACTCAATCCAGACTGAGTTCTCATTGATATAGTCAAATATCCATGCATCAAACTCACGGCTTTTGCGCTGCTCAGACTTGAAGAGATCGCTAAAATTTTTCCTGTTCGAGACCTTAAGCGCTCCATCCTGTATCAGCGCATTAATCGCTGATATGCGTACGCTCTCAGCTGCGTTAGTTATTGAGGTGTTGTAGTAGTTCAGCAACTGAGCGCAGGTAAACACTATTTTTCCTTGGGCTATTTGCACGCGCAGATAACAGTATCCTTGATCGTTCCAGAAGGCCTGGAAGCGCAACGGGTGATAAATCTTATCGAACCCTTCAGTCAGCGTAAATCTGATTCTCATACCTTACCTCCATTTTCTTAAATTGCTTATAAATTGAATTATGGTGCTGATATTGTCAAGTTAAGTAGCCGGTGTTTTTTAGCTTCACTGATTTTGCATATGCTTTTGTATATACATTGACAGATTCCAGAATTTACGTATTATGTATATAACTTTGTATATACATGGTGGTGTCAGATGAACAAGCCCTACATTATTTCTTTTGCGAACAGTAAAGGTGGTGTGGCCAAAACGACGAGTTGTATTGCTGTCGGTTGTGCACTAGCTGCCGCTGGCTACAGGACTCTGCTGGTTGACCTTGACCATCAGGGAAACCTGAGCGACGACGTGGGTCGTGGTGACGAAGATTACACCATCACCGATCTCTTCGAAGACCCGAAATTTGATACGAACAAACTGGTTTATACCGCGCTGGACGGTGAGGTGGCCATACCGAATCTTGACGTCATTCCGGCTGATATTACGCTGGCAGTGGAAGCGCGTAGCGCCGAGCGTTTTCGTCACAGGCTCAATATTCTGGAAGAGGGACTCGCCAGATTAAAAACTGAGTACGATTACATTCTTATTGATCTGCGTCCGGCGATTGACCTAAGCATCGAGAACGCGCTACTTATCACCAATAATATTGTTGTGCCGGTCGACATGGATCGTAGGGCAGTTAAAGGCATCGCTGACCTTTTCCAGGTGGTGCGTGAAGTGAAGCGTAACAATGATTTTGTATATACACTTGTAAAGACAAAGGTAAATGTATCTCACTCCAAAATGAAAAAATCCATTGATGGGTACATCAGTGAATCTGGCTATAAAGTCGCTAAAACTGAAATCCGTCAGAGTGAGCTTTTCAAGCAGGCTACAGATGTGCATCGCCCGATGATGATGTTTGCTAAAAACGAACGTCCTTATCGTGACTATAAAGCGTTCACACAAGAGCTATTGCAGCAGATTGAGGAGGCCAAGGGTGGGAAGAAGTGATCGCATCGCGAAAGGCGTAACGCGCGTTGTAGAACGGCGAAATATTACAACCGGTAGACAAATGAACCTGCGCCTTACCGGTCTGGATGATGATGCCCTGTCCATGCTAGTTGATAAAGTGCAGGAGAAACTTCCGCAGAAAAATATTACCCGCTCCCGTGTGCTTAGAGCCGCCTGTTATCTTGATGACGATAAGTTAATTCAGAAACTGGCGCAGTTACTAGTTGAAAATACCTAATGTGTAAATGCAAGTGTATATACATAAGTAAAGAGAAAGCCTATACAGTTGTATAGGCTTTTAAAAATTTTTCTAACTGTATATTATGTAATAAATCCGATAGACCTAAATTGTGATTCAGTTCTGTCGTGCATATTGGCGACTATGTTTGCCACCCTCCATCACATTCATCCCAACCCTGGTGAGTCTGGTCATTTGTCAGCAGACAGTCAATGACTATACAGTTGCGATCATCAGCTATCATATTAATTTCACTGAATAAATACTCTACCTGTTCTTTCAACTGCTCGTCCATTTCAGCAGTCAGAGGTATCCGGTATTCATTCCCCCCTAAAATTTGACCCTCAAATTCAGCCTCGATGAACCAGTCAATCAACTCTCTGGTTTTTTTCTTACCACGGGTAAATTTACTGCCATTTTCAATCGATACAAATAAGGTCATAGAATGTGGGGCAGGGGAGGCCACATGAGTTTCTTCTGGGGTTTTAGCCTCAGTCTTGCTGGCTGCATATTTGATGGCACTGCTGATAGTGCTTCGGCTGCAACCTATCGTTTTCTGTACCTGAGTCCAGGAGCTACCGCTCAACAATAACCGGTTGATAGCATCGTAACGTGGCTTATTGACTTGCCGCCCACGGTATTTACCCGCCGCTTTCGCTTTGGTTATTCCCTGTTGCTGACGTTCCCGCCGCTGTTCGTAATCACGCCGTGCAATAGCGGCCAGCATATCGAGCAACATATCATTGATGGCCGCAAACATTCGGCTGTCAAATTCATTGGCTCTGGGGGAAAGGTGCTGCCAGGTGGTGGGTACATTAACGGCCACAACCCACACGCCACGCTGGCGGATGATCGCTTTAAGTTTCTCCCACTCATCCCCTTTTAAGCGTGAAAGACGATCGACGTCCTCAATAAGCAATACATCCCCAGGGCGGCTGTCATTGAGCAAACGGAAAAGTTCGGGCCGCTCCAGGCGTGCGCCTGATTCATTTTCAGCATAATAGTTACAGATGATGACATTATGCTCATGAGCAAAGCGGTCAAGCATATCGCGGGCACGTTGAGCATCCTGCTCACTGGTGGAGGCCCGAAGGTAGGCGCGAACAAACATGGACATGGTACTGTTAGAGTCCTTTGGTGATACCGGTCTGGTTAGGGTTGGTGTCATGCAGATAAACAGTACCGGATTCTGCCAGTTCGGTATAGGGATACTTATATCGAACTGGCATAACTTTTAGGAGTATTAAAGGGTGGGGGAGGATTAGCGTGAAAACTCTCTAATAAACGGGGTTTGAAGCCCAACCGTACTAGATCGTACGCTAAGTGTATTTTTTGAGCAGTTTTGGGTGGTAAAGAAAACGAGGGTTTTATTTACTCTTTCCGTTGATACCAGTAATCATACGGTTTTCGGCACTTCCAGTGTTAATAAACTCGGTAATCAATTCAACGTAAATCTGACCTGCATCTCTACGAATTTATAGACTAAAAATCATATGGTTATGCTCTTAACGTACGTTTCCGTTCCATTGGGCTTCAAACCCCTAAACCTGTAGCAGAGGCCGTACTGCTTAACGGCCTATCAGGCAATGATCTGGAAGTCACGGGCCTATGCCGTCGTGCTACTTCCTTGATATTCAAACAAGACTTTCTTTGGCAGTGGTAATAGTTATACCTTTTGGCTGATTGTTGTACGGAAGAAAATACTCATGATCATTTCCGTTATATTTTATTACTGCCAGCCTGGGAAGATGATTACTATATTTTAAAACATCAGAATTTTGATAAGGTTGCGGCTTTATTTTTTGAATGTTTTCCAATAAATGCTCATACTTTAATATTTTACCCTTAGTCAATACTTCTTTTCTCAGAGAAGAGTGCGTGTGAATAATTTCACAGTGCATATTTTCATTTTTAACTGAGATGATTTTTTCTGCAAATGAAATGTACTTATTATTTTTCATTGCCAGACTGAATGCAGCATTGCTGCTGTGTAAGTATTTTGCACGAAAGTAATTGACTATCTGCATCTTATAATCCTTATATGCCAACAGGGTTAATAATTAATTTTAAGGTTTTATTTTAGTACCGCTCCCAAGTTTATCTACCAGGGTGGTAGTAGAACGGGAGACTGGATTACCAAAACTTGTTGACTTAATGGATGTTTCCACACGGAAATCTACAGCATTCTGGCGCTGATGCCCCCTGCTAAATCCGTATGTTGACTGCTGAACTTTATAAATGTTGCGTGCCAACTCCGACGATGAAGAGGTTTGATTGCGGACGTTTGCAGATGTGCTGGAGACCCCGTAATTTTGAGAGCCACTACCAATTCCACTTATAGGCATATAAATATCCTTCTTAAAAAATATTTTTCATATTAATAAAATAGCATATGAGATTTCTATAAAAAAACGGTCACGTATACTTTAACAGTACTGGCAACTATGACGTAAGCGATGCCTGTATCCGGCCATAAAAAACAGGTTGCCTCTGATTATCTCGCTTTGTCCAGACTGACGAGGGGGGAGGAGGGACAGCCGTCAGGCTCTACACAAACCGACGCGAGGATTAAAGATTACGGCGGCGTAGCTCGGCGCTGATAGCCTCCAGTTGGCGGGTATTAACCCTGATCCATTCTCTGCTGGTCATTCCCCCGCGACTAAAAACCTGTTCGCGCCACTCCGGGCTTTCCCATTTAGCGATCCGCTGGACATTCTCTATGCCGAAATATGACAACGGGAAAATACGGAAATAGCGATCCCATATCAGGTAGGCAACAGGAATAGCGGCGATAATCAGGGATATTAAGATTTCCATATGCCTACTCTATACGTCTTAGGGGAGATAAAAAAGCCGCTGCGCGGCTCTTTTATGAAACCAGCATCGTTATGCCATGAAAACCTGCGGCCCTTTAGCATCGATGATGTTAATGATCCGCAGAGCAGCCTTATTCGGTTTGCTTTCGTTTCGCTCCCATTTGGATACGCTTTCTACAGACATGCCGGTTGTTATAGCCAATGCGGCTTGCGACATGTTGTAGCGAGTGCGGACTTCCTTTATCTGGCTGCCGGTCATGATCCGGATCGCAGGGATATTACGGGCTGCGACTGCTGCATCAATTGCAGCTACGGTTTCATCTTTTACCACGCCTAGTTTATTATAGCGTTCAGCCATACCTTTAATGTGTTTCAGACGTTCAGTCATCACAATTTACCTCGATCAGTTCTTTATCAGAGAGTAACTTCTTTATTGTTGCTGGACTCATTGAGATAAAATCTTTTGCGATATTGCAGTAAGCATCAATTTCATCATCTTCAAGCTCCTTTCCTTTCTTTTTTGAAAGCCCACTTTTCAGGTACATATCAAAGAAGAAAATGTTGTCGCCATCATTGAAAAAAACGATTGACCGTGCTCCATCTCTGGCTCCTACTCCGGGCAAGCCGAGCCGCTTTTTAAAGGTGAATTTTCCAAGTGGATCACCAGGCAGACCAGAAAAAATAGCCTTAGCAGCTTTGCACAACATGGTATTGCTGATGCGGGCTTTGTGGCGTTCTGTCTCAAATTCAGGTGTTAAATAAATTCCCATGACACTCATTACATCCATGAATCCGTAACAATTACTATAGTCTTAATTACGGGTTCGTGCAAGTTTCATGGCATGCAAACGTTGGTGAAACTCTCCTACATATGATTTCTATAGTGAAATTTAAGCTTGGTGTGTCCGGTTCCTGGTTTAGAAATGGCTCACTTCCGCTTCCTCGCTCACTAACTCGCTACGCTCGGCCGTTCGGCTGCGGCGAGCGGTGTATGTTCTATCGGAATGAGCATCTTACATGCCCCATGTAATGACAATGCAGCCTGGCAGAACGATAAGAACAAGTTCAAAGCAGGCAGAGGGCTGGCTAGTTAAGGCATCACGGTATTTTCATACTGTAATCACCACGTATTAACGTTGAATACGGGAGTAATTAATAGTTGATATGCCATCATTTGATGGTATAATGGGTTTGTTGGTCGGGAATAGTTCCCTACCTTTTCCAGTAGCCCAAACGGGCGGGAGAAAAATATGAATATTCAGGAAGCATTAAACGTTTTTGGCTTATCAGGTGAATTAACGGAGATGGATATCAAGGCTGCATATAAAAAAGCGGCTTTGAAATATCATCCAGATCGTAATCCATTAGGTGCTGAACTGATGAAGGCTGTAAATGCAGCTTTTGATTTTCTGATGGCAAATATTGATAAAATCAACTCGTTTCAAAGTGCTGACGAAAATGCACACTATAACTACGGTGAAGACTTGGAAAACGTGTTAAACGCACTCACCGGACTAAATAACTGATCCTAATACCGCTACACTTTAGCCAGCCCATGTTTTCCCCCGGGGAATGGGCTGACGGTATTCATAAAGTGATGGACCTTTTTCAACAGTTGCCACATTGAACTGCACTGGTGATTTCGGGTTATTGTCTCATGAAGCGCCTGCCACAACCGTTCGACAT
>NZ_VZPF01000128.1 GCF_008801695.1 Pantoea stewartii subsp. stewartii
GCGGAGAACGTGCGGCGATCCTCTACTCTCTGATCGTCACCTGCCGGCTTAACGGCGTTGACCCCGAGACGTGGTTGCGTTACGTCATCGGTCATATACAGGACTGGCCGGTGAACCGGGTCCGCGATCTGCTGCCATGGAAGGTCGAGCTTCCCTCTGCCTGAACGTCAATACGGTCTGAATGCGACGCTTACAAAAAAGACGTCACCGGTCGGGGACGTCCTGAAAATGTATCATCACTATATGGTGCACAACACACAATATCCGTTAACTTCTCGGTCGCTAAACCGATTTAGCAATATTAATGCATTCGCAGATGTCGCGTATAGCTACCAAATCTCGTCAAGCCGCCACGCCGTTCCGACGTGTCGGGTGTGTGCATCCTGTTCATGTGGTGAAGCCATTCCCCGTGTGTCCTCACGCGGAGGGCTGCTTGTAGCACCGTCAGTTCGTCATCCGAAGGGTGAAATGCACTCCGCCAAAACTTTTTGCGTGCCGCAAAAACTTTCGTCTCCGGCCTTCTCCTGCCGCCCTGCCGTTGCTCCCTTTGCCCTTTGCCGCGAGAGAACTCACCAGGGAGATGGACAACCATCACCACAGGAGAAAACCAGGATGCACACACAAAACGTCAACGTCAGAACCGCCGCTCCCGAATCTTCCAGGAAGATAGGGGGAAAACCCGTCTCGTACACGATCCTCGTCGCTGAGCAGAAAAAAAACTCAGATGAGGAAGCCGACGTTCTGGAGTTCAGCAGCCTTGCTGAGCTGAAGAAACTGCGCAGAAGCTGCCCGGAAACGATGAACTGCAGCTACTCCTACGTCCTCAGCAGCGGCGTCGATAAACAGTTCCGCCATATCAATGTGGCTGAAGCTGACCACTTCAAACAGTTTGCCCGCCTGATCGCGCGCGCAGGCATTGACATTTAAATCCGGTTTAACCCGTGCGGCCACCGTTGCACGGAACCACATCACACAGGAGTCAGAAAGATGAACGTTACCCCCCCGACCGCTGCAACAATGGCCTTTTTCGTTCCGTCTCATAACGCCGTTTATGACCGTGCAACACAGCTGGATGATCAGTGGGTCACTCTGCGTGAAGAGAAAACGCTGGAAACCCTGCGCCGTCTCTATCCGGATGCGGAGCTGATCCCCGCGACTCAGGTACAGGAAAAGCAGAATAACGGCTATCGCCGCCCGTGGGCGGAAATTACCGAAGCCCGTTATATCGACCAGATGGAAACACTGCCGCCAGTGGACTGGTGCAGAGGGTATGGCGGGGAGTCGTTCAAATCGATGGTATTTACGGGCGGGGATGTGACCGCAATTTTTGTCCGGTACGGAGAGCGTTTCTTTGAGTGCCATGACCTGCACACCCTCAATCACCGGGAACTTATCGGCGATGTGATAACACGATTCTTTCTCGATGCGCCGCTGAATTCCGCGCATTAAAAAAGCGGGGTTTCCCCCGCTTCCTCAAAACCCTGCTGTCACTCAGCATGAAAAATCTGCGTGACTATCTGGCCAACACGCCTTCAGCCAACCTGGTGGAGGAGAAGATCGAAAAAACGGCCATATCCATTCGCTCAGTGGTGACCAACTACGCCAAAGCCCTTCGCTATCTGCAGGGGCTGGATGACGGAACGAAGCCGCCGTTCACCATCCGGGAGTGGATGACGCAGGAACGCTATGACAGCAGCTGGCTGTTTATTTCAACCCAGGCCCGTCACCGTAAGAGTGTACGCCCGCTGATCTCGCTGTGGGTATCTCTGGCCACACTGATGCTGCAGAGCATGGGCGAGAACAGCGACCGCCGCGTGTGGTTCATTATCGATGAAGTCCCCAGCCTGCAGCGCATCCCCGAGCTGGCCGAGACGCTTGCCGAGGCGCGTAAATTTGGCGGTTGTTTTGTGCTGGGGATGCAAAACATGGCACAGCTGGTTCACGTATACGGCCGTGAACTGGCCAAAAGCATCTTTGACCTGATGAACACCCGTATGTACGGACGTTCGCCGAGCGCCGAGATGGCCAAAGTTGTGGAAGAGGAACTGGGCAACCAGCGTAAGCGCAAAATCCGTGAGCAGAACAGCTACGGTCTGGACCAGGTGCGTGATGGTGTGTCCCTCGGTAAGGACGAGGTCAATAACCCCATTGTCGACTACGAGCAGATCATGCGTCTGCCAAACCTCAACTTCTACGTGCGCCTCCCGGGTGAGTATCCGGTTGTTCGTCTGAAGCTGAAATACCGCTCGCTGAAGAAGCGTCAGGCAGGCCTGATCGAGCGCAACATCCGCGATGCGCTCAGTCCGGAACTGGAGAGAGTTATTCAGGAGAACGAACGCGCAGCGGCTGCTGCAGGTCTGACGTTCCCGACCGGCGATGAAGTGCTGGAGAAGGGGAGCGAGACATCATCTGCAGCTAACGGTCCTGATCCGGTTTCTTCTGCAGGGGCATCCGGCTCACCGGCCGTCGAAAAAGTGGTTCGAACTCGAATGGAGGAACCGAAATCTTCGCGTAGCGCTGTACCTGAACAGAAGCCGGTATCTGCCAGAGAACCCATCACATCGCGAATAGCGCCAGTGGCTCCGGAGGTAGTAACTGATAATCACAGCACGGTGACAGACCCTGTCACCGAAGACAAAGAAAACAACGTCTTTTCTCTACGGTCTTCTCCTCCTTCAGTAAATCGTCAAAAAGAGTCTGCCGGAGATTCAGGATATTCGTGTGGCCATCGATGCGGCGCTGAAGGACGGCATGATCGTGCCTCTGGACAGTGAGAAAGGGGTATTTACCTCCCGTATTCACCTGCTGGATGAACTCTCGATCCAGGCGCTAAGTCAGGAACATCTCAAATCCACAAAAGTCGTCAGTTTCACCCGCCCGGCGCAGTACGCGCCGGCGGCGCTGGAAGTTGTGGAGAAGGACGCCCTGGTTCTGATGAATGCCCCGTCAGGCGTGGCGGGCATCCGTGAGCTGACCGCGCAGCTGGCCGGTATTGCCGGCGCGAACGGTCGTGATGTGCAGGTGCTGGCCAGCTCTGCCGAGCGCGCAATTTCACTGGCGAAATCCGACGATTTGCGGGAGCGGATTATCAGCCGGCAGCATGTTCTGAGCGGTGATTTCCACCTGAAGCCCCAGAGCACGCTGATTATCGAAGGGGCGGAGCGCCTGGGGCTAAAGGAGACGCTGGTTCTGCTGGGCGAAGCGCGCGCGCAGGATGCACAGCTGGTCTTTCTCGACAGCGCCGGGCGTCAGGCAAACGGTAACGCCATGTCCGTGCTGGAGTCCGCGGGCGTCGACCGCGCTGGATGCCGTCCGGAACCATCCGAAAGATGGCGTGGTGTGGCAGACCGGTGAAGAGGCTCCCTCCGCATGGCTGCTGAAGGTCAGTGGCGGTGTCCGGCATGATGAACCCCAGCGCCTCATGGCCACGCTCAGCGATGAGCTGGCAAATCAGCCGAACCAGGGTGAGCTGGCGCGAGCCGGACAGGTTCGTCAGGAAGAGGCCGGACGCGTTAAACCGGGGGAGACAAAACCTGCAGAACTGCCACAGGAAGAGGTGGTGAAACTGCGGCCGGATGAAAACAACCCTGTGAAGCCCGAACCGGTTAACCCGGACACCGGCGTTCTTGCCGCTGTGCGGGAAAGTGAGAACAGCGAGGGCCGGGAACAGGTGGCTGCAGAACGTATCCGGAGTGAAATCGACAGGTCCGGCAGGCATTCCGGCGAGCAGGAACGGGCCTCACGTGTCGTTGCCGATCTGGCAAATGCAGAGCGGGATTTAGTCCGGGCAGCAGAACAGGCCGGGCGTGACCGCATGCCAGAGCATGATGAACAGACCCTCAACCGTACCATTCAGAAAGAACGTTAATACCTCCATTTCACAAGAGAACACTGTCATGAAATTACATCAGATTGCTATTGTTTTAGTTACAACATACAAAGGCTTAATTTCCACTGCCCATGCATCGGCTCCACAGCCCGTATTCAGCCCGGAGCAGGAAACACGGATCGGTGAAATTGCTGCAGATTATCTGGTGGCTCACCCGGAAATTCTGGTCACGGTCAGCCAGAAGCTACAGGTGCAGCAACAACAGCGTCAGCAGACCAGATATGCACTCAGCGTCATGGAAAATCAGGATGCTCTCCTGCACGACAGGGATACGCCGGCTTTCGGCCCTGATAACGCGAAGGTCGCGGTCATTGAATTCTTCGACTACCAGTGTGTGTTCTGCAGTGGCTTCGCGCCGGAGCTGGAAAAGGTGATGAAAGCGCAGCCGGACGTCCGGTACATTTTCAAAGAGTGGCCAATATTTGGCAACCGCTGGGAAGTCTCCCTTCAGGCCGCACAGCTGGGGCTGTCAGTCTGGAAAGAAAAAGGCCCGCAGGCGTATGTCACCTACCATAATGCGGTCTACGCGACGGGCCATAATGAGGGAAAACTGACCGCAGACGATATCCGGGGGGCAGCGGTAAAGGCGGGCCTGAACACACCTGAACGGGCTGACAACACACCATTACTGGAAAAAAACAGCAATCTGGCGGAGGCTCTGGGGCTGACGGGCACTCCCGGGATCATTGTCATGCCAGTCAGTGGAGCCACTCCAGCGACCATCACGGTGTTTCCTGAAGCGGTGACGGCGGAGAAACTGCAGGCTGCAATCCGGAAAGCGACCCCACAGCACTGATCCTTTTACCTGAAGGCGAGATCCCGCCAGAAATCGCCATTTTCAGGTTCCGCGCGTTAAAGCCATCTTCTGTACCTGTTCTCCTGCGCTTCCTCGATCAGGCCGTCCGGCCTGATGCTGCGGCGAGCGCTGCCGGTGAAACTGACATCATTCTGCAGGTTATAACCGCATACTCTCGTCGATATCTGGTCTTACGTCTGGAAAAAACTGTAATGAACGGGTAGTATTCAGATCGTCGGCGATCGTCTTGTGGTGGGTCAGATTGTTGATTCAGATTACTTTTGTGACCTAACTCAAACTTACGGTTTGACTGCTTTGTGGTGAAGCAGGCAGGTGGCAGGAGATGACTTTTCGGGAGAAATGCGGACTTCCGGAAGACAAACAAGGATGGGGCGTGTCCATTAAGACGCTCAGGAGCAGGTGACGGGCATTTCCCGGAGCCTGAATGCAAAAACTCCCTGAAATCTGTCTCGTTTTGGCGGACCAGTCAGATATTCAGGGAGCCTAAAAGCAGGCGCGTTGCCTGTGAAGGATTATAACGCATGCACCATAGAAAACAACACCCGGCCGCCATAAGAACAGGCCGCTGTGAATGACAATCAAATTTCTGTTCACTGGTCTGAGCTTCCGGCCGAAGAGTTAACCCGTTTCTGGCAGGATGTCGATGCCGGCACTCAGGATAATTTTCTCGTTGAGCCGGTCAAAAAGCAGACCCGCCGCACACGCGGTGAACACTCCACAAAAGCCAAATGTGAAAACCCGTCCTGGTTCCGTCCTGAGCGCTATAAAAAGCTCTCCGGACAGCTTGGCCATGCCTACAACCGGCTTGTGATGTTTGACAAGACCACCAGGCAGCCCAGACTGCGTATTCACGTCTCGCGTCATCCTCTCTATGTCGCCGGCCGCCGCAAGGCGGGGCGTAAGTATGGCTTCCGGCCGGAGCGCCAGCGTCTGATCGATGCTTTCTGGCCTCTGCTCATCAGTTTCTGCGACGCCGGCAAGCACACCGTCGGCATGTGTATCTCCCGGCTGGCCAGAGAGCTAAGCCCGAAGGATGCTGACGGTAATGTCATTCCGGAAACAGAAGTGACGGTGTCACGCTTATCCCGCCTTATTGAAGAACAGGTACGCTTTGGTGTGCTGGGGCTGGCGGATGAGCGTACCTGGGATCGTGAATCCCGCTCCTGGCTGCCGACCTATGTTTATATTACGCCCGTGGGGTTCCAGATGCTGGGTGTCGATATGGACAAGCTCTTTAAAGAGCAGGAGAAGAAACTCCGCCAGAGCGCCGAACGTGAGCAACTGATCCAGGAAGGCGTGATGAGCGAGCATGATGATGTGCAGCCTCACACGGCCCGCAAATGCTGGTCGGGCCGTAAGCGCCGTGAAGCACTGATTTACCGCCGCAAAAAAGGCGCGGAGCGTAAACGTGCCAACAATCTGATTAAGCTGCCGGCAGATGAACGACTCCATGCCATGTCTGAATGGATTTACCGCACCCTGCCGCCTGACGAAGCGTACTGGTGTACATCTGAGCGTCTAAAGGCGCTGGCCATCCAGCATCTTTACCAGCTGGATCTGGCGCTTTCTCCACCGGACTAGCATCCACAGACAAACAACAACCTTCCTGTTTACAGGCCCCTGCCCGGGGCTTTTCGTGCTGGTTTTTTTCGTCCATTCCGTTCGTTTTTTGTCCTTCCCACCTTTGCTCTCCCGTGCGCTGTGACGTTCAGCTGGCCGTTATGGACCGCAATGGCCACCTTCTCTTTTTTTTACACAGAAATCCGCAAATGAATAAGTGAAACATCCCGGAATCGAATAAAAGGCATTCCGCAAAACAGTCTTACTTCACCTTTTTTATCTCTCCGTTCATTACATTCCAGAGTAGATCTTTGTCTGCGGCCACTCTGTGGATAACGAAAAATGCCTTCGCATGCAGCGGCCTCACGGCCGCGCGCTCAGAAAAACATCAAAAGTACCTCCCGTCGCAAGCGCCGGGCCCCCTTCTGGCCAGAATCTCACTACCAGCAAACCCCTTACCCCTGCTAAAGCGACGCCGCCCCGGCCCAAAGGGCCGGAACACCCTCGCTTTAAGAAGGATGTTGTAACTAGTATTTACGTCGCTTCAGAAAAGGCCGCTTCAGGCGCTGTGCCATATCCCCCGTAAGCGCGCAAGCGCGCTAACTCGCAGTACCACGCCCCGGCCCTACGGACCGTTGCGCTAACTGCGCACCCCCGTGGGGGAAATGAACCATATCATCGCGTTTAGTGGGTTTTGGCTTAGCAGGGAAGGGGGGTGATTGGTAAAACCTATCAGAAATGTACCGGCTTCGCCGGGCGACGGCGATTCATGTTCAACCCCCTTTTTAACATCAGAATGTCGCCTTTAATGCCCTTCGGGCATAAATTACTGGCTGCGCACTGCTCGCCAGTCTGACTGGGGGGGCGGAGATCGGAAACATCTCTGGCTGGACAAAAAAATGAACTAAACAAACGTACAATAATTTCCGATCTCCAAACTGACCCCCACGTTCTCCCTGCTCAGGATAAGACCAGCAGTGTCAGACCTATGATCCCCAGGTGGCCTGCGTAAGGGGCTCTGACGCTCAGTGGAACGAAAACTCACGCTAAGCAATGTTTTCTTCCTCCGACGCCTCTTTTAATGGCCGCAGATGCCCTTTCGTCACCAGTTCTGCCAGCGTAAAGGAATAATGGCCGAGCATAT